>CANJQT010000130.1 GCA_947476475.1 Paracoccaceae bacterium | reverse complement strand
TAAACGGATGCGTTCCCTTGTGTCCCGTTCGGTGTATTCCAAGCTGAAGAAAACTGCTCTTCTGTTGGCGCGCACGGCATCAAGCAGAAGCTGAAGCCCCAGCATGGTTTTGCCCTGTCCGGGGCGGGAGCCTAGTAGCAGCAAGTCACCGTCCGCAAGCCGGGACAGGATTGCTTTTGACGGCGGGTTCATCGCCAAACGGGAAGAAAGCAGGCTCCACGCTGCAAAACCTTCTTCGTGCGCGATGCGATCTAGCGCTTCGTGCAGCGTCATTTTTTCGTCCCGCGCCAAGAGTTTGGCGCGACGTTTCAACTGGTAGACCGGGGCGGATAGCCGCATTGAAGAACCTCCATTCCGAGCCAGAAACGCAACCCCTCCTTATGCGAACGCTCGAACAGATGGTTCGATGATCCAGATACCCCGTATGTGTGATACTTCCCCGGTTGGAGGGGGGAGGCGTGGGCCGAGCCTATACGATGAAGATTATCGCAAGGCGACAATCCTGACAAGTGAGATGACCGAATTGGGCTCATCGCGACGATTTCAGTGGGGCGCCCGCTAGGCGCCCCACCCTGCCTCAGCCGACCCGGTCGAGAAGCTTCTTGGCGCGCCCCTCCATGTCGAGGCGCGCATCCTGCTGGGTCTTGTCGCGTGCAAGCCGCGTGATGCCCTGCACGAAATCGAAGATACTCTCGGGCGGGCGGCCCTCTTCCATCAGCACCTTCTCAATGATCTTGCCGGATTCAGCCTTGGAGAAGCCGCGTTTCCGCAGGAAGTCATCCCGGTCCTCGTCCGTCCGCGCCACGATCTGCTGCCGCGCGGCCTTGATGCCGTTCACAAAGCCCTGCGGCGAGGAATTGGCAAACCGCGTCAGCGCCGGGGCCGCCTCATGGGCAAAGCGAGAGGCGGCGTATTTCGAGTGGCGGATGGTGATCTCCTGGAAATCTTCGACGCCCCAGAGGTTGCGGTTCTGGCAAACTGCCCGCAGGTAGAAGCTTGCCATGCCAAGGGTCTTCGCCCCGACCTCGGAATTCCAGCAATAAAAGCCCCGGAAGTAGAGATCAGGGGAGCCATCCGGCAGCCTGCCAGCTTCGATCGGATTGTGATCGTCGACCAGGAACAGGAAGACATCGCGGTCCGAGGCATAGAGCGTGGTCGTGTCACGACTGATCTCGACATCGGGGTTGTAGACCCCGGTCGACCAGTCGAGCACGCCGGGCACCTTCCAGCGCGTGTCGCCGGTGCCGTTACCCGCGATGCGCTGCACCGCCTCGACCAGCTCATGATCGTGGATGCGGCCATAGTCTGGGCCGGTCACGGCGCGCAGTTCGGTGCGACCATCTTCCGTCTCAAAGGTCTTCACCTGCTCGGCACGGTGGTTGGTCAGGCCGTATTGCAGGTTGATCCCCGCCAGCGGCGCGGGCAGCTGTCGCAGGTAAGAGGCCGGGGCGCCGACGATGCTGGCAAGCTGGCCGAAGGCCCAATGTGTGGGCGCGACCGGCTCTTGCGCCTTCGGCAGCATGAGATGTAAACGCTCTGCACTGTCGCGCGCGGCCTCGACCCGGATGTCGGCCGTCTGCACGACCCGGCTCCGGCTGCGCTCGGACCGGCCCTTTACGGATGCCCAGAGATCGTCGAGCGACAGATACCGCTCATCATCGGGCCGGTTGAACCATTCGGACGACACGCGCCCGTTCCGTTCACCCCGGCTGACATCCACTTTCCAACCACCAACCCGCGCCGGTGCGGCCGGGTCCAGAACTTCCACAACACCCATCGTTAATCTCCCGCGACGGGCGCCGGGAGCCACTCTCCCGAGCCTCAACCCGTCAACGGAAAACCGGCACGGCTCTCACTCTCGGCAACGTAAGGTGCGGGAAGCGGCCGGTCGAGGCGCGAGGCCCGTACCGGCAGCCTAGGGAGGAAAAGCGGAAGTTCGGGGCAAGAGTTTCATAGGTCCGACTTGTTGTGAAGGTTGGCGACGATGCAAATTCAGGTGGAGCCACCCGCGGATCGCGTAGTACAAGCGGGTGGGTAGTATTCAGATAGTCAGAGGCCTAGCTGTGATCATTTACGCTCGGGGGACCGCCATAATTGAGCATCACGACTCCGGCGAACAATTCGAAATTTACGATGATGAATTGGACTGGGAGCCAGTGGGTGGTGACGACCGAGGTATGGGGCCCGAAACGATCTATGAAGCCTTGATCGAACATGACGAATTAGGTGATTTGCGCTGGACAATTTCGGAGTATCCGGCTGGTGCGGAGAACTTTAAGGAAACAAACGTCGGCATGCATCGGGTTATCCAAGACTTTGATTACGGCCTTGAACATGAGCCCGAGTTTGACGACGAGTACCCGGCAAACCTTCGAGATAGGTTTAAGAACAACCCCGAATGGACGAAGGCAATGACCAAGGCCACGGTGGTGAAATACTTGGTGGACTGGTTTCACTATTTCTACGAAGACCCTGCCAACGAAACTCCATACAATGGCCGCGAGGGTGGCTATCTCTACATCAAGGGCGGGCCGTATTCGGCGGAGGAAGAGCTTCGGGAGAATTTCGAAGACGTGGTGCCGGAAGATGCTATTCTTGTGGCCGTTGAGAAAATTCAAAGCGATGGCCTGTTCGATTGGGCTCCTTCGCATCGGCATCCAGACAGCATCGACTTCTATGAGGACGCGGTTGCAGAAGACTATGCGCAGGATAAATTCTCATTTGAAGCACTCAAAGAGATCGCCAGCGAAAGCCAAGGAGCGGGACTCGGTAGCGAGGAAGAGAAGGCTACACGCGCAGCAGTCCTGGAACAAATTGCCGCTCTGAAAGACGACCTGCCCAAGCCTGCTTCACATGGAGGGATCGGCCACAACCACCCACCTCAAGAGTTTGAACTTCAAGGGGAAGAACTCGAAGAAGCTACTGAGAGCATTGGGGCGATTGAAGCACAACTTGCCTCGGATGAGCCCAATGTTGAGGTTGTGGCTCAAAAGGCATCGTTTCTCAGAAAGGCGGTTGGCTGGATTACAGGCAAAATTGACACGACGGTCGAAGCTTTCTGCAAGTCATTCGGTACGGCTCTTGGTGTCGTTGCCGCTGCCACGATTCCCGCCGCAGTTCTTGCGCTACCATACTGGGGCAAACTGGCGGTGTTGCTTGGAAGTCTGAAAGGTTGGCTTTTGCTTGCCTTGGGCTTGTGAGTCAATTTTGCGCTTCTTGCGTGTAGCACAATATCTGCTGCTGACTGATCCGAGAGCGGAGCCGTAAAGTTTCTGTTGTAGAAAGTGCGGCGAAGCCGCCGTTTGAACAACTCTTGCTGAAGGTCCACAGAGGGCCGAATCCGACCCTTCCTCGGACCCAGCACCTGACGAAGGCCCTCTGGGAGAGGGATCGCACGCTTAAATCGTCGAAAACGCATACTTCTGCGCGTTATCGGCAGAACGCGACATCATCATAGAACGAGACGGCCATTGAACACCTTCCCTTCCGCTCTGCGTCTCAACGGCTTGGTGCGAACCGGCCCGTTAAACATCTGCCGCCGTGACGTCCGACTCATTCTGGCGATGATCGATGCCGGACTGAAGGATCAGCAGATCCACGCTTTTTTCAGTCAGCCCGGGCACGACTTCAATCCTAGAGAAATCTTAGAGCTGCGGTCGGCCAATCGATCCTCCCTGCCACCGCCCGCGACCCGCGCGGAGTTGCAAGCCTTTCTCGACGGCTGGAGTACATATCCTCCCCACTCCTATTTTTGGCATTATTGCGGCGATCAGGGCTTCTTTGGTAAGCGTTTCCTGGACCGCACCTTCCCAGTTTCCGCCTGACCTGCGACTCCGCATCTGACAGAATTGGCGGGGGAGTTTCGCGATGGCGACGACGGTGGAGTTTCTCAGGGACTACGGGGTGGAGATACGGGCCAATGGCCAGAAGCGGTGGCCTGACGAGGTGAAGGCGCAGATCGTTTCGGAAAGTTTGAAGCCTGGCGTGACGGTGAACGCGGTTGCTGCGCGGTATGGGCTTCGGGCGAACCATTTGTCGGAATGGCGTGGCCGGGCGCGGGATGGGAGGCTGGTTTTGCCTGCGATGGCGGACGATGGCTTCTGTTTCGCGCCGCTTGTGCTGTCGGAGGAGAATGTGCCCCCTGTGCCGGTGCGTTCAGATCAGCCGAGCAAGTCAGAAGCGCAGATCTTGGGACACATCGAGATTGCCGTCGGGCAAGTGACGATCCGGCTGGATAGTGGCACGTCAGGCACAAGAGTTGCCGAGATTGTGCGGGCGATCGGGGCGTCGTCATGATGTTCCCCTCCAACCGGGTGCGGGTTCTGGTCTCGACGCAGCCTGTGGACTTCAGGAAAGGCCATGACGGGTTGGCGGCAATTGTATCGTCGGTGCTGCACAAGGATCCCTTCACTGGGACGGTCTTTGTGTTCCGCTCGCGTAGGGCGGACAGGCTGAAGCTTTTGTATTGGGACGGCACGGGTTTGGTGATGGCCTACAAGCGACTGGAGGATACGACCTTCACCTGGCCCGCCATCAAAGACGGAGTGATTGCGCTGAACCATGCCCAGTTCGAGGCGCTGTTTGCGGGGCTTGATTGGCGCAAGGTCAAGGCACTGGAGGCACGCCCGCCAGCTGCGGCAGAGTGAATCAACCGATTGGTTTTGCATGTTTTTACTGGAGCTTTGTGGTAGCTCTGGCCTATGCAAACCGCTCCTGTCATTGACCTTTCCTCCATCCCTTCCGCGCAACGCGCGGCAGTTCTGGCACTGATGGAAACGGTGGCGGCGCTGACGGAAATCACCCGGCGGCAAGAGCATCTGATCGCCGAACTGAACCACGCCTTGCATGGCAAGCGGTCGGAAAAGCTGTCTGAGGATGAGCGGCAGCTGGCATTCGAGGACCTGTCCATTGCGCTGGCCGAGGTTGAGGCGGAAAAGGAAACCCGTGCCGCCAAAACGGGCGATGGAGCGACCAGACCCGCACCGAAGCGCACCATTGGCAACCTGCCTGCCGCATTGCCGCGCATCGAAGAGGTCATAGAGCCTGACAGCCTGATCTGCCCCTGCGGCTGTGGCGTCATGCACCGGATCGGCGAAGACCGTTCGGAGCGGCTGGACATCGTGCCTGCCCAGTTGCGCGTGATCGTCACGGTGCGCCCGAAATACGCCTGTCGGATCTGCACCGACGGGGTTACGCAGGCCCCAGCACCCAGCCATCTGATCATGGGCGGTTTGCCAACAGAGGCGACCCTCGCCCATGTCTTGGTCAGCAAGTATGCCGATCACCTGCCATTATATCGCCAGAGCCAGATCCTGGCGCGGGCGGGACTTGATCTGCACCGCGCTGTGCTGGCTGATTGGGTGGGCAAGGCTGCGTTCCATCTGAAGCCAGTGGTCGACCGCCTGGCCGAGCATCTCAAACGGTCCGGAAAGCTGTTCATGGACGAAACGACGGCCCCGGTGCTGGACCCGGGGCGCGGGACGACAAAGATCGGATATCTCTGGGCACTGGCGCGCGATGACCGACCGTGGGGCGGCGAGGATCCGCCCGGCGTGGTCTACTTCTACGCCCCCGGTCGCGCGGGCGAGAATGCCGAAACCTTCCTGACCGGATTCGACGGCATCCTGCAGATCGATGGCTACACTGGTTATAACCGGCTGACTAAAGCCTCGCGCAAGGGCGGAGCGCCCATTCGGGTGGCTCACTGCTGGGCGCACGCCCGGCGCAAGCTGAAGGAAGTCTTCGACCGCGACGGATCAGAGATCGCCGCTGAAGGCCTGCGTCGCATCGCCGAACTCTACGTCGTCGAGGCCGATATCCGCGGCATCTCGCCCGGTCAGCGCCTGTCCGCCCGCCAAGCCCGCACCGCGCCGTTGGTGGCGGCCTTCGGGGATTGGCTTCAGGCACAACGCTGCAAGATCTCCAGCAAATCCCGGCTGGGCGAAAAGCTGACCTACATCCACAACCACTGGGACGGGCTGCAAACCTTCCTGACCGACGGGCGCATCGAGATCGACTCCAACAGGGTCGAAAATCTAATCCGCCCCATAACCCTCAATCGGAAAAATGCGCTCTTCGCCGGCCACGATGAAGGCGGCATCGCCTGGGGCCGCATCGCCTCGCTGATCGAGACATGCAAGATCAACGGCATCGAGCCCTTCGCCTACCTCAAGACCACCCTGACCGAGATCGCCAACGGCCATCCGCAAAGCGGCATCGACGACCTGCTACCGTGGAACTTCAAGCTGTCAAGCTAACCTGACCGTGCTGTCCAGCGACCGCTTACCTTCTTTGAGGATGCATGGTTGGTCGAGTATCGCTTCCACCCTGTGGGACAGGGCATGCTTCACTCGGGCGCATTGCAGCAGGGGCGCCGCCAGCCCTTCACCTGGATCTATGATTGCGGCAGCGTAACCGCGGCAGCGCAGTTCGAGAGCGAGCTGGATGCTCTATGCACCGCGCGCAACGCTGCGCCTGGGTCGAAGCCCAAACTCGATTTTGTCGCGCTGTCGCATTTCGACGCGGACCATATCTCTGGTCTCGTCCATCTGCTTGGGCTTTTCGAGGTGAAGATGATCCTCCTGCCCTTCCTGCAGCTTTGGCAGCGGTTCTGGATCGCGGCATCAGCTGACGATCTTGACGCCGCCTTCCTGCAGTTTTTAGTCGACCCTGCCGGCTACCTTCGCGGCGTGGACGGCGGTGGGGAGGCGAGGATCGTTTTTGTGCCACCGAGCGCGGGCGATCCGCCGCCCGCGCCCGACTTCGGTCCGCCTGAAGGTCCGCGTGGCGAGCTCGACGACCGGCCGATGAAATTACGGCTGGAGACTGACCGCGTCCCGGACGTGGTCGACGGCGAGATCCCCGACGTGACGGGGCAGCGCCTGTCGGCGGCGGAATTCCTGAAAGTGGGATCGGTGCTCGACATTGACGGATTATGGGAGTTCGTCCCGTATAACGACGCACACCAGGCCAAGCGTTGCCCGGCAGGTTTCCCGGCGACCGTCGAGCCGCTGATCAAGACCTTGCTTGCCGCCGGCAATCCGGCTGACCGGAAAACGGCCCAGGATGCACTTAAGGCCCATTATGACACAACCTTCGGCGACAGCGCCTATCGCCGCAATATCATCTCACTGTTCCTGTACGGCGGTCCGGTGTCGACACCTGCCGATGCCTATTTCGAGACCGGCGAGACCCGACTCGGTAATACGGCCTGGAGCCATGAGCCAGATAGGTCGGGCCTCTCTACAACCCATTTCTCGATGCTGTTCACAGGAGATGGTTCGCTGAACTCAAAGCCGCGTCGGACAGGGTTCGAGAACTTCTTCACGCCATATGGCCGGCTCGACAAGGCATCTGTTTTTCAAGTGATGCATCATGGCGCGTCCGGGAACTCGTCGCCCGAGGTCGCTGCCCTTGTGGCGCCGCGCGCGAGCATCTTTTGTTCCGACCCTAGCAAGGGCCAAAAGCACCCCGATGCCGCCGTGTTACGGCAGTTCTGGCCCTATAACTGCATCCAGGTCGATGATGCGATCGGCTGGCAGATGCTTGGGTTGTTCGTGTTCTAGGTCGATGAGGTCGTTCGCGCCCGCAATACGGGCGAGAAGGGTCCCGAACGGATGATCGGTCGTCCACCGGCGATGCCGATATCGTCGCTCTTTGGCGCGAAGAACTGCTACCAAGCCCCGATCGGATTTTGGCGTTTAAGGGTGTGAGGCCGACCGCTCTACAGCGTAAGCTGCCGTCCCACCTTCGGCTTGGGAATGATCGAAAATTCCCAAGATTGACCTTCTAGCTGGTGATTTTCTGCGAAGCACATCAAACGACCGCTACGGGGAGCGCAGCCTCGCAGCATCTGTGAAACTCGAACGTCCGATATGGGCCGAGGCTGTCGATCTTGTCCTTTGCCTTGGCAACCCGCGTGCGACCGGGGCCTGAAGCCCGGCGGGTTTCTCCGCCGAGCCCCTCCGGGGAAACCCCGTTCTTTTCAGAACGGGATTTCGTCGTCACGGTCGACCAACTCGGGGTTTTCATTCTCGGTCGCCTTCGGGCGGCTGAGGAAGTCGACCTTCTCGGCGATGATCTCGCAGCCGTAGCGGTCGGTGCCGGTTGCGTCGGTCCACTTCGTGTAGTGGATACGGCCGTGGACCATGACCTTCATGCCCTTCTCGCAGTGCTCTGCGACGGTCTTGCCGAGACCGTTGAAGCAGGTGATGCGGTGCCATTCGGTGTCCATGACACGGTAGCCGTTCTCGTCGCGGATCGCCCGACCTTCCAAGAGGCGCGGCCGCGAGGTG
>CANJQT010000129.1 GCA_947476475.1 Paracoccaceae bacterium | reverse complement strand
GGAACTCGGATGCACCATGGCGCGCGCTTCGCAGATATCAGGGTGTCATCGGCAGAGTAAAAACCACCCAGGGGGCAGAGCCCGTGTCGATGCTGGTGTGTTATCGCTTGTCATGTCAGTCACAGCACCATCGCAATGTGTCGTGGATTTGACGGGTCAAGGGATTTCGGTGGACCATGATGACCACCTACTTCGTCTTGCCGCGTTCCCAGTTCAGCGTGGCAAGACGGGGATCGTTGGCGAAAGCATTGCGGGGAAACTCCAGCCCCAAAGCGGGGTACTCGCGGATCGCCTGCGCGCCATGGCTGCCGACACGAATTCGCCAGGTCTGACGCTCGACCGGTTCGCGCGAGGCGAAGGCGCGGCAGGTTAGGACCGCGAGGTTTGCGCCTGCGCCCGGATCGCGTACCGACTGGAAGCGGATCAAGTCCTCCCCAGCCTCGCGCGCGGCGTCGGCCAGTGCCTGACACGCGGTATAGTCGGTGGGGTGGGTCCAGTGGCCTGAGTCCTGTACCAGCGGGTCGGCTGTCAGGTCGATGGACCGTTCGGCCTGCAGATCCACCGAGAACGCCGTGTATTCTGCGGCATCGTCAGGGAAGGGCGTCGCCGGGCTTTCAGCATAAAATAGGAATCGGTAGAACACCATTTCGGCCGCCGCCGTCTCCGGGCGCTCGGCGGCATAGTAGACCCCCGGCGTCTTGCCTGCCCGGCGGAAGCGCGAACCATGCGGATAGGTCGCGCCATAGCGGAAGGGTGTCGACAACAGATAGTCCAGATGCTGGCATTCAAGCGGAACGGCCGGTTTGGTCTCTTCGAGGATATCCTCAAGCAGCGCCTGTTCGGCAAGGCTATCGACCAGCTTCAGCGTCGAGACGCGGTGCTGCGCCTCGACCAGCCGCCAGCCCGCGCCCGCATAGATGTACGCCTCAGATGACAGCGCGGCGGGCGTCCAGGTAGGCGATGACATCGGTCAATCCTGCAATTGTGAAAATCTTTTCGGCGGGAGTGCCCCCGAGTGCAGTATTCGGCCCCAACAACCAGACCCGCGCAACCCGTTCGTCGCCGCCAGTGATAGCATCGAGCGAGCGGAACACCCGCACCAGCAGCACGGCCAGTTCATATGGCTTGGAGCCTTCCCCGAGCACAAAATCCCTCTTCTTCATCCGCGATATCGTGGGTTCGGACACACCGATCACGCGTGACAATGCCCGCGCAGTCAGGCCCAGCCGCTCTGCGGCATTCAGCACAGCCTTGGTTAGCACAAGACCCTTGCCAGTCTGTTCGGTCGGCTTCAGCACAGGATTAATCATAGTGCCATCCTTTCCATAGAAAACATATAATAGAAAAGTTCCCAAGGAAAGGGATATTGTGACGTATGTTTGGCGGCGATGGTATAGATCACTTGGTCGGACTACGAGCAAACTCGTGAACCCACGCAAACCGATGTTCATCCTGTAACAGGAGGTAGGCACAAAGCTTGGCGCGCAGGTCTGGCACTGCTCGGGCGAGAATGCCGCGCAGATCCTGATCAATTGAATGGTTTTTTGCCCCCAGTTTCTCGGCCTTTTCGTACCATTCTTGCCCGGTTGAAAACTCGCCAAGTTCCATGTGGACTGCACCGAGAAGGGTACAGGGGCGGAAATCCTTCGGCGTGAGCAGTTGCGCTTCCTGCCCGAGGCCTCGCGCCTCGGAAAGGCGCCCCAAATCGCGCATCGCCCCGCCACGTGTCGTCTTGAGTGCGGAGCACAGCTTCGGTGCCTGAGGTGTCGCCGCAAGGGCGGCTTCCGTCACCGTCACCGCTTCCTTGGCATCATCGGCCTTGCGCCAATGGCCACTCGCCGTGACTGCAGCCCAAGGATCACCTGTCCGGCGCCAGTCATCTGTCAATGCCATAGCCTCCAGCCTGTGATGCGCGATACGAATTTCGGGCGTCCAGCACTCCTCTCCTTGCGTGGAAAGCCAGACGACGTCCTCAGCCGACAGACGTTGCCCGATGTCCATCTGTCTCAACAGCCTCATGACCCGGGGATAGATGTCGGAATCGACAAAACCCAAGCTGTAGCGGGTCCGCAAATCCTTTGCTTCCTGCCTTCTGCGGCGCGCGGGATCGCTCGCTTGCGCAT
This sequence comes from Paracoccaceae bacterium, assembly GCA_947476475.1. Lineage (GTDB taxonomy): Bacteria > Pseudomonadota > Alphaproteobacteria > Rhodobacterales > Rhodobacteraceae > TMP-24. The sequence continues at coordinate 6,180 of CANJQT010000129.1, read as the reverse complement.
CAAAGTAGGCACGGATCTCTGCATCCATCGCTGCTTCGCGAGCTTGACGCGCCAACTCATCGACGTCTGCTTGTTGCCGCGCTGCAGCCAAGCGTGCTTCCTGCTCGGTCGGTGCTAGCAGGTGAAACGCATCAACTGACAACGCTCCTGACGCAAAAGAACGTAGGGCATTTAGGCCCTTTTGATCCAGAAAAGCCAAGGACAACGGTGTAATCGGGCGGTCGGACTCGATCACTTCTAAAATGGAGTGGAGCCGTGACCCCGGGATCCCTGCGCTAGACAGGTCATCAACAAAATACTTCTGGGCCAGATTATTTGGGGGAAGGGACAATGCAGTAATCTCTGACAGTTAGGTCAAGCCTACTGACAACATGGCACGAGTGACATCGCCCTAACAAGCGGATGAAGCACTGTACGCTACCGTCGGCTGCTGCAGCCACATCTTCTGAAGCCGGACCTTGGCTGTACAAGCCCCCAGAACCAAATTTGCCGTCCGGGCGAGCAAGGACGACACCGCCCTACCGGCTGCTTCGCCGGAGCTAGGTTTTGTCCATATATCGTCCGGCGTGTTGGTGACTGCCTTTCTCGCATCCTTGACCGCTCCATCCGTGATGTCCATCGCCATTAGACGGGCGTGCATGCACCTCTGCATGGCCCGATCGGCCTAGACGCCCCATTCAGAATCCGCCGGCATAGGATCAATCGTGCTGTCCGCGCCAAATTGGTGATCCGCCCAGTCGCGATTGCTTTGCGAACCGCCGCTTCCGAGACGCCGCGCTGCGCGGCATAGCTTCGCCAGGACACTCCCATTCTGACCGAAACCTCATCTATTCAGTGACTTAGGAGTTGCTCTCTTTTGACGTCCTGCGCTGTCTGCAGCCATCGCAACGCAAGGGAGATCGCCATGAAAACTGCCATCAAGCCCCTGACGAACCACGAAGAATTCTGCCTGAAGAACGCCGCCCACTTTGTTGCCGCCCGGGGTCGCACGCCCGCCACCCGCACCCGGGAGCAATTCGCGACCCTGCCCGAGGCGCAGGCCTTTGGCGCGGCGATCGGCGACGGCCGGACCATGATCTACGCCGTCACCACCCTCGGGCATTCCGCCCACATTACCAACGCCTGAAGGAAGCCGACCATGAAAACCAAAGCCCTCACCGCCGGGCAGATTGACACGCTTGCCCAACGCCTTTCCGAGAACCCTATCGAACCGGCTACGAGCGCCAAGAAGGCGGGCGACAACTTCGCTCGCTTGCTGGCGGCAAGGATTGGCACCGAGCGCGCAGCCCTCGCTTTTACCTCGATCATGACCGCCGACACTGCCGATCAGGCCGAGGCCCGACTGACCTTGGTGCTGGACTACAGCAACCCCGATCCTGCGGGCGAGCCAATTACTGCGGCGGTCGACGAACCGAAGGCTGCCCCCGCCACGGTGATCGGCAAGCGCCAAGCCATCCGAGATCAGGCCCAGAGCGGCGCGCTGCCGCAGCCTCCGGATTTCTCCAAGCCGACCCACGCCCGGTTCCGCGCCAAGCTGGCCCAGATCGTCGCCTTGGCCGAAGCGGGCGACATCGCGGCCCTACAGGCTTTCGAGATCAACCCGGTTTCGTCCAGCCCCAAGGCGATGGCGCGCTACCGCGACCTTTGCGTGATCGCCCTCACCGCCCGCGCAGCGGTGGCAGCATGAAGATCACCCGCGAATTCTGCTTCGGCGATCGCTACACCTACGATTTCGGGCTCTGCAGCTACGCAAACGGCTGGGCACAGGTCGATACGGCGCAGGACGCGTCCTACTTCGGAACGTGGGCCAACCCGACTAGGCTGATGATCTTCAACTATTGCGAGGGCGACACGACCTTGAAGGAGGCCGCGTTGCCCGAGGAGTTCGCCGCCGAACTGCGGGAGATCGATGTATGGAACAGGGCACATGGCTATGGTCCAGCGCGTATCGATCCGGGGTTCGATCCAGCGATAAAGGCCGCGTTCGAAGGGCTGGGGCTGGTTGATCTTCTCCACTGACGCAACGCGCCACCGTTGAATGCCTTTGCTGTTCCCGGTAACTAAACCTTGTTCGGCATTTTCCGGGCATTGGGACGCTGCACGCGGAACGCGGGTTGCGGGTTCCCGAAATGCAGGGATTGCCCAATGGGCGACGTTCGGGCGGTTGGTCAAGGGTGGGGGCGCCACCCACGATAATCCAAATTATAGCGGTGGTGATCGACCCGGGGAAACCAGTTGAGATCATGGTGCTTTGCAGCGGGCCGGTGCAGAGATACTAAGGGCTTGGAATACCTATAGTTGTCCTTTGGAATTCGGAAGCTGCCGACGTGAATTCAGACCCCTCCTTGTTCTTGCCGCATTGCGTTTCGATTGATCTGGAAGTCGATCCCAAAACAGCACGGATCTTTGCTTTTGCGGCGGTGCGCGGTGGGGGTGAGGAGGCGCTGGCTCACAAAAGCGGGTCGCTGGACGCAGGTCTGGACCGGCTGGAGGCGTTCTGTAACGACGCGAGGCATCTGATCGCCCACAACATCCTACGTCATGACCTGCCGCATCTGGTGGCCAACCGGGCGCGATTGGCTGCCTTGGGCGCGGCACCAATCGACACGCTGTGGCTGAACCCGCTCGCCTTTCCGCGCAACCCCTACCACCATCTTGTGAAGCATTATCAGGACGGACGGCTGCAGGCGGGGCATGTGAACGACCCTGAGCTTGACGCGCGGCTGGTGCTTCAGGTGCTGGCCGACCAGATTGCGGCATTTGGCAAGCTTGGGCACGAGGTGCCGGATGCCCTGTTAGCGTATCATCACCTGACTACGCGGGGCGAGGCGGCAGGGGGCTTTGACTCGCTTTTCCAACACCTGCGCGGGGCCACCGCGCCGGATGCGGGTGAGGCCCATGCCGCAATTCGCCGCCTGCTGGCCGGTCTGGCCTGCGATCATCGACTGGACCAGACGCTGGGCCGGTTGTCCGATCCGCGCAACGGATGGCCAATGGCCTATGCGCTGTCGTGGATCTCGGTTGCGGGCGGAGACTCGGTCATGCCGCCCTGGGTTCGGATGCAGTTCCGCGAGGCCGGGCTGATCGTGCGCCATCTTCGCGACACCAACTGCGGCGATTCAGCCTGCGGTTGGTGCGCCGAAAAGAACAACCCGAACGCCGCACTGGAACGCTGGTTCGGCTTTCCGGCTTTCCGCCCCCAGCCGGTGGATGACATGGGCCGCCCTCTGCAGGAACGCATCGTGGCTGAGGCGATGGCGGGCAAATCTGTGCTGGGCATCCTGCCCACGGGAACGGGAAAATCGGTCTGCTATCAAATCCCGGCGCTGTCGCGGTTCGACAAGACGGGCGCGCTGACGGTGGTGATCTCGCCCCTTGTCGCCCTGATGGCGGATCAGGTGCAGGGCCTCGCGCGGGCGGGGATATCCTCAGCTGTGACGGTGAACGGCATGCTGTCCTTGCCCGAACGCCATGACGCGCTGGAAAAGGTGCGGATGGGCGATGCGGCGATCCTGCTGATTTCGCCCGAGCAGTTGCGCTCTCGATCCATCCGCACGGTGCTGCAACAACGCGAGGTCGGGCTTTGGGTGTTGGACGAGGCGCATTGCGTGTCGAAATGGGGCCATGATTTCCGCCCCGATTACCGCTATGTTAGCCGCTTCATCAAGGAATTCTCGTGCGATCAGGTGCCCCCGGTCCTGTGCCTGACCGCCACGGCCAAACCCGAGGTGGTGCGTGACATTCGCGACCATTTCCAAAGCCGTCTCGGGGTCGATCTGATGCTGCTCGACGGCGGGGCGGTACGCACCAACCTGTCCTTCGCCGTGCTGCCGACGCAAAAGGCCACCAAGCTGACCGATATCCTGACCGCGATCGAGGCGAACCTGCCGCCCGAAGGGGCGTCGGGCGCCGTGGTCTATTGCGCGACGCGCGGGACGACAGAAAAGGTGGCCGAGTTCCTGAAAGGGCAGGGGCTGGCAGCCGACTATTTCCACGCCGGCCTGACATCCGAACGCAAGCGCGAGGTTCAGGAGGGGTTTCGCATAGGCGACCTGCGGGTGATTGCTGCGACCAACGCCTTTGGCATGGGGATCGACAAGCCCGATATCCGTCTGGTCGTGCATGGCGATATTCCAGGCTCGTTGGAGAACTACCTGCAGGAGGCGGGCCGTGCTGGCCGTGACCAGGCGCCTGCAAACTGCGTGCTGCTGTTCGCCGCTGACGATGTCGAGCGGCAATTCTCGCTCTCGGCTCGGTCGCGTCTGGCCCGGCACGAGATCGGGGCGATCCTGAAGGCGTTGCGGCGCATGGACCGGCAGAAGTCGGGCGAGGTCGTGGCCACGCCGGGCGAAATCGTCCGCGAGGAAAGGGATCAGGAGTTCGAGCGCGACAAGGCGACGGACGACACGCGGGTGAAAACGGCTGTCGCTTGGCTGGAAGAGGCAAAACTCTTGTCACGTGAGGAAAACCGGGTGCAGGTGTTCCCGTCCTCGCTGCGCATCCGCAGCGTCGATGAGGCTGCGGCGATCTTCGAGCGCGCGCAAATAACCGGCACGCGCCGCACTCAACTTCTGGACCTTGTGCGCCATGTGATGAACGCGTCCCCGGATGAGGGCGTCTCGACCGACGATCTGACCGGTGCTTGCGGCTTGTCGGGACGCACGCTGCACAAGGCGCTGGCCGATCTGGAAACGCTGGGCATCGCCAGCAATGACACGGCTGTCACGGTCTTTGTGCATCTGGGGGTCGAAGATGCGTCTGTCCGCCGCCTCGATCTGGCGGCGCAGATGGAGGGCGACTTGATCGCCCTGATGCGCGAGGCGGTGCCCGAGGCGCAAGGGGCCGAGGCGCAACCGTTGCACCTGACCGAGACTTGCCAGGCATTGCGCGACAAGGGCCACCGCCACATTCGCCCCGATCTGGTGGAACAGGTCTTGCGCGGAGTGGCGCAGGACGGGCGCGATCAGGATGGTGGTCGGGGCAATCTGACCCTGCGCAAGGCCAGCCGGAACACTTTGTTTGTCCGGGTGGAACGGTCGTGGCCGGTGGTGGAGCGCACCGCCGATCTGCGCAGGCAGGGGGCACAGGTGCTGCTGGCGCATCTGGCGGGCAAGGTCGCGAAAGGCATGCGCGGCAAGGATATCCAGGTGGAAACCACGCTGGGCAACATGGCTGCGGCACTGAATGGCGATGCCTTGCTGCGCGCCGAGATCAAGGACATGACCCGCCTGATGGACCGCGCGCTTCTGTGGTTGCATGAGCAACAGGTTGTGACACTTGGCCGTGGCCTGACCGTGTTCCGCCCGGCGATCACCGTGCATCTGAACCCCAAGGGCGGGCGGTTCACCGAACAGCACTTCGCGCCGCTGGACGAGCATTACGGGGAAACGACGATCCAGACCCATGTCATGGCTGCTTATGCCGAAAAGGGCCTTGAAGCTCTGGATCAGGCGCAGCGCCTGTCCGAAGATTACTTCGTGCTGGACCGCGACGCCTTTCTGCGCCGCTGGTTGCCAGGGCGGGGTGCTGAAATCCGGCGGCAGACCACGGGCACCTCTTGGAAGACCATTGTCGATGCGCTGGACAATCCGGTGCAAGCCGAGATCGTCCGGGATGACCGCGAGCAAACCAACGTTCTGGTGCTGGCGGGTCCGGGGTCGGGCAAGACGCGGCTGCTGGTGCACCGGATCGCCTACCTGATCCGCGTGCGGCGCGAAGACCCGCGCGGCATCCTCGTCCTCACCTACAATCGCCATGCCGCCGCAGAAATCCGCGAACGCCTGCGCCGCCTGATCGGGGATGATGCAGCGGGGGTTACAGTGTCCACCTGTCATGCGCTGGCGATGCGGCTGGTGGGGGCGAGTTTTGCAGGCGATAGCGACGGCCCGCGTGACTTTGACGGTATCGTCATGCAGGCCGTGGCTCTGCTGCGCGGCGATGGTCTGACAAAGCCCGAGGCCGAGGCGCTGCGCGAAACGCTGATCCAGGGCTTTCGCTGGCTGCTGGTGGACGAGTATCAGGACATCGGCCCCGAGGAATACGCCCTGATCGGGGCGGTGGCGGGCCGATCATTGGACGACCCTGACCTGCGGATCAGCCTGTTTGCCGTGGGCGATGACGACCAGAACATTTATGCCTTTGCTGGGGCCTCGATCGACTTCATCCGCAGGTTTGAGGTCG
>CANJQT010000128.1 GCA_947476475.1 Paracoccaceae bacterium | reverse complement strand
CTTGGCCCAAATACTCCAGGGAGCGCGAGGGACAGCGTCCCTCGCCCCTTCTGCCATTGCCCCGGCGGGCGCGGCGGCTTACATTTGGGCCATGCGCCGTTTCATCCCCTTCCTCATATCGCCGCCGCTTGTCGCGGTCATCCGCCTGCAGGGCGTCATCGCTTCAGGCGGACGCTTGGGCGGCCTGAACGATGCCACGCTCGCCCCGGTGATCGAACGCGCGTTCAAGAAGGGCCGGCCGCAGGCCGTGGCGCTGGTGATCAATTCACCCGGCGGATCGCCCGTCCAGTCCTCGCTGATCGCCGCGCGCATCCGCAGGCTGGCGGCAGAAAAAAACATCCCCGTCCATGCCTTTGTAGAAGATGTCGCGGCCTCCGGCGGCTATTGGCTGGCCACCGCTGCCAACGACATCTGGCTTGACGAAAGCTCGGTCGTAGGGTCGATCGGCGTGATTTCCGCTGGCTTTGGCTTCCCCGAATTTCTGGCCCGTCACGGGATTGAACGGCGGGTTCATACGGCGGGCACATCGAAAAGCATGCTCGACCCGTTCCGACCCGAAAAAACTGAGGATGTCGAACGGCTGAAGGCGATCCTTGATCCGATCCACGAGGCATTTAAGGCACAGGTCCGCAGCCGCCGCGGCGGGCGGCTTGCCGCTGACCGCGACCTGTTCACCGGCGAAGTCTGGGTGGGTGCGCAGGCGCTGGCACCCGGCATTGCGGACGGGATCGGCCATCTGGTCCCGAAGCTGAAGGATCTTTACGGCGAAAAGGTTCGTCTGGTGCCCTACGGCACCAAGCGCCCCTTGTTCCAGCGCATTAGCGGCAGGATCCTGGACGATGCGTTCACCCAGCTAGAGGAGCGCAGCCTCTGGGCGCGTTACGGTCTCTGACATGCTTTCAAAAGTCGTCGTCCTGTTCCTCATCGGCATGCTCGCCCTTTCTGTCTGGGGCAAGTTCCGCGCTGGTCGTCTGACCCGCTACTGCCCGCATTGCGGCAGACCCAACCCCTGCCGCTGCCCGAAAGGGCAGGCATGACCCGCGCGCTTGTCACCGGCGCCGCCCGCCGTCTGGGCCGCGAGATGGCGCTGTATCTGGCGCAGCGCGGTCATGATGTGGCGATCCATTTTTCCCGATCGGCTGACGAAGCCGAACAAACCGCAGTCGACGCGCGTGCGTTCGGCGTAAAGGCCGTGACCCTGCAGGCCGACCTTCTGGACGAAGCCCAGACCGAACGGCTGGTTGACCGCGCCGCCAAGGCGCTGGGCGGCCCGCTGATGGTTCTGGTCAACAATGCTTCGACCTTCGACTACGACAATATCCGTTCGGCCAGCCGCGCAAGCTGGGACCGCAATCTGGGGACGAACCTGCGCGCCCCCTTCGTTCTGACACAAGCCTTCGCCGCCCAGATGCCCGAGACGCTGCGCGGCCCCGAGGGCGCGCGGGCGCAGGGACTGGTCGTCAACATGCTTGATCAGCGGGTGCGCAAGCTGACCCCCGAATTCATGACTTACACGATCGCCAAGATGGGCCTTTGGGCGTTCACCCAGACAGCGGCCCGGGCGTTGGCACCCCATATCAGAGTGAACGCCATCGGCCCCGGATCGACGCAGAAGGGCGAACATCAAAGCCAGGATCAGTTCGACATGCAGCGTGCCGCGTCGATCCTTGAACGTGGCGCCAATGCCGCGGATATCGTTGCCGCACTTGGCTATTTTCTGGATGCGCCCGCCGTTACCGGCCAGCTTCTTTGTGTGGACGGTGGACAGCATCTGGGCTGGAAAACCCCGGATATCCTTGGCAAAAACGGCTGACCCTTGCCGAAAACCTGCCCCGTTTTGCGCGCCATTCAGCGACTGGTCGCCAGAACTTGTCCACTTTCGTTGGTGCAGTAACAAAGCCGTTACAAATCTGCCTGTCTTTTCAGGGATTTACCAGATGTTCATAAAAATAGATAACGAATTCAAGCCTTTGCAAAACTGCCCAAAAAACAGGCAATCCGACGAACCCCTGTCAAAACAACGAAAATTCGGCAAGCTTCAAACCTTCCCCCCAGACTTATCCACAGATTCCGTGGACAGGATTCCCCTTGCCAAACGCTTGCCGACCGTGCAGCCAGAGACCAGAATCGGGGGCCTCTCCACGGGCCTTCTGGGCAGGGCGAATTGACAGATCACAGCAAGCCGGGCCTGACCGGCCACAGCCTCATCCAAAGCTACCTCAAGACCCTCGACGGTTCGCCCGGCGTATACCGGATGCTGGATGCCGAGGCGCGGGTGCTTTACGTCGGCAAAGCCCGCAACCTCAGGGCGCGGGTGTCAAGCTATGCGCGCTTGTCCGGCCACAGCGCCCGAATCGCGCGGATGATCTCTCAGACCGCCTCAATGATGTTTCTTACCACAAAGACGGAAACCGAAGCGCTGCTGCTGGAACAGAACCTCATCAAGCAACTGAAGCCCCACTTCAACGTCCTGCTGCGCGATGACAAAAGTTTCCCCAGTATCCTCGTCAGCCGCGAAAGCCGCTTTCCGCAGATCAAGAAGCACCGCGGGGGCAAGACCGAAAAAGGCAGCTACTATGGCCCCTTTGCCAGCGCCAGCGCGGTCAATCGAACCCTGAACCAGTTGCAAAGGGTGTTCCTGCTGCGCAACTGTTCCGACGCGATGTTTTCATCGCGCACGCGGCCTTGCCTGCTTTACCAGATCAAACGCTGCGCCGGCCCCTGCGCCGGGCTGATATCGGAACCCGATTACAATCAGCTGGTGGCCGACGCGGAACGATTCCTGCAAGGAAAATCAACCACCGTTCAGGCCAAGCTTGCCGCCGCCATGGCCGAAGCGGCCGAGGCGATGGAATATGAACGCGCAGCAGCCCTGCGCGATCGGATCCGGGCCTTGACCCAGGTGCAACAGGTGCAGGGCATCAACCCGCGCGGCGTGCCCGAAGCGGACGTGATCGCCCTTCACATGGAGGGCGGGCAGGCCTGTGTGCAGGTGTTCTTCATCCGCGCCAACCAGAACTGGGGCAACCGCGATTTCTATCCCAAAACCGGTGCCGGCGCCGAAGAGGCCGAGGTGTTGGAGGCCTTCCTTGGCCAATTCTACGACAACAAGGAACCGCCACCGCTGATCTTGCTGTCGCACGCCATCGAAGATGCCGATCTGATGACCCAGCTTCTGTCCGACCGGGCCAGACGCAAGGTCGAACTGGCGGTGCCCCAGCGCGGCGAAAAGGCCGAACTCGTTGAAAATGCCGCCCGCAATGCCCGCGAAAGTCTGGCCCGCAAGATGAGCGAAAGCGCCGCCCAAACAAGATTGCTTGAACTTCTGGCCGAAGCCTTTGATCTGGACGCCCCCCCGCGCCGGATCGAAATCTACGACAACTCGCACATTCAGGGCACCAACGCCGTGGGCGGCATGGTGGTGGCCGGGCCTGACGGTTTCTTGAAAAGCCAGTATCGCAAGTTCAACATCAAATCCGCCGCAGGCGCCAACAGCGACGACTTCGGCATGATGAAAGAGGTGCTGACCCGCCGCTTTGAACGGCTGCTGAAGGAAGACCCTGACCGGCAGACCGAAGCCTGGCCTGACCTTCTGCTGATCGACGGCGGGGCAGGGCAGGTCTCTGCTGTCCATTCGATCCTTGAAGATCTGGGGGTCGAAGACATTGCGATGATCGGCGTGGCCAAGGGCGTCGATCGCGACCTGGGCAAAGAGGAATTCCACCGAAGCGGCAGGCCGCCCATTGCCCTGCCGCACAATGCGCCGGTCCTCTACTTCATCCAGCGTCTGCGCGACGAAGCCCACCGATGGGCCATCGGTGCCCACAGGGCCAAGCGCGCGAAATCGGCGATGGCGACGCCGCTTGACGAGGTTCCGGGCATTGGCGCCACCCGCAAGCGTGCCCTTCTGGCGCATTTCGGTTCGGCCAAGGCGGTCAGCCGCGCCGGGCTGGCCGATCTGAAAGCGGTCGAGGGCATATCCGAGGCGATGGCACAGACCATTGTGGATTTTTTCAGCACCAACGGGTGATGGTGCACGGGTGGCAGTTTGGCGCTGTCACCGTAGTTCAAAGAGTTTCCGATGCATTGTGGCGCTTTTGAAGTTGCCCACCTACGCGGCTGCCAGGGAATTTGTGCCGATTCCCCGGCGATTTCCACGCAGGACTCATGGCAGTCGCTAAGGCCAAACAGGAAAAAGCTGGACAGAGGTGAAGTATTGACTGACAGTATAGTCAGATTTTTGCCAGCACCTGGTGGAAGACCCGCATGAAACCGATCACCCCCACTGAACGTCGCGTCGCCAACATCTACACCGCCAAATATACGCCCTATGTCTTTGCCGACGGACTTTCCTTGGGCGATTCCGTGTTGCAGTTGGACGACGACCGCCCGCTGGCCGCTGGCTTCCATGTCTACAGGATGCCGCCCGGCATGGTGACGCGGCCGCACCGGCACAATGGGGCAGAACATCTTCTGATCCTCGAAGGCACGTTGATCGACAGCGATGGCGCAGAGTTCAAGAAGGGCGACATGCTGTTTTACCGCGACGGCAGCGAACACAGTTCGCGCACGCCGGACGGATGCCTGCTGGCGGTGTTCATCTCTGGCCCCGAGACAAGCCTGTGACCGCGGGCGTTGATCCGACACGCCTGCAGGCGCTCGTCGAACGCGAATCCGACGTGTTCCGCCGTGCGCGGCCAAAATCGGCGGCGGCGCTGGCCAAGGCGCGTGCTCTCATGCCCGATGGCGTGCCCATGGCCTGGATGGCAGGCCTTTACGCGCATCCCACCCTTTACGTCGCTGGCGGGCAGGGCAGCCGGTTCGAAGATGTCGATGGCAATAGCTACATCGATTTCAACCTTGCCGACCTTAGCAACACCATCGGCTACGGCGCAAATGCGGTCAGCGATCGGCTGGCGCATCAAGCGGTGCGCGGCATCCAGCATCTTCTGCCTACAGAAGATGCCATCGCCGTGGCCGCCGAACTGAAGCAACGTTCGGGTTATCCGTTCTGGCAATTCACGCTCAGCGCCTCGGGGGCCAATACTGAAGTGATCCGCATTGCCCGCGCTTTCACCGGGCGAAACAAGGTCGTGGTGTTCGATGGGAAATATCATGGCCATATCGACACGACGATGGTTGACGGGTCAGAACCAGAAGCTCTGGGCATCCTTCCCGATGCCACGCGCGATACAATCACCGTGCCGTTCAATGATGCGGTCGCACTGGCCCAGGTGCTGGCGGGCGGGGATGTCGCGCTGGTCCTTACCGAACCGGCACTGACCAACTGTACGCTCATTCTGCCCGATCCAGGCTTTCTGACCAAGGTCCGGGCGCTCTGCCAGGCCAACGGCACCCTTTTGTGTCTGGATGAGACCCACAGTTGGCAATTCGCCTATGGCGGCATGGCGCCAACCGAGGCGGCTACGGGCGACTTTCTGACCCTGGGCAAGGGGCTTGGCACAGGCGCACCCCTGGGATGTTATGGCATGACGGCACCGCTGGCCGCCTACATTGAACAGAACCGCCAATATAGCGACCCAAATGCCCGTGGGTTGGCAATCGGCGGAACCACCTATGGCAATGCCCTGACCATGGCCGCCGTCCGCGCGGGGCTGGAGGCGATTTCGACACAGGCCGCCTATGCGCGGATCACGGCTTTGGGTGGGCGGCTTGCGGACGGGATCGACGCCTTGATCAGGCGACATGATCTGCCATGGCGCGCCTTCCGCTATGGCCCGCGCAGCGGCTTTTGTCTGTCGCCCGCGCTGCCCCGCACGGCGGCCGAGGCAATTCCCTCGATGGACCCCGCTTTTTCGGCGGCGCGCCGGATTTACATGGCCAATCGCGGGATCTGGGATGCAATCGCAACGGCAGGCCCGCAGGCGTCCTTCGCCCACAGCGAAGCTGATATTGACCGCTATCTGGCCGTGGCAGCGGACTTTCTGGAACAGGTTGTCTCCTGATCAGCAAGACGTGGCTGGGCGCGCCTGGCGGCCATTGGCAGCTGGTTGTGCTCTTGTGTCATGGCACCCTCTGTCAATGGGCGGGGGCGCATTCAGCCCATGTCATCGGCGCCTGTGGTCAAGGTTGCCCTATTTCCCAGAGACTTTGATCCGATGCCTGCACGCCAGTCGCGGCGAAATTCCTTAAGAATCTGTGAAAAAAATCATCGAAACAAAGCAATTTCAATGGCTTGCCAAAGCGTCCATATCTGGACGCTCGAATCAAAGCCGCGCGGCCAGCCTGGTGCCCTGATCAATCGCCCGTTTGGCGTCCAGCTCTGTCGCAATATCTGCGCCGCCGATCACATGCACCTTCACCCCGGCCTCTACCAGCGCGTCCGCCAGCCCCCGCTCGCTTTCCTGCCCCGTGCACACAACGACTGTATCTGCGGAAATCAGGCGTTGGTTTTCACGTTCAGGCCCGAAGGATATCCGAACCCCCGCCGCTTCGATCCGTTCATAAGTCACGCCGCCAATCATCTCGACCCCTTTGGCCTGAAGGGTCGCCCGGTGGATCCAGCCGGTGGTCTTGCCCAAACCACGCCCGGGCTTCTCCGGTTTTCGTTGCATCAGCGTGACCGTGCGGGCGGGTTTTTCAGGTGCGGGGCTTGTCAGCCCGCCGCGGGTGGTCGCGGGATCGGCAATGCCCCATTCCTTCAGCCAGTCGGCGGGCCGCAACGTCGGGCTTGGATGGGCTTCAACAAGATATTCAGCCACATCAAAGCCGATGCCCCCGGCGCCGATCACGGCAACCCGCGGACCCGCCTCCTCCAGTCCCGACAGAAGGTCAGCGTAACTAATCACTTGCGCGCGTCCGTCACTTTCAATGCCCGGATCGCGCGGGCGGACGCCAGTGGCGATAATCACCTCATCGAAGCCTGCCATATCGGCCGCACGCGCCTCGGCGCCAAGCCGCAGATCTACCTTGCTAAGCGCCAGCATGGTCTGGAACCAGCCGATCAGCCCGTGGAATTCCTCTTTGCCTGGCACCTCGCACGCCAGATTAAGCTGCCCGCCGATCCGTTCATCCTGTTCGAACAAAACGACATGATGCCCCCGCCGGTCTGCGGCCAAAGCTGCCGCAAGCCCCGCTGGCCCCGCCCCAACCACGGCTATCCGTTTCGGTTCGCGGGCAGGATCCAGGCGCAATTCCGTTTCGTGGCATGCCATGGGATTGACCAGGCACGATGTCAGCCTGCCCGAGAAGGTATGATCAAGGCAGGCCTGATTGCAGGCGATGCAGGGGGCAATTTCGGCCGCCCGTCCCGCCGCCGCTTTGCGCACAAAGTGCGGGTCCGCCAGAAATGGCCGCGCCATCGAAACCATGTCGGCGCAGCCATCGGCCAACACTGCCTCGGCCACTTCGGGGCTGTTGATCCGGTTCGAGGTGATAACCGGAATGGCAACCTGCCCCATCAGCTTTTGCGTGACCCAGGTAAAGGCCCGGCGCGGGACCGAAGTCGCGATAGTCGGTACCCGGGCCTCGTGCCAGCCGATCCCGGTATTCAGGATGGATGCGCCAGCAGCCTCGACGGCTTTGGCCAGCGTGACGACCTCGTCCCAGCTTGATCCGTCAGGGATAAGATCGATCATCGACAGCCGGTAGATCAGGATGAAGTCGTCGCCCACTGCGGCGCGCACCCGGCGCACCACTTCAACGGGCAGGCGCATGCGGTTGTCGTAGCTTCCGCCCCATCGGTCGGTTCGCTTGTTCGTATGGGTCACGAGGAACTGGTTAAGAAAATATCCCTCCGACCCCATCACCTCTATCCCGTCATACCCGGCCGCGCGGGCCCGCGCGGCGGATGTGGCGATATCAGCAATCTGCTTTTCTATGCCCGCCTCGTCCAGTTCGTGTGGTGGGAAGGGCGAAATCGGGGATTTGATCGCCGAAGGCGCCACGCATTCGGGGCTGTAGGCATAGCGTCCAGCGTGCAAAATCTGCATCGCAATCAGCCCGCCCGCCGCATGCACACGGTCTGTTACGGTTTGGTGATTGGCAATGTCGGCCGCAGTGAAAAGCCCGGCCGCGCCGGCGAAAACCCCGCCTTCGCGGTTTGGCGCCATGCCGCCGGTCACCATAAGGCCCACGCCGCCGCGCGCGCGTTCGGCATAGAACTCTGCAACGCGGTTCCAGTCGCCGGTTTCTTCCAGATTGGTGTGCATCGACCCCATCATCACCCGGTTTGGCAGGGTCACATGGCCCAGATCAAGCGGTGCAAGAAGACGAGGATAGGCGGTCATGGCATGGCTCCGGCGATTCAGTCAAACTTGCGCGATGGATCGGGTGCTGTCACTTCAAACCCCACGTCACAAGCCCGGCGGCCCCCTGTTCTGGATGGGTCAAGGTGCCGCCAGTCGCAAAACGGCGCGTTTCAGAACCTCAAGCTCTGCCCGCAGCAACTCGACCTCGGCG
>CANJQT010000127.1 GCA_947476475.1 Paracoccaceae bacterium | reverse complement strand
TGGCGGTCACCAACCATTGTGAGGTCGACGAACTCCTGGCGCATATCGGAGTCGATACGCGACAGGTCGCCATGCTGGATTTTGAAGTTGAGGTGGCCGCGACCACAGCAGAAAAGATATCGATTGCGGCCCGTGTTGCCTCTGAAACTGTTCAATCCCTTACCTTTGGGACAATGACCCAAACCGAAGCCTTGATGACGGCGCAGGTCGCGTTCCAGTCGTGTCCCGACTGCTCTCGGCGTGGCATAGCGCTCAAACAATGGCGGAAATTATGGGCATTCGACTGCCAGATCTGCGGCAACCGACTCATTTCTATCCTCATCAAGCCTGATCGCAGCCGAATATCCGAACAGCTGGTGCGTCGTGCTCGAAGCGGGGCAGGGCTGCTCGAAAGTGCGGTGACGTCCAACTGCGCCAACAAACTTAGACGCGCCATGCGGGCGGCCTCCTATGCCAAGGCGCTCAAGTCCGTTCGCGCCGATACGGCCTTTGCCCTTCAAAGTCCCAGACCCGACGTGAGACTCTTCTGCCTTGCCACCATCGTTGAAGCTCAGTCACGTCCACTGGTCAAGGCGGCACTGTTCAGCACTGGCCTCGATGGGTACGCAAGAGTTGCCTTGCTTCGTGCGTTTGAAAAAGAGCCCCGCCTTCTTGACGCAGTTGACCGGATCGTACTGCGAAACAGGGAAAGACTCCGACTAGCGGGCGCCTGAATGTCATATTTAAGGGCAACAAATGCTGGCCAACGCGCAGTGTGCTAGATTAAAGGACAACGCGACACCAAGATGGACCATTCCGGTATGGCCGGGATGGAGGGCATGGAGATGATGAGCCACGCCTCCTTTATCCCGCCAGAACTTGCGAATGATCCAGCCACAAAGGCCTACGCTGCGGCTATGGACAAGATGATGACAGACATGATGATCCCCTACAGTGGGGACGCCGATGTTGATTTCGTAAAGGGCATGATACCGCACCATAAGGCGGCGGTAGCGATGGCAAAAGTACAGTTGGAGTTCGGGAAAGATCCCGAAATGCGCGCTCTGGCTGAAGCTGTGATTGCCGCGCAGGAAACCGAAATCGCTCAGATGAACGCCTGGCTTGCCGCCAAAGGCATGTAGCATCATCCACACGGGCGGGTGTGTTTCTCACCTGCCCGTGCCAACGCGGCAAAAAGCCATGCAAAGTGTCAGGCGGCCTCATACCGCGAGAAGGTCGATGCAGAACCGTCCCGTCCGATCAGAATGACGTCATACGCCTCTCGCTCAGCCTCGGATCCCATGCCGGGCGAGCCGTAAGGCATGCCGGGGACCGTAAGCCCGATAGCATCCGGCGCGTCCGCCAGAAGTCTGCGGATATCAACGGCAGGAACGTGCCCTTCGATAGTGTAGCCGCCGACCGTCGCGGTGTGGCAGGACACAAGCGCGTCCGGGATACCTTGCTGCCGCTTAAACGCCGCAAGCTCTTCAGTGCTGCGCTCTTCGAAGCTGACCACAAAACCGTTTTCACGAAGGTAACCGATCCAGGCATTGCAGCAAGGACAGCCCGGATCCTTAACCACATAAATGGGCAGATTTTCTTGGGCAAACACAGGGGACGTCAGTGTGAGCGCGAAGAGGGTAAGCAGAAACGTTCTTCGTGTTGGATAGGTCACTCATGTTACTCCTTTTGCTGGCGACAGCCAAAAAATCTCTGATGTCAGCGATCAAGTCTGCCGTATTGCAATACGGTCTTGCAACGCATTCGTGGCGTGCGAGTGCTGATCACCGCACCCATCCTTCGGTCAACATGATTTCTTGCGCTTCGTTGCTGACAAGAAATGTCAGAAATTCCTTGGCTTCCGGATCGGCATCCGGCGACAACGCGACGTTGACGTCCCGCCAGATTGTCCGGTCTGCCGCGATATTGACCTGGTCGAGGACATCGTCATGGGTAATGGGCCAATCTGGCCAGGTGATCCAGGCATCGGCGTCCATTTCCTGAAACGCCTTGAAACTTGCGCCCGAGCCCTTGGCGTACACCACAATATTCTGGCGAAAGGCTGTGACATCTGAGAGTTTGCCGAGCCTGCCTGCGATATCTTCCCACGTCCCTGTGCCTGAGGTGTTGGACACGCCGGCGCCTTCGGTGACAACGATTTTGATGCCCGGCTTCAGCAGATCGTCAAATCCGGCTATTGCCTTGGGATTGCCCGCCTTGACCGCAATGATCGTCGGACGGATGTAGATCGGCTCGACCTCTGACGATTTGAAGGTCAGGTAGGTTTCCAGAAACGCCGTCATCGACTGCTCCGAGGTGCCCCACAGAATATCGGCGTTGGCCTGTGCGTCCTTTGACCATGTGGCCTCAGGACCGGCGATGATCTTGATCGCTTTTCCGTTTTTGGCCTGCCAGACATCGGCAACCTTCTGAAACGCCGTATTCGGCCCGCCCGCCCCGTAAAGGGTAACGATGCCGTCTTTTGGCATGTGCTCAATGGTTGGATCGTAAAGGGCCGTTCCCTGAGCATATGCCGGAGCAGAAAGCAGCAGGGTCGTCAGAATGAATGGTTTCATCTGCATGGGATGTTCCTTTGTCTTAGATGGATATCTGAAGCCCCGGCCGGGACCGCAGAATTTTGCGGGGTGTTTAAGGTCTGTCAGATCAACTGATCGTAAGCGGCCAAGGCGATGCTTCGCAGAACCTCTCGCGGGACGGTGCCGACGACCGCATAGCTCAGATCACGGTCCATCCAGTAAAAGCTGCTGGTGGCGCCTTCCTGTGCAAACTGAAAAGCCGTCGTACTGCTGGCCCCTTGCGGCGCGATGTAGAGCGTGATGCGCTCGCCCTGCGCATTGTCGTACATGTACAGCGCCGCCGCACCCTGTTCGGAGGGCACAATCCGCCCCCCCATCAGGGTAAATCCTGCAGCGGCAAAATCAGGGGGTCGGGTTTCATGCCCCAGGCGTTTCGACATCCAGGCGTTCAGATGATCAGCATCGGACGCCGCAACTTCAACAGGGTGGGCTACCTCGACCACATATGTGTCATAGGCCCGCATGGCGTTGGCTGCGAGCGTTTGGGACATGGGGGCAGGCGACGTCAGATCGCGGGCGAACCAGCCTGCCCCGGTGCCTACGGCCAGCGCGGCAATTGTTGCGGCGACCAGCCAAAGTCTGGTTTGCGGTCGGCCATTGGCTTTGGCACTATCTTCCGCCTCTGCTCGGCGTATCACATCGGTCAGCCGGTACGGCACGGGTTCGCGCGCGACAGGTTGATAAAGTGCCTCAATGGCTGCGTCCTGGCGCTGCCATTCTGCCAGAGTGGCCCGAGCAGCGGGATCATCAGCCAACCGAGCTACCAGGGCCGACATCGCATCGGCCGGCAGCTGGCCGGCCGCAAAATCCAGCAATTCGGCTTCAGTAAGGGCAGTCTGGTCACTCATGGTCTGGCCCCTTGGCTTGGCCCCTTTGTTTGTGTCGGTCCGACATTTCGCCCGGTCAACAGGCGCAATGTGGCGCGTGCGCGGGCCAGCCGCGACATCAGCGTGCCCTTCGGAATATCCAGCAGGCTGGCCGCCTGATCAAAGCTTTTGCCTTCCAGCGCGACGATCAGCAGTGCCTCACGCTGATCACCCGGCAGGCGGGCCATTGCATCGCGCACCTCGCGCAGGGCGAGGCTAGATTCCTGACTGCCGCCCTGTGCTGGCTCATGCGTCAGATCCTCGATGGCGACCAGATGGCCGGGGCTTGGGTTCTGGCGTTGCAGATCGCGGTATCTGTTGATCAGAATACGGAACAGCCAGGCCTGAACCGGGCCGTCACCGCGCCACAGATGGCGTTTGGCAACGGCCCGTTCCAGACAATCCTGCACAAGGTCATCCGCCCGGTCGCGGTCGCGCACCAAGGCCCGTGCATAGCGCCGCAGCGCCGGGATCGAGGCCTCGATGTCGTCCAGGACCGTCATGCGGTGGGCTTTCTGTCAGGGATGAAGGTGGGCGTTCAAAGATCAGGGCCGGGCGATATGCCAGACACCCTTTACGCCGTCGCCCATCACGTCGCCAGCGGCGGCGTCCTTGGCAAAGGTGTAAAGCGGTTTGCCTTTGTAGGTCCACTGTTTGGTGCCGTCGGCGCGGTCAATCACGGCATAGTCGCCCTCGGCCTTGTCATCCGCAGTGGCGGCCAACATCGGCCAGATCGCCGCACACTCGCCTGCGCAGTTCGAAACACCCTCGGCGTCCTTGTCAAAGGTGTATAGCGTCATCCCATCGGCATTGGTCAGCATCGCGCCACCAGCGTTTTCGGCGGTCATGGTCGGCGCGGCAAGCGCACTGCCAGCAGCGAGGATCAGCGCGAAGGCAGAGGTCAAAAGGCGGTTCATGATGGTCACTCCCGTTTAAGGGATGCGGCGATTTTCGCGGCATCTGCAAGGAATGACGCAGGCGTTCAGAGAATAATCCCGACGCCGCAAAATAAATTTGCATGAGGGTGGTTTTTTACGCCTTAACAGCGACGGTCCTAAAATTCGTGCGTTTGACGCAGATGGGCTCTAGGGTTGGTCGGAGGAGGAGCCAACTGTGCTGAACGCCGATCAACGCCGGATGCTGACCACTGCGGGCAGCAGACTGTTCGGATATGCGCTGGCCCTCACGCGCAATCGGGATCAGGCAAGAGATCTGGTGCAAGATTGCGTGGTGCGCGCATTGTCAAGCGCCGGCGGCCCAGAAAATGAACGCAGCTTTCGGGCCTGGTTGTTCACGATTGCGCGTAACGTCTGGATCGATCAGCTTCGGTCGTCCCGGCGTCAGCGGGCGCTGCTCGGCGCAATTGATGAGGCAAACAATGCCGCCGCTGCGCGCATAGATGCCACCGTTGCGCGTCTTGCTGTGCGAGAAGCGTTCTTCCATTTATCGCCCGACCACCGCGACGTGCTGGCGCTGGTGGATATCGGCGGCTTTAGCTATGACGAAACGGCGATCATGCTTGGGATCAACCGTGGCACTGTGATGAGCCGGGTCAGCCGCGCCCGCGCTGCATTGGAGGTACAGTTGTCGGATGTGAATGTGGTGGCCTTTCCGGGGCAAGACAAGGGAGTGCGACATGGCTGAACCTTTGTCCGGTGCCGACAGGATCAGCGCCTATGTCGATGGTGAGATGTCGCCGCACGACGCGGCAGACATTGCCGCCGAGATCGCGCGCGACCCCGTTCTGGCCCGGACTGTGGCGCAGTATCAGGCGATGCGGGCGCAGGTCGCGGCCATCGGATCTGAGACTGTGGTCATCACTCTTCCCGACACCATTCGCGACCGCGCCGCCCCGTGGTACTTGCGGGCTGGCCTTGGGGCAGCCCTTGCCGCAACTATGGTGGCTTTGACGGTCGGCGGTATGTGGTGGGCGGATGCTTTGCGCCCGGGTATCGGCGCAGCTTCGGTGCAGATGGCAGCGATACAAGAGTTAGACATCGCCGCGATGGTCGCAGATTTCGACGCTACTTTGGGTGTTGCCGTTGTACCGACCGCTGGCTCTGACCCTAAGCAGGTCGAACAGACCGATCCGATTGCACCACTGATGAAGTCCAATGGACTGCGGCAAATCGCCGTGACCCGCATGACGCTGCCCTCGGGTGAAATAGCCGTAGCGCGGAAGTTCGCCGGCGCTTCAGGCTGTCACATTGGTCTCTACATCCGGACCAACGTCGCAGGCCAGCCGCCAACGATGCAGATCATCGATAACGGCCAGACCCTACTGGCACAATGGGCCGATACCGGGTCGCGGTATACGCTTGTGTCGCGGTCGATGGATCCGGCCCGTTTTGCCACGCTCGCGCTGGCCCTGCGTCGTGCGACGGGTGCGCCGGATCAGACACATCCCGATCTTTTGCTGGCGCTGACCGAGGCGCGGCAACCCTGTCTTGGCTGACCGCGCCAAAATAATTCTGCGTGGCAAGGAATAAACTGGGCCTGACAATCGTCTTTTCACCTTAAGCGCCAAAATCGGGGGCCAACTCCGCAACTAAAGCGCCGTGTCACAGAGGAGGAAAACCATGTTCAACAGACGACAGATCATCGCATCCGCCGGAGCCGCCGCTGGCTTTGCCATGCTTGGAGGCACGCAGTCGTTGGCCGAAACCGTGTCCTTGGGGTTCGAGAACGGGGATCGCCAGCTTGTAACTTATCCGGGCAAGCGTCCGTTGTTGGGCTTGTCGGCGCGCCCACCGCAGCTGGAGACGCCCTTCGCGGTCTTCAACGAGAGCTTGCTGACACCAAACGATGCCTTCTTCGTGCGCTATCATTTGGCAGACATCCCAACCGAGATCGACCCGGAAACCTTCCGGCTGGCAGTTGGTGGTAAAGTTGAAACCTCGCTTTCACTGTCTCTGTCTGACCTGAAATCACAGTTCGACACGGTTGATCTGGTGGCGGTGCATCAATGTTCTGGCAACAGCCGTGGCTTCACCATGCCGCGCGTGGCGGGTGGGCAGGCAGGCAACGGGCTGATGGGCAATGCCCGCTGGACCGGAGTTTCGCTGAAATCTGTATTGGAGAAGGCGGGCGTTCAAGACGGTGCGATCGAGGTCGCCTTTGATGGACTGGATGGCCCGGTTCTGGTGGAGACACCGGATTTCACCAAGGCTTTGGAACTGGAGCACGCTTTGGACGGCGAAGTGATGCTGGCCTGGGCGATGAACGGCGAAGACTTGCCCTGGCTGAACGGTTTTCCGCTGCGGCTGGTGGTACCGGGGCATTACGGCACCTATTGGGTCAAACATCTGAACCAGATCACAGTCCGTGACACAGCACTCGACTCGTTCTGGATGGCAAAGGCCTACCGCATTCCGGCCAATACCTGCGCCTGTATTGAACCCGGTACCATTGCCGCCCATACGTTGCCGATCGCGCGGTTCAACGTGCGGTCGTTCATCACCAACGTGGTGAATGGGGCAAAGGTCGCGGCAAATGCCCCGCTGGCCCTGCGCGGCATTGCGTTCGATGGCGGCTACGGGGTCAGCGATGTCAGCCTGTCGGCTGATGGCGGGCAGACCTGGAACCGCGCCAAACTGGGTGAGGATCTGGGCAAGTATTCGTTCCGCGAATGGACGATTGCGCTGCCCGTTGGCGCAGGTGACGTGGCCCTGATGGTGCGCGCTACCAACCGCATCGGTCAGTCGCAACCTCTGGATGCGCTTTGGAACCCGTCTGGCTACATGCGAAATGTCGTGGAAACCACCCATGTCACGGCAGCTTAGGAGATGATGATGAAAACGCTTCAAGTCGTTGTGTTTGCCGGACTGGCGCTGTGTGGTGCTGCCAACGCGGAACCCGTCAATTATGAAATCCCCTATGAGAATGAAACTGCTATTCTTCGACCTGGTGACGGGCTGGAGGTGGCCGAGGCGAATTGCGGTACCTGCCATTCCGCCGATTACATCAATTACCAGCCACCCGGCAAAGGTGCCAAGTTCTGGGAGGCCGAGGTGCACAAGATGGTTGTGGTGTATGGCGCACCGATAACCGAGAGCGACGCTGCGGCAATTACCGCCTATCTGGCTGCACAGTATTGATAAAGAAGCGCCGCCGGGGCCACCTTGGCGGCGCTGTTCTTTGCGCCAGCTTTTACTTCAACAAGTAATCTCGATGGAAATCATCATATCAATCAGTTGGATTGTTTGTTTGGTGCGCGGTATTGCGATGTCAGCACAGGAGTATCCGACCTTGACCGACAGCACGCTGACCCATCCGCCCAAATCCGCTCCTATCGCACACCCGGTTCTGCCGGGGTTGCTTCTGACCACCCTGATCGCCTGCGCGGCCTTTGCCTTGCGACTGCTGCCCGGGGTTGGCATTCTCAGTCCGCTCATCTTGTCGATCCTGATTGGCATGGCGTTTCACAACCTGATCGGCACATCGATGCGTGCGCGGGCCGGCGTTGCGTTCAGCCTCAAGCGGGTCTTGCGGGCGGGGATCGTTTTGCTTGGGCTGCAACTGACCATCGAACAGGTGATGGCGGTGGGTGGCATGGGCGTGCTGATCATCGTGGCAACGCTGGTTTCGACGTTTGCCTTCACCATCTGGCTGGGGCGGTTTCTGGGCGTTGATGCCAAACTGACCGAGTTGATCGCGGCGGGCACATCGATCTGCGGGGCTTCAGCGGTAATCGCAACCAATACCGTGACACGCGGGCGAGATGAGGATGTGGCTTATGCTGTTGCTTGTGTCACGGTGTTTGGATCGGCCTCGATGGTGCTTTATCCCGTGTTGGCCGGGATGCTGAACATGGGCCCTCATGCCTTCGGTCTTTGGGCCGGAGCATCGATCCATGAAGTGGCGCAGGTGGTTGCCGCTGCCTATCAGCGTGGTACCGAAGCTGGCCATTTCGGCACCATCGCCAAACTGACCCGGGTAATGATGCTGGCCCCGATGGTGCTGATGCTGGGGGCACTGGCCGTGCGCAAGGCGCGGCATCATCCCGGCAAATCCGCAGCCCGGTCAGCTCC
>CANJQT010000126.1 GCA_947476475.1 Paracoccaceae bacterium | reverse complement strand
GGGGTAAGCGGTTCGCCAATGACCCAGTTCCACCCGCCCCCCCAAAGCGACACCCAGCGAACGGACGACCTGCTCGACCGTTGCTGGGGAAAGGCAGCTGGTGGACGCGACGGCGCCGACTACCACCCGGTCCTCGCTCACATGGTGGACGTCGCCGCGGTCGCGCTCGTTTGGCTCGAAACGACCGACGATGCCCGAACGCGAATCCTCTGCTCGCCCACGCTGACGGACATGCTGACGCCGAAGCAGGTCGCGTTCCTCGTCGCAGTTCACGACCTGGGAAAGGTGAGTCCTGGCTTCCAAGCGAAGGTGCCCGCGCTGGCTAATCAACTTCGCGAACGTGAACTGGACTTTCCGCGGCTGGCGGAGGAGCAGCATGGGATCGCCGGCAAGAAGCACCTCGCGCGCCTCCTGGCTGGCCAGGGAGTCGCCCTAGAGGCCGCGCACGGCATCGCCGCCGCGACGTGCGCCCACCATGGCGCGTTTCCAGCGAACGACCTCGTCAACGCGGGACGGGGAACGTGGGAGATACTCCGCGTTCGCGCGTTTGAACGCTTGGCCGAAACCCTTGAGATTGAACCGCTACCCACCATGGGGCCCCTCCTCGACGGCTTCCGCACGGCGTTCGCGGGGTTCGTTTCCGTGTGCGACTGGCTGGGCTCAAACACGGAGTACTTTCCGTACCAACCGGGGGTCAGCGTGGGCGTTGACTACCTGCACCAGGCGAGACCGCGCGCGGAGCTGGCGCTAAACGGCGTGGGGCTGCGCAGCTGGTCGTACGTACTCGGGGCGTCCTCGTTTCAGTCCCTGTTTCCAAGGTTGACCCCCACCCACCTACAGCGCGCGGCGTTTCAACTCGCCGCGGACGCAGTCGGACCTACGCTCATCCTTGTGGAGGCGCCTACAGGCGTCGGCAAGACGGAGGCGGCGCTCGCAGCAGCAGACCAGCTCATCTCCGCGCAGAGATTGTCGGGCATGTTCTACGGGCTCCCCACGCAGGCCACCAGCAACCAGATGCTCGGCCGTGTCCGTGAGTTCCTCGATCACCGGTACCCGGCGCAACGCACGAACCTCCATCTCGCACACGGACTCGCGCACCTCAACCAGGTCCAGCAAGACATGCGCTTTGCCGCGATCTACGGCGACGGCTCCGCATCGGGGACGGTCGCTGACGACTGGTTTCGGAGCCGGAAGCGGACCTTGATCGCCCCGTTCGCCGTCGGAACAGTCGATCAAGCCATGCTCGCTGCGCTTCAGGTCAAGCACTTCTTCGTGCGCATGTTCGGGCTCTCCGCCAAGGTCATCGTGATCGACGAGGTGCACGCGTACGACGCCTTCATGTCCACGATCCTGGACCGACTTCTCGAGTGGGCGCGCGCGCTTGGCAGTTCGGTGGTCTTGTTGTCCGCCACGTTGCCACGCGGACGGCGTGACGCCTTGCTGGCCGCCTGGGGGTCCGCGCCGTCCGCGAGCGCGCCGTATCCGCGGATCGGCGTGGCGAGCCAAGCAGGCGCAGCGTGGCACCCGCTCCCCCCGGGCCAAGACCGTCAGCTCCGCTGGACGAGGGTCGATCCCAACCCGGAGGCAGTCGCACAGTGGCTCGTCGGTCAGATGCCCGCGGGCGGTTGCGCGGCGTGGGTCTGCAACACGGTGCGAGGGGCGCAGGCCGCGTACCTCGCGATGCTCAACGCCGGCTGGTCATCCAGCGAACTGACCCTCTTTCATGCCCGCTTTACCGTAGATGACCGTCAGCGTCTGGAGAATGCGGTTCTATCACGCTTCTCGCGAGACGGAGACCGACCTGCGCGACACGCCGTGATCGCCACGCAAGTCATCGAGCAGAGCCTTGACTTGGACTTCGACATCATGGTGTCGGACATCGCCCCGATAGACTTGCTGCTCCAGCGCGCGGGTCGCCTGCATCGTCACCAGCGGCCTCGTCCAGAGAACCTCCTCACACCCATTCTGGCAGTCGCCTGTCCGGACGCGCAGGAGGACACGCCTGACTTCGGACCCGCAAAGTATGTATACGACGAACACGTGCTGCTTCGCACCTGGCTTGCGCTACATCGCCAAGCCGAACTCCGGATCCCGTCTCAGTCCGACGCGCTGCTGTCCGCGGTCTACGACGATGCGGAGCCTCCCACGGACACCGGCGACGCGCGCCGCGCCACGTGGATTCGGACGGCGGAGGAACAACGGATTACCCTGAACGAGGCGAAAGTGAGGCCACTCTTTTCAATGATTGGGGCTCCAGGTCACATTGGCGGAGCGACGCTCGGCCCCACGACCCTCGTCGATCCCGACGACTCAAGTGCGCGCGGTCGCGCGCTCACGGCTCGCACCCGCGACATCGAAGAGACCGCGACACTAATCGCCCTGTATGTCGATGACCTTGGCGCGTGGCATCTGGATGCCGACGGGCCGATCCTTCGCACCGACATCAAGCCTGATGCCGAACTTGAGCGCCAACTGCTCGGACGAACGGTGTCCATCCAGAACGCTGCCTGGGTACGCCGTCTGCGGCCCCTGTCCGTCCCAACCGCATGGGCCGAATGCGCTGCGCTCGCGCGCGCGCACCCGATTGCCTTCGCTCGCGATGGTGTGGCGACCGTGGACGGCGCCTCGATGCGTTTGCATCCGCACCTTGGCCTTTGCCTCGACATCGAGCCCGTAGAGGAGAACTGATGGCGTCGTTCAACTTGGTGGATCAGCCGTGGATCCCGTGTGTCCGTCCGGACGGCACTCGTGTGCACCTCGGCCTACGCGATCTCTTTGTTTCCGCTCATACCGTGAGCGACATCGCCCATGACTCACCCCTCGTCGAGGTGGCCGTGTACCGCCTCCTCCTCGCAATCCTACATCGCGTCGTAGACGGGCCACGGAACATGCACGCGTGGCGAACCCTCTACTCGGCCAAACGCTTCGACCCCGCCCCGTTCAGCGCCTATCTAGACAGGTGGCACGGCCGGTTCGACCTCTTCGACGGCCAGCACCCGTTCATGCAGGTCGCAGGGCTAACTCTGACGTCCGGTGGAAAGGTTGTCCCTGCCGGAACCCTGGCGCGCATCCAGGTGACCCGAGCCACAGGGAACAACGGGACGCTCTTCGATCACGCCCTCGATGACGTGCCCACCACGCTGTCCGCGGCCGACGCAACGCTTCACCTCCTCGAAACGCAAACGTGGGCGCTTGGCGGTGGAAAGGGTCCGACGTCGAACGTGTTTGGGGATCACCCCTACGCCTCACACGCGCCCCTTGTCGGTCGTGTGCACTTTCGCGTCCGCCGCAGCACCTTGTTCGAATCGCTGGTCGCGAACGCGTCCGGGCTGCTCGACTCTGACGACGCCAAGGACGTTCCTCAGTGGGAGCGGTCCGTCCCTCGTTCGCTCGGTGAGGTAAGGCCGGACGGACTGGTGGACCTGCTGACGCTGCCCGCCCGGATGCTGCGGCTCGTTCCGAGCGACGACGGAAGTCGCGCCGTCGCGGTGGTCTACGCGCCCGGTGTGAAGGTGACAGACGACGCCGATCTGTGGCCCATCAGGCGCGATCCAGGTGTTGCGACCCGATTGTCAAAGGACGCGATCTACCCCGTGTTCATGTCCGACTCGCGGGCCACATGGCGCGACTTCGGTGCGCTTGCGGCGCAGAGCCGCGACGCGGGCACACACGACGGGCGACCCACGGTGGTGCGAGCCCTGTTCGCCGATGAGACAGAGACGCTGCTCGACGGCCAAACCATTCAAACGATCGTCGCCACAGGCCTCGCGAACGACAAGGCCAAGCCGCTGTCGTGGTGCCGGGACGTGATTCCGTTTCACGCGCGCGCGATCCAAGACGAAGCGCTCGGTGCTTCGCTCACCAAGGGCCTCGCGCGGGCCGAGGAGGTCGGCAGCGAGGCGCTCCACACCAGCTTGCGCATCGTCGCGACGCACTCGCTGTCAAACGGATCCGACCGAGTCGGGGCCCTGTCCGACTCGATGGTGCGACACGGCGGCTATTGGGCCGAATTGGAGCCCGCGTTCGGTATCTTCGCGACGAGAATCGGCGACGAAGAAGATGCCGCGGTGTCAGCTTGGTTCGACGCGATCCGTGTCGCGGCCCGTCGTCACTTCGTCACCGCCACCGCCGCCGTGCCACGCAGCGCGCGCGGCCTGCGCGCCGTGGCGCTCGGTGAAGCATCACTTCAGAAGTCACTCGCCAAACTTCTCCCTGCTGCGGAGGCTCCATGAGTCGTCATCCCCTCGTTGATCACCTCGTCTCGACGGCGCAGCGTAACGACCGCGCCACGCTCGCGATCTTGCGGCGGTCGTCTCCGACGTCCTCCGACGCCTTTCCCCACGTCCTCCCATGGATCCCGGAGGACGACCGCCGCGGAAGGCGCGAAGACCTCTATTTCCACCTGGCCGCGCTCTTCGCCATTCATCCCGTGCACGCGCAGATCGGAAACTTCGGTCGGTCGATGTGGCTCATCGCCCACGACGGCGGGGGAAAAGATCCGAACTCTTCTGCCGAGCTGCGCTTTCGTCGCCTCCTAGAAGCGGAACAGGACGACCTAGCCGACCTGTTGCGCCAAGCGATCCGCCTCGCCTCAACACGCACCAGGCCCGTTGCGGTGGACTACGACATGCTCCTCCGCGACATCCTGGCGTGGGATCATCCAGACCGCTGGGTCCAGCGGTCATGGGCAAACGCGTACTGGACTCCTCGCGATCTCAACCCTGACCTTACCGGAGAGTGACCCATGCACATTGAGCTTCACATCCTGCAGAACTTCGCCCCATCCTGCCTGAACCGCGACGACACGAACAGCCCCAAGGACTGCACCTTTGGTGGAGTTCGGCGCGCGCGCCTGTCGAGCCAGTCTCTCAAGCGCGCGATCCGGCAGTCGGACGTCTTCAAGGGACTGGTCGAGGGCGAGATCGGCACGCGTACGAAATTGCTCGGTGAGCAGATCGTGTCCCAGCTCGCGCAGCAGGGCCGCGACCGAGAGACGGCAGAGCGCGTGACCAACTTCGCGCTCTCAGGGGCCGGCTACAAGATGGACGGTGGAAAGTCCGCAGTGCTGTTGTTCCTGTCGCCCGGTGAGATCGCACGCTACGCCGAAGTGATCGCCACGCATTGGGACGCGCTGCTGCCACTGGCATCCGCTGAGGAGGAGCCCAAGGAGGCCACCGCCAAGAAGCCTGGCAAGGCGGACAAGAAGGAGAAGGGCCCCACACTCCCGGCCCCGGTGGCAAAGGCGCTGAAGGCGCTCGGCTCCGATCAGACCGAGGCCGCAGACATTGCGCTGTTCGGCCGAATGATCGCGGAGTCCACGAACATGAACATCGTGGCCGCCTGCCAGGTGGCGCACGCCATCTCGACGCACGAGGTTCGGCCCGAGTCCGACTTCTTCACGGCGATCGACGACCTGCAGCCGAGCGGCGAGACCGGCGCGGGGATGATGGGCACGGTTGAGTTCAACAGCGCTTGCTACTACCGCTACGCGAGCGTCGATCTCGGCACGCTCTCGCGCACGCTCTTCGACAAGCCGGAGCTCGCGCGCAAGGTTGCGCTCGCCTTCGTTCACGCGGCGATCGTGGCGCGTCCGACCGCCAAGCAGGCGTCCATGGCAGCGCACAACCCTCCGTCCTTCGTGATGGTCCGCGTCCGCAAGTCAGGCGCGCCCTGCTCGCTCACGAACGCGTTCGTGCAGCCCGTGCGACTTGGCCGCGACGGCGACTTGGCGAAGGCCTCCATCGACGCGCTCACCGACTACGACGCGCGCCTGAACCAGATGTACGGAACCGAGGAAGTGCTGTTCTCCAAGTCTGTCAGCACGTACGACCAGCCTGGATCCGGCTCGGTTGCCGCGCTCCTGAAGGCTGTGGCCGAGGCGGTCGCATGACGGTTCTGCTCCTTCGCTGCGAGGGCCCCATGCAGTCATGGGGATCGCGCAGCCGCTTCGGCACGCGGGACACGGAGCGTGCGCCCACAAAGAGCGGAGTTGTCGGCCTGCTGGCCGCCGCCGCGGGGCGTGGGCGAGCCGAGCCCCTGGACGATCTGATCGCATTCCGCATGGGGGTGCGCCTCGATCGCCCCGGTGTGCGCGAGGTCGATTTTCAGACCGCGTTGAACGTCGCCAAGTCGGACGGCGGCACCGGCGACACCGCGATGAGCTGGCGGCACTACCTTGCGGACGCCTCATTCCTGGTGGCGCTGGAAGCGGAGCAGCCATGGCTCGACAGAGCGATCGGTTGGCTCCGCGCGCCCATTTGGTCACCCTACCTTGGGCGTCGGGGGTACGTGCCGTCCGTTCCGCTGCTCGACGCGGATCCCCTCTTTCAGGGGCGCCTCGAGGATGCGCTCTTGTCGCGTTGGCCAAAGCGCTCGCACGGCCTTCACGCGCCCGAGCGTCTAGAGGTCATCCTCGAATGTGAGCCGGGGCAGGATGGCGACCCTCGACACGATGTCCCACTCTCGTTTCGAACCGACGACCGCCGGTACGACGTCAGGCACGTGCGCTCGGTTTGGCTCGACGCACCAACGGAGGCCACATGTTCCTGAGTCGGTTGACGCTCGACGCCCGCAATGACCAAGTCCGCGGCGACCTGTCTGACGTGCAGCGTCTTCATCGGCGCCTGATGTCGGCGTTCCCGTCAGACCTGGGGCCACAGGCGCGGGCCGCGTCGGCGCTCCTGTTCAGGCAAGAGGCCGCGGGTGACGAGCCCGTGCTCCTTGTCCAGTCTTCGCTCCTGCCGGATTGGACGCGACTGCCTTCAGGCTGGATCGCCACGCCATGGGACGGCAGCTCTGGCGTAACGGTCAGGCCGCTCGAGCCGCTGCTCGCACAGCTCGTCGAGGGCGCCGAGCTTCGGTTTCGTCTGCTCGCCAACCCGACGCGAAAGGTCGACACGCGCAGTGAAGGCGGCGTCTCGCGCAACGGTCGCCGCGTGCCGCTGCGGACCGAGGAGGCTGCCCTCGCGTGGCTCGCGCGCAAGGGCGATGCCGCCGGCTTCACGCTCACCTCGTCGGCAACCTTTCCTGGCCGCCCCGATGTCCTCGCGACGCCCCTTGGGCGTTCCGAAGGACGAAGGGAGGGGGGCACCGTCACGGTCGAGGGCGTGCTGTTCGAAGGACGGCTTCGGGTCTGCGACGCGGCCTCGCTTCGCGCCGCGGTGTGCGCCGGCATCGGTCCTGGCAAGTCGTATGGCTTCGGCCTGCTCTCGCTCATGAGGGCGTAGCGTGGCCGCGCCGCAACGCCGTCGGATTGACCTGCACTCGTTGCCTCGGTTCTCCGATGGATGGACCTTCGTGTACACCGAGCACAGCCGGGTGGATCGCGAGGACAACGGCATCGTCCTCGTCGATCTCCATGGGCGCGTTCCTGTGCCTGCGGCGGCCATCTCCACCCTTCTGTGCGGGCCCGGGACCACGGTGACGCACGGCGCGATGACCCTGCTGGCCGACCACGGCTGCAGCGTCTGCTGGGTCGGCGAGAACAGCGTTCGCTTCTACGCATCGGGCTCCGGAGAGACACGGCGCTCCGCAAACCTGCTCCATCAAGCCTCCGTGTGGGCCGACCCCGAAGCTCGCATGCGCGTCATCGAGCGGATGTACCGCAAGCGGTTCAACCCGCCGTTGTCCGCAGGGCTCACCCTGCAGCAGCTTCGCGGGATGGAAGGGGTGCGGGTTCGTGAGGGCTACGCGAGCGCGAGCCGAGCGAGCGGGGTCACGTGGCAGGGTCGGAACTACAAAGCCCAAGACTGGAACGCCGCAGACCCCGTGAACCGTGCGCTGTCGTGTGCCAACTCGTGCCTGTACGGGCTGTGTCACGCCGCGATCGTCAGCATCGGCCTCTCACCGGCCCTCGGCTTCATCCACACCGGCAACGCGCTGTCGTTCGTCTTCGACGTAGCAGACCTCTACAAGATGGATGTCACGGTGCCCCTTGCCTTTGCGGCGGCGAAAGAAGGGACGGATGGCATTGAGCGGAGGACCCGACAGTTGTGTCGGGACGCCTTCTTTGCGCATGGCTTGCTGAACAGGCTCGTGCCGGACATTCAGCAGGTGCTGGGTTTGAAAAGCGATACCGCAGAAACCCTCGTTCATGCTGCTGGACAAGATGAGATCGCCGCGCTCTGGGACCCCGCCGGCAACCTTCCGGGCGGAGCGAACTACGCGCCGCCTAGTCAAGACGCAGCCGAAGGTGATGAAGGCGGAGAGACATCATGACGGTGGTCGTGGTCGAGTGCGCGCCCGCGGGGTTGCGCGGTCACCTTACGCGCTGGCTGCTTGAGGTCCGTGCAGGGGTATACGTCGGCCGAATCTCTTCCCGCGTGCGCGACCACGTCTGGGAAACCGTGACCAGCAAGCTCGGCAAGGGTAGCGCGGTCTTGATCTGGACGTCTCAGACGGAACAAGGCTTCGCCGTGCGAATGGCGGGGGACCACGCCCGCGAGCTCTTTGACAGCGATGGCCTCACGCTAGTTCGCGTCCGCACCGTCTGAGACATGCGGCCGGAATTTCGGCGACGAGGTAGTGTGGACAATGTCCCGTCCCCACGCGCGTGGGGGTGAACCGCGACGGCGCCATGT
>CANJQT010000125.1 GCA_947476475.1 Paracoccaceae bacterium | reverse complement strand
GGCCCGCCTGCGGCCAGAGCCGCGTGGGGTCAGTCTGATCATCGGCCCGTGGAACTTCCCGCTGCTGCTGACCCTTGGCCCGCTGGTGTCGGCGCTGGCGGCAGGCAATGCCGTGATCCTGAAGCCGTCGGAACTGACACCCGCCACATCCGCCGTTGTCGCCCGGATGCTGCGCGCAACCTTTCCCGCCGACCTGGTGGCGGTGGCCGAGGGTGGGCACGCAGTTGCGGGGCGCCTTCTGGATCTGCCGTTCGATCACATATTCTTCACCGGCGGAGGCGGTGTGGGCCGGATCGTTATGCAGGCTGCCGCCCGGCACCTGACCCCGGTCACGCTGGAACTGGGCGGCAAGTCGCCGGCGATCATCGGGCCGGACGCAGACATTGCCGCCGCCGCCCGCCATCTGGTCTGGGGCAAGTTCACCAACGCCGGCCAGACCTGCGTGGCGCCGGATTACGTCCTTGTTCACCGTTCGCGCGAGGCGGCGCTGACCAAGGCGCTGAAGGCCGAAATCGCCCGCGTCTTTGGTGATGCGCCTGAGGCGGTGGCCGCAAGTCCCAATTACGCGCGTGTCGTCAACGACCGCCACCATGCCCGGCTGCGGGCCTTGCTGGACGAGGCGCTGGCACAGGGTGCCAGGATCATCGCGGGCGGGCAAAGCGATGCCGCCCGCCGCTATTTCGCGCCCACCCTGCTTACGGGCACGACCGGGGACATGCGGATTTCGCAAGAGGAAATCTTTGGCCCGATCCTGCCGATCATCGCCTTTGACGACCCAGATCAGGTGATTGCGCGGATCAACGCCGGGCCAAAGCCGCTGGCGCTCTATGTCTTTGACCGTTCGCGCGCCTTTGCAGACCGGATCATCGCTGCCACCAGTTCGGGGACGGTGGGGGTCAACCTGAACGTGATCCAGTTCGTCCACCCTAACCTGCCCTTCGGCGGGGTGGGGGAATCGGGGGTCGGCGCCGCGCACGGACATGAAGGTTTCCGCGCATTCTCGCATTTCCGTCCGGTGCTGCGGAACCGCTTCCTTGCTCTGCCACTTTTGTTCCCGCCCTACGGGCGGCGGACAGGCTGGATGATCAGGATCCTCATCTGGCTTGCGCGCTGACGGCCGCGCCACATCCGCCCTTGTGCCCAAGGGGCGGGCACGCTGACCTGATCACGCGAAGGGGCATGATGTCGCTGTACCCCATGCGCCTGTCAGGCTGTTTGCGCCTGCGCGGCTGGCGCCATTCTGATCAGCAGCAGCGCCAGAACGCCTGCGCCCAGCAAAAGCCATATCGCCCCCATCCACAACAGTTCATAGCCGCCGGTCGTGTCGAAGACATAGCCGCCCAGAAAGGCCGCAAGGGCAGAGCCGATGGCATGGCCCGCTGCAATCATGCCCATGGCCTGCCCCATGACGGACATGCCGATATGGCTGGCGGCCAGGCTGGCGGTGACGGGAACCGTCGAATAATCGACGATGCCGAACAGGATGGCGAACAGGAAAAGGATCTCGATGCCGGAGCCGGGCAAGTTTGCCAGGATGATATAGGTCAGCGCCCGCAGGATGTAGATTGAAGCCAACAAGGTGGGCCGGTTCACCCGGTCGGTCAGCCACCCAGCCCCGATCATGCCGAACAGATTGATCAGCGACAGCAGGCCATAAGCCGTGGCGCTCTGCACCGGAGGAAAGCCGCAAAAGGCCGCGAACGGCAATAGATGCGTCTCTATCGCGCCGGTCGATGTGAAGCCGCAGATCAGGAAGCTCCAGAACAGCGCATGAAAGGCCGGGCGGCGGATGATATATGCGAAATCCTGCGCGAAACTGCTGTTTTCCCGCATAGAGCTGGTGTCTTCTGGCGTAGCCGTCAGGTCGCGCATCATCGTGCGCATGCAGGGCACAAGCGCCAGGCTGGTGATTGAAAGCGCCCCAAAGCTCCAGCGCCAGCTGGCGAAAGACAACAGGACAGCGATCAGCGGCACGAGGACGAATTGCCCGCCGGTGGCGCCTGCGGTTGCCGTGCCGACGGCAACACCGCGCTGGCGCGAAAATGACCGGGTCACGGCCGTTGCAACGACATGACTGGCGACGATGCCAAAGCCTACCGCACAAAAGCCCGCATAGCCGATGACAAAAATCACTTTGCCATCCATCAGCGCGACAAGGCCGCAACCGGTGCCTAAAAGGCCCATGCCAAGATTAAGGGTAAACGCTGGTCCCATGCGGTCGACCAGTCGCCCGGCGAATGGGGCTACAATGGCTATGACGACCAGTGCCGTAGCCCCTACGCCAGAGATATAGCTGCTGGTCCAGCCGAATTCCCTTTGCCAGACCGGCATGAGCAGACTGAGCGTTGCCCTGCCCGAAGAGGAAAGCGCCAAAGCCAGAAACCCAAAAGCGACAATCATCCAGGGTTGGGATTGTGGACCGGCGGGCGGGGCAGGGGCCAGAGATGGGATCAAGGCAGCCTCCTCTTTCGGGAACCCTTGCATGGGGGCCCCCAATCGGCAAGCCGAAAGCCGAAAGGTTGCCCGGCCCGGGCCGGCAGCGGCGCCGCAAATGAAAACGGCGCCCGAAGGCGCCGCTTGTCGTGAATGTGGGCGCGATCAGTTCCGCGACTTGTCTACCATCTTGCCCTTGGAAATCCACGGCATCATGGCGCGCAGCTTTTCGCCCACCTGTTCGATCTGATGTTCGTCGTTGATGCGGCGGGTGGCCTTGAAGAAGGGCTGGCCCACGGCATTTTCCTGCATGAAGTCACGTACGAATTTGCCGGTCTGGATGTCGGTCAGAACCGCCTTCATCCGCGCCTTGGTCTCATCGTAAGGCAGGATGCGCGGTCCCGAGACATATTCGCCATATTCGGCGGTGTTCGAGATCGAGTAGTTCATGTTGGCGATGCCGCCTTCATAGATCAGGTCAACGATCAGCTTCACTTCGTGCAGGCATTCGAAATAGGCCATTTCCGGCTCGTAACCGGCTTCGACCAGCGTCTCAAAGCCCATGCGGATCAGTTCGACCAGGCCACCGCACAGAACCGCCTGCTCGCCGAACAGGTCGGTTTCGCATTCCTGACGGAAGTTCGTCTCGATGATGCCCGAACGGCCGCCGCCGATACCCGAACAATAGGACAGGCCAAGTTCCATCGCGCGGCCGGTCGCATCCTGATGAACGGCCACCAGGCAGGGCACGCCGCCGCCCTTGGTATATTCGCCACGCACCGTGTGACCGGGGCCTTTGGGGGCCATCATGATCACGTCAACGCCCTTTTTCGGCTCGATCAGACCGAAATGCACGTTCAGGCCGTGCGCGAAGGCAATCGCCGCACCTTCGCGCAGATTGTCATGAACGTATTTCTTGTAGGTTTCGGCCTGAAGTTCATCGGGCATGGTGAACATGATCAGGTCGGCCCATTTGGCGGCCTCGGCAATGCCCATGACCTTCAGCCCTTCGCCTTCGGCCTTCTTGGCCGAGGGCGAGCCTTCGCGCAGCGCCACGACCAGGTTCTTCGCCCCGGAATCGCGCAGGTTCAGCGCATGGGCATGGCCCTGGCTGCCATAGCCAAGGATGGCAACCTTCTTGTCCTTGATCAGGTTGATGTCGCAGTCACGGTCATAATAGACGCGCATGGCGGTCTCCTTCATGTTGATGGGGCGAGCATAGGGATTACCCGGTTATTTACCGTTCAAAATTTGCTTATTTCCCGCTTTTGTGGGAATAGTCATTCTTTGAATGGCCGAATGATGACAGAATCATGCAGATAGATGATACCGACCGGCGGATCCTGCGTCAGCTTCTGGCCGACCCGACGCTGGCCAACGCCGATCTGGCCGAACGTGCGGGGGTGACGGCCGCCACCGCCTGGCGGCGGCTGGAACGGCTGCGGGCGGCAGGCGTCATCAGCGGCCTGCATGCGGTGATCGACTGGCCGGCGCTGGGCTGGGCGGTCGAAGTCAGTTTGCGCTTCACGCTCGACAAGACCAACCCGCGCGCCTTTGACGAGTTCCTCGCGGCGGCGCGCGAGGTTCCCGAGGTGATCGAGATCCAGACCTTTCTGGGCCGGGTCGATTTGCGCCTGAATGTCATCGCCCGCGACATGGGGCACTATCAGACCATCTACCGCGAACGGATCCTGACCCTGCCCCATATCGCTGATATCGAGGCCTTGATGCTGGTCTCGACCCTCAAGGACACTGGGAGCCTGCCGCTGTGACCCTGCTTGACGACATCGACCGCGCAATCCTCAGGGCGCTGGTGGCGGACGCCAGCCAAAGTGCCGGGGCCATAGGGCGCGCCCTTGGCCTGTCGCAACCCGCCGCCTGGCGGCGGATAAGACGACTGGAAGAAGCGGGCGTGATGCGCGGCCGCCGTTTGGGCGTGAGACCCGAAGCGCTGGGTTTTGGCGTCACCGTCTTTCTGGGCGTCAAACTGGCCACCAAGGGCCGCGTCAGTCTTGAAGATTTCGAACGCGCGGTGGCGGCGATCCCCGAAGTGCAGACGGTGCAGCACGTGCTGGGTCTTTACGATTATCGCTTGCGCGTCACCGCCCGCGATCTGGCGGATTTCGAACGGGTGCTGCGCCGCCGGATCATGACCTTGCCCGGCGTCGGCGATGTCGAGGCCAACGTGCTTTTGTCCGAAGAACGCCGCGCCGGCCCGCTGGGGTAAGGGGGCGCTGCCCCCGTCGCCTGCGGCGACTCCGCCGGGACACTTGAACCACAACGAAAGCAGACAGCCATTCGTGGTGGTTGAAATATCCCGGGGTCCGGAGCAGCGCCCCGGGGGCTGTCGCAATTTTCTTGCGGACCGGCGTTCTTGGCTTTGCATTCCTTGCGTGAACCGGGTAGGCGAAGCCAAGAAGAATGGAGAAATGCGATGCCAGCACTGTTGCCCAATGTCGATCCCCAGGGGCTCGAGGAATTTTCGGTCGTTTTCACCGACCGTTCACTCAACCATATGAGCCAGCAGTTCCAGGGCGTGATGCGCGACATCTCTGCGATGCTGAAAGAGGTCTATAATGCCCACGCAGTCGCACTGGTTCCCGGCGGCGGGACCTGTGCGATGGAGGCGGTGGCGCGGCAGTTCGCATCTGGCAAGAAAGCTCTGGTCGTGCGCAATGGCTGGTTCTCGTTCCGCTGGAGCCAGATCTTCGACATGGGCGGGTTTGCCGGGGATGTGACGGTGGCGATGGCCCGGCAGGCGGGCAACGGCGCGCAGTCGCCCTTTGCGCCGGCCCTGATCGAAGATGTGGTGGCGCAGATCCGTTCTGTGCGCCCCGATGTGGTCTTTGCCCCGCATGTGGAAACCGCGGCGGGGCTGATCCTGCCTGACGACTACCTGAAGGCGCTGGCCGATGCCGCCCACGAGGTAGGGGCGCTGTTCGTGCTTGACTGCATCGCTTCGGGTTGCGTTTGGGTCGATATGAAGGCCGTGGGCGTCGATGTGCTGATCTCGGCTCCGCAAAAGGGCTGGTCGGCCTCGCCTTCGGCGGGTCTGGTGATGTTTTCGGAAGCCGCGGAAAAGCGGCTGGAGGCGACCACCTCGAATTCCTTCGCGCTTGATCTGAAGAAGTGGCGGGCGATCATGGCGGCCTATGAGGGCGGCGGCCATGCCTATCACCTGACCATGCCGACCGATGCCTTGCGGGCCTTCCGCGATACGATGGTCGAGACGCGGGAGTATGGTTTTGCCAAACTCAGCGCGGCGCAATGGGCGCTGGGCCGCGCCGTGCGGGCCGAACTGGCGGCGCGCGGGATCAAGTCGGTGGCGGCAGACGGGTTTGGGGCGCCTGGCGTGGTGGTCAGCTATACCGCGGATCCAGACGTTCAGAACGGCAAGAAATTCCTGGCCAAGGGCGTGCAGATCGCCGCAGGGGTTCCGTTGCAGGTGGGCGAGGGACCGGATTTCCGCACCTTCCGCCTTGGCCTTTTCGGGCTTGATAAACTTTATGACGTTGACGCCACCGTGGCGCGCGTCAAGGCGGCGCTCGACGCCGCCCTTTAACCCGCCTTGCGGGCGGGGCTCATGCCAAGCCCCGCCTTCATAAGGGTGCGCCGGACTGGGGCCAGCGCGTAAAGCGCATTCAGGGCGGCTGCGCGCAGGTCGCGCAGGCTGGGCGCCCCCAGCATCGAGGCGCGGTTCAGAAGATCGATCCCCGTCACCCGCGCCTTCACCTCGGGCCAGCGGTGGCGGTTGTAGCTGGTCAGCATCGCCCGGTCGCCCAGTCCGCCGGGATTGGCGCGGGCTAGGTTTAGAAGGCAGCGCAGATCGCCCAGTGACATGTTCAGCCCCTGCGCGCCGATCGGCGGCACCACATGCGCCGCCTCGGCCAGCAGGGCGGTGCGTTCACCGTCGAAGCGGTCTGCGATCTGGCTGATGATCGGCCAGACCGAACGGCGGGTGGCCAGCGTCAGCGGCCCGTAAAGCCCGGCGCTGCGTTCGGTCATCGCCGCCTCGAATTCGCGCACCGGCAGGGCGGCAAGGCGCAGGATTTCCGGCCCCTGTTCCATCCAGACGATGGCCGACGACGGCTTTCCATCGCGGTCTGGCAGCGGGACAAGGGTGAAGGGTCCGCCCGAGCGGTGTACTTCGGTCGAGATATTTTCGTGCGGGCTCGCGTGGGTCACCGCGAAGGCCAGCGCCTTTTGGCCATATCGGGTGGTGGTGACCGGGATGTTCAGCGCCTGACGCACCGGGCTGGCGCGGCCATCGGCGGCGATCAGCAGGCGGGCGCTGACGCGGCTGCCATCGGTCAGGGTCACCAAAGCCTCGCTTTCGCGGGTCAGGACGGACGCGGTGCCGACACCGGCGCGGAAGCTGACATTGGGCAGATCGGCCAGCCGCGCCACCATTTCGCGGCGCAAAAGCCAGTTGGGCAGGTTCCAGCCGAACGGATCGTCGGAAATTTCGGATGCGACGAAATCCTTGATGATGCGCGGCTCGGGCGTGGCCCCGCCTGCATCGACGATGCGCATGATGTCGAGCGCCGCCGCATGGGGCGCAAGCCGCGCCCAAAGCCCGGCTTCTTCCAGAAGCGCGCGGGCCGGTTGCAGGAAGGCGGTGGTGCGTAGATCGGCGGCATCGTCTGCGCCATCGGTCACCGGGGGATTTGGGTCGACGCAGATCACCGAAAAACCGGCCGCGCCAAAGGCCGCCGCCGCCGTCAGGCCC
The DNA here is from genome assembly GCA_947476475.1 of Paracoccaceae bacterium. Taxonomy (GTDB): domain Bacteria; phylum Pseudomonadota; class Alphaproteobacteria; order Rhodobacterales; family Rhodobacteraceae; genus TMP-24. The sequence goes on along the minus strand of CANJQT010000125.1, from coordinate 1,590 downwards.
GCAACCCCGCCGCCGGAAATCAGGATATCGGTGGTGTCACGCTGCATCGGTCTTCTCCTTCACCGCAGCGATCCTAGCGCGGCCGAGGGGTAAGGTCCAAGCGGCATCCTGTCCCGGGGCGGGCCTATTTGCCGACGGTGATCAGGATCAGGGCCACGAACACCACCGGCACCATGGCCAGCGCGGTCATCGCCAGCGCCACAAGGCCCCAGCTTTTCGCCGCCAGCACCAGAAGCGTGACAAGAATGGTCAGCGCATACCAGATCGTATCCTCGGGGCCGTGGGCAAGGTCGCGGGCGACCCAGCCGAGGACGGGGATATGATAGAACCAGTGGCGCAGGCGCGCCGGGGCAAGGGGTGTCATGGCATTCTCCTGTTCGCGGGCCCGCTTTAGCAGGGCATGCGAACGGGGGCGATGCGACAGGGTGCCTCGGGTCAACCAGTCAGGCGGGCGAGGAAGCCCGCGAGATCATCGGTATGGTGGTGGATATGATCCGCGGGTTCGGCCGCGGGGGCCACGTGGACGGTGCGCATGCCCATCTGGTGGGGGGCGGCAAGGTTGCGGGTGTCATCTTCGAACATCGCGGCCTGCGCGGGATCGATGCCATCACGGGCAAAGACCCGCTCGAAAGCGTCGCGGTCGGGTTTGGGGCGAAAGTCGGCGTGTTCAATGCCGTAGACCGCGTCGAACAGGCCCGAAAGCCCCCGCGCCGCGATCACCTGTTCGGCGTAGGGGGCCGAACCGTTGGTATAGACGATGCGTCGGCCGGGCAGGGCGGCGATACCGTCACGAAGCGCCGGGTCGGGGGCAAGGGCGGAAAAGTCGATGTCATGCACGGCGACCAGATAGGGCAGCGGATCCATCCCATGTTCGCGCATCAGCCCGGCAAGGGTGGTGCCGTGGGTCTTCCAGTAATGGTCGCGCAGATGGTCGGCCTCGGCCGCGCCAATGCCAAGCTGGTCCATCACATAGGCGGTCATGCGCTGTTCGATCTGGTCGAACAGCCGCACAGAGGGCGGGTAAAGCGTATTGTCAAGGTCGAAGACCCAGGTTCTGACATGCGCGAAGTGGGCCTTGGGCATCGGATCCGTCCGGATATGGAAAATCCCCTGCGGGCGGGGCTTCATGCATTTTTCTCATGTCGCTCAGGCGGGGGCAAGCCCCGCCCCGGCCGCGTCATGTCGCATCGGGCTTGCAAGACGCCCCCGGCCCGCCCTAGGGTCGCGCCGCACCGGGTGCCCGCAGGGGGCCGGGGCGACAGAAAGGGCCGGATGATGCAGAAAGACGCATATACGCTGATCCTCGAGGCGATCGAGCAGGGCGATTACCGCCCCGGCGACCGGTTGGTGGAATCGGATCTGGCCGAGAGGTTCGGCGTGTCGCGCACCCCGGTGCGCGAGGCGCTGCAACGGCTGGAAACCCAGTCGATGCTGGCGCGCGACGGGCGGTCGCTGATCGTGGCCTCGCTGGACCACAACCAGTTGGCGGAACTCTATGCGGTCAGGGCCGAACTGGAAGGGCTGGCCGCGCGGCTGGCCGCCAAACATGCCAGCCCTGAAGAGGCACGGGTTCTGCGCGGCATGGTCGAG
>CANJQT010000124.1 GCA_947476475.1 Paracoccaceae bacterium | reverse complement strand
TTGCGATATCCTTGGCGAGGTGCTGCTGGCACGCGACGAGAACATCCGGCCAGAGACCAGCGTCCAGACACTAAGCGCGCTGAACCCGTCTTTCGCCAAGATGGCGTCGCAAGCGGGCTATGACCGGCTTGCAACACAGCGCTATCCTGAAATCGAGACCTTGGTTCATTCACATCATCCGGGCAATTCCTCGGCCATCGTAGACGGGGCCTGTGCGATGCTGCTGGGCAGTGCCGAGGCCGGGCGTTCGGCCGGGCTAAGGCCGCGCGCGCGCATTCGTGCTTTTGCCGAGATCGGCTCCGAGCCGACGATCATGCTGACGGCGCCTGCTGCAGCAACGGAAAAAGCGCTCAGGCGCGCTGGCATGACCAAGCACGATGTCGACCTATTCGAAATCAACGAAGCCTTCGCCGCCGTCGCGCTTCGCTTCATTGAGGCCCTGGATTTGGACGCGGCACAGGTGAACGTCAATGGCGGCGCCATCGCCATGGGTCATCCGCTTGGTGCGACCGGAGCGATCATCCTGGGAACCGCGCTCGACGAGTTGGAGCGCACAGGCAAACAAACGGCTCTTGCCACGCTCTGCATCGGCGCGGGCATGGGCATCGCAACCATTATCGAGCGAGTGTGAGCGATGACGAAGAACTACAGCAATATGATCGACCGCGAAGACGACGGCAGCATCGCGATCCTGCGCATTGACCTCAGGGACCGGTCCATGAATGTGCTGGATCCCGGGGTGATCGACGCAATTGCCGTGGCGACCGGCGAGGCGATAGCTGATCCGGCGATTTCTGGAATCGTCATCACGTCGGGCAAGGAGAACGGCTTTCTTGCTGGCGCCGACTTGACGGTGGTCTCGGGATGGGGCGATCCGGCGTACGCACTTGCCAGTGTGCGGGCCGAGGTCGCCAAGCTCGGCAACACCTTTCGGGCAATCGAGACTTGCGGCAAGCCTGTGGTCGCGGCCTGCAACGGCCTTGCACTTGGCGGCGGGCTCGAGCTCGCGCTCGCCTGCCACTACCGGGTTGTGACGCGCCACGCAAGATACGGCCTGCCAGAGATTACCCTTGGCCTGCTACCCGGCGCAGGTGGAACCCAGCGCGTGATGCGGTTGATCGGTATTCAGGCGGCACTGCCAATCCTGATGCAGGGCCGTACGATTTCCGGCGCCGAGGCTGTGGAGGCAGGTCTGGCACACGAGGCAGTCGATCGCGGCCAAGTGGTAAACGCTGCCCTCGCGGCCCTGCGCGAGAACCGCGTCAAGGCGCTGGCCGCCTGGGACGAAAAGGGCTTCAGGTTGCCCGGAGGTGACGCCTATGCTCCAGCCAACGCCAACGCCCTGACGGTTGCCAGCACTCTCAGTCACGTGGCATCCAAGGGCAACAATACCGCACCTTTGGCGATCTTGCGCTGCATCCACGACGGATCGCGCCTGCCCTTCGACAAAGCTCAACAGGTCGAACAGAAATACTTTGTCGACCTGCTACGTAAGCCTGCAGCTCGCAACATCGTTCGGACGATGTTCATAACGAAACAGAGTGCGGACAAGCTCAAGCGGCGTCCCGAGGGTCCGCCCAAACACATCATGAGCCGTATGGGCGTGCTTGGCACGGGAATCATGGGCAGCGGCATCGCCGAAGTTAGTGCCGCCGCCGGTATCGACGTGGTCTTGGTCGACCGAAGTGCCGACATCGCCGAGGCGTCGAAGACGCGGATTGCCAAAGGGCTTGACCGGCAGGTCGCGCAGGGGCGCCTGACACAAGAAAGGCGCGATGCAATCCTGTCACGCATTCATGTCGGGGCTGGCATCGAGGCATTCGCGGGCTGCGAACTTGTGATCGAAGCGATCCTTGAGGACATCAAGGTCAAGCAGGATGCCATCCGAAACGTGGAAGCCGTGTTGGGTGAAGACGCGATCTTCGCCACCAACACTTCCGCACTGCCGATCGACGAGCTGGCCACTGCGAGCATCCGACCGCAAAATTTCATCGGTCTGCATTACTTTTCACCTGTGCCGAAAATGGCCTTGGTGGAGGTGATCAGCGGCAAGGCCACATCGGAGCAAACGCTGGCGCGCTCGCTTGATTATCTGGCGCAGACAAAGAAGACGCCGGTTGTCGTCAATGATGGATACGGCTTCTACACGACACGATGCGTCGACGCCTACCTGCGCGAAGGCATCCACCTGTTGCTCGACGGTTTTGATCCGATCTTGATCGAGAAAGCGGGCGAAGCTTTGGGAATGCCGGTGGGACCGCTGTGCCTGAGTGATGAGGTCGGCAATGATACTGCGCACCACATCTCGCACTTCTTTGAAAACCGCGAGAGCGGGCCGGTGGGGGCTGATCGCGCGCGCAGCAACGCGATACTGGATCGGCTGATTGCCGATGGCCGAACGGGCCGGAAGGGTGGCAAGGGTTTCTATACCTATGCCGAGGACGGATCAAAGGCCATCGACCGGGCGTTTCTATCGCAATTGACAGATTTCAAACGGCAGGATCTCGAGGTGGCACGCGAACGGATGCTGTTCGCTCAACTGGTCGAGACCGCACGCTGCTGGGATTCTGGCGTGATCGAAGATGCCGCAGAAGCGGACCTGGCTGCTTGTCTGGGGTGGGCATTCCCTACTCACCTCGGCGGCCCCATGGCCGTGATCGAGCAGATGGGCAGCGCACATTTTGCTGAGCGGTGCCGAGAACTGGTGGCACAGGCTGGCGCACGCTTCACCCTGCCCGAAAGCTTTGCGCGCGCCAGGCCAGGCGCGCGCTACTATCGGGATGCGGCATGACAGGCGCCTATGTCGAATGGGACGGGGACCTTCGGATAGCGACTCTGGTCCTCAACCGGCCCGAAGTGATGAACGCCATCGACGTTCCGATGGCGCGCGCCATCGGAACAGCCGTGGCGCAGATCGCTGACCTCGGTCCGCGCGCAGTCGTCATGCGGGGCAATGGTCGTGGCTTCGTGGCTGGAGGTGATGTGAAGCGCTTTGCCGACAACTTTGCCACCTCAGCGACGGTGATAGACGAGTTGCTGGATGCGTTGCATCCTGCGATCGTCACCCTATCGCAGCTTTCAGCGCCCAAGATCGCGTCGGTGCACGGCGCGGTTGCAGGCGCGGGGCTGAGCCTCATGTCGGGCTGCGACTTGGTCATCGCCGCCGACACTTCCCGCTTCCTCATGGCCTATGACCGGATCGGGGCTGCCATGGACTGTGGCGGCTCATGGTACCTGCCGCGCCGGATCGGCCGCCGCAAGGCCACTGCCCTCATGCTGCTCTCTGAGACCTGGGAGGCGAAAACGGCGCACAGCTGCGGTCTTGTCGATAAGGTCTGTGCCGAAGCCGCGCTTGCCGACGAGACGCGAGCGCTGGCCGAAAGACTGGCAAAACGTCCAACGGCGGCCTTTGCTGCATGGCGACGTCTGATGGATGCGGCCGAGACGCGCAGCCTGTCCGAGCACCTCGAAATGGAACGCAAAGAGTTCCGCGAGGCCACCCGGACCCAAGACTTTGCCGAAGGCGTGAGCGCATTCCTTGAAAAGCGCGCGCCCGATTTCCGCGGCCACTGACGAAAAGCAAGAAACGAGAGGATTACCGATGACACTCATGCAAATAGCCTTTGTGGTCCTGTGTGCGGCGGCCGCGGGCGGGGCAACACTAACCCTGTGTGTTGCGCTTCGCATGCGATATCCGGCCTTTCTGGGCAGCGGTCACGGGATTGCAGGGCTTACCGGACTTGTCTTGCTCTACGCGGCTCACCTGTTCGGTGGTGCGCCCGTGGGTGTCTGGTGGGGGCTCATCCTCATCACGTTTGCGCTGCTGGGCGGGCTTGTGCTGCTGCGCACCCTGTTTCGCCAGAAAATCCCGCTCTGGCTGGCGCTCGGCCATGGCGTGTTGGGCGCGAGCGGGCTGTACCTCATCTACCCGCTGGCATTTGGCAACTGACCGGCCGGTTTTCTGAAATGTCGTGGAGGAACCTCATGAAGCAGAACAGTACAGCGAAGGCGGCGATGGGCAGCGGCTTTACCGATGGCTTCCATCGTGCCTTGCAGATTTCACCTGATAAGATTGCCGCGATTTGCGGCGAGCGGAAGCGGAGTTTTGCCGAGCTTGGCAACCGTGTTTCGCGGCTTGCGAGCGCGCTGAAGGACCTGGGCGTCCGGCGAGACAGTGTTGTTGGTGCAGTGGCACTGAATTCGGATAACTACCTGGAATATTATCTCGCCGTGCCGTGGATCGGCGGGATCGTCAATCCGATCAACTTTCGCTGGACTGCCGACGAGATCGCCTACTGCCTGAACGACAGCGGTTGCCGCGTGCTCTTCGTTGACGACATGTTTGCCAAACTCGTGCCCGCTCTTCGCGCGGCTTGTGCCGGTCTGGAGACAGTTATCTTCTGGGGGGATGGCGCGACGCCCGAAGGTTGTCTGTCGATGGAGGAACTGATCGACAATGCAAGCCCTGTCGATGACGTCCGGGTGCAGGAAGATGATGTCTACGGGTTGTTCTACACCGGAGGCACTACTGGCCGTTCGAAAGGTGTGATGCTGACGCATCGAAACATCACCGCCTCGGGGTTCAGCATTCTCGCCGAAGGGGCCTTTGGCCTTGGGGCGGTGGCTCTGCACGCAGCGCCGATGTTCCACCTGGCAGACCTCATGGGAACGATCTGCACGCTCTTGCGCGGCGGTACGCATGTGATGTTGCCAGGGTTCGATCCCGCGCGGCTGGCCGCCCTGGTGGCGGAACACAAGGTTACCGACCTGCTCTTGGTGCCGGCCATGATCCAGGCCTGTCTCGCAAACCCGGCATTTGTCGGCGCGGACCTTAGCAGCGTTCGCGGACTGCTCTACGGCGCATCGCCCGCTCCGCAGACACTTCTGGATGCCATTCTTCGCGCGCTTCCCGATGTCGCCGTCAGGCAAGTCTATGGGATGACGGAAACGGCGGCGACGATTTCGATGCTTCGCGCTGTCGACCACGCACCGCAGACGCGGGTCGAAGGTCGGATCAGATCTGCGGGTACCAGCTTCATGCACACGCAGCTGAGGATTCTCGACGCGGAAGGCCAGGAACAGCCGCGCGGCGAGGTTGGAGAGATCGTCGTCCGCGGACCGAACGTGATGAAGGGCTACTGGAACCAGCCGGAGGTTACGGAAAAGGCCCTGCGTAACGGCTGGCTCTGGACTGGCGACATGGGGTTCATGGACCAGGGCGGTTATGTCCACATCGTCGATCGCTCCAAGGACATGATCATCTCCGGTGGTGAAAATATCTACTCGATCGAGGTCGAGAATGCCGTAGCAAGCCATCCCTCCGTCGCCTCATGCGCGGTGATCGGAATTCCTTCGGATGAATGGGGCGAAGCCGTGCATGCAGTCGTCGTGCTGCGCCCGGAGCAGTCGCTTGAGCTCGACGGGCTGATCGCACATTGCCGTCAGGTCATCGCCGGATACAAGGTTCCACGCAGCCTTTCGGTCACTGCGGCGCTGCCGATTTCGGGGGCGGGAAAGGTGCTCAAGACCGAGTTGAGAAAACCCTACTGGGATGGTCGGGACCGCGTTGTCAATTGATGCGGTCGCGTGATCGAGGAAATGGAAACGCCCGGCTTTCCGCCGGGCGTTTTCTTGACTTTAAGGCAGATCAGAAGCGATGGGTCCAGCCCGCATGGATGATCAGTGGGTCGAGATCGATATCGGCCGACACCGGAGCGCCGCCCAGCACTGCCGCAGTGCCGTTCACTGTGGTCGACGTGAAGATCTTGTTGGCCGACAAGAAGAAACCATTGCGATCGTCGACCATGTAGTCGAATCCGACGCGCAGGACCGGGCCAAACGCGTCGTCGGCTTCGAGATTCTGAACGCTTGCGTCTTCAGTGTCAAAGATCTTCGTGTAGCTTATGCCTCCGCCGAGAAACGGCTGGAAGGCACTACCGGTCGGGAAATGGTAGTTCACAGCCAGAACGGCTGGGCCATACGTCACTTCACCCACTTTCAGGCCCGCAAGCGTGCCTGAACCATTGATCGAGGTGGTCGGCGGGATGCCGAAGATACCGATGACCGATACCGTCGGCGAGAAACGATATCCAATCCCCAAGGCAAGTGCGCCATTGTCGTCGATGGTTGCATTTGATCCGGGTACAGGTGCTCCGCCTGCGCTGATGTCTGCATTCTCCGAAAAACCGACGTTTGCAGCGCCGAGTTGTATGTACCATCCTCCTTGGTCCTGTGCGGCGGCGGCCACCGGCAGTACCAAAAGAATTCCCATAGTCAGCAATTTTCTTGTCATCTCGTTTCTTGTCATCTCGCGCGACCCTCCGATTCCCTCGCTCGGAGAAGGCTCGGCCCAATCAGCCAACAGAGGCCCATCCCTTAGGATGGGTTCATGCAAATCCGTTGTCGCGCGCGAAGCGCACGGCGCTTGCCCTGTTCTTGACGTTGAGCTTTGAATAGAGATTTGAAAGATGCCATTTGACCGTCGGCAACGACACACCCATGCGCCGTCCGATCTCGACGTTTGACAGCCCCAGATCAAGGAAGCCGAGAATCTCTATTTCGCGTCCAGTGATGTTGAACTCTTTTTCCAGCCCACCTATTGGCTTGACTTGAGCATCCGAGACGGCAACCGGGCGCGAAGCGTCAAGCAGGGCACAGAAGTGCAGCCATCCCTGCCGGTCGTTGCCGAGCGCAGAACGCTCGCCAGCCTCGAAAAGATCGTGCAACATGGGCTGGAGCAAGTGTCGTAACTCGATGAAGGGACGGAACACGCCGTCTTCGACCGCCTTTTCCGCCTGTTGCAACAGACAACGCAGTGCGGCAGGGTATTTGTCTTGCCGGAACAGGACAACACTTCGCAGTAGCGAAAGCCGCATTTCGGTGAGACCTCGTCCCGCCTTTTGACACCGGTTTATCGCGGGCGATATCATTGCTGCAGCCGCACTGAGATCGCCTTGCGCGACGGCCAACCGGATAGCAAGGATCGCTCGTTGGTCCGACAACCCCCAGTCGTAATGACCCGCGTCATTTGAAATCGCGGCCGCAGCCCCGCACTTCGCTTCGAACTCGGCAATCCTTTCCGCCATCCTGCGAATGTTGGGCGCGCTCTTCATCTGTCCTTCGAGTGCAAGGGCTTCGGCGACCAGGTCGATTGCGACGGAAGGGGGGTATTCCTCGAAGCGGCGCCGTTCCCAATATACGCCAAGCTCACGCGCGATAGCGCTGGCCCAAAGGGTCAGGATCGGCAGAGAGTGGTCATCGCGCTCTGTGTTCGCACAGGCCAAGTCATCGGTCGCCCCAGCATCGTCACCTCGCCAGTAGCGGGCGACAGCAGAGGCCATTCGTGCCATGCGTGCAGCGGGAGCTTTGGGCAACAGCGACTTGTTTGCCTCGTCTACAGCCCGTTCGGCGGCGCGCAAGGCTTCGTCGATATTGCCGCATCCTATTTCCGAAAGTACGATCAGCACGTTGACCCACGTTCGGCCAAAACCCCCCTCGGTCTGGCGAATTGAAAGTTCGGCCTTGCTGATTTCAGCCCGCGCAACGCGGAAAGATCCGGCAGCCATCTTGTTAATCGCACTTGCGGAAAACATCACTGCATGACTGAAGGGGTCGGCATCACCCGCGACATGGCGCCAACGCTCGACTGCACTTCGCATTCGGATCTGGTCGTCGCTGAAGGCGCCTATCACAGCGTCGATAATGGCTGCGCGCTGGTCCGAGCCCGCATGTTTGAGCTCGGCGGCGGCTTCCCAGCGGCCGGTGAACACAAGGCACCAACGATACCAATAGGACACCGAGGCGGAAAGCTCTGCCCCGTCGTCGAGCAGGAGCCGCACCCATTGGGTGAACAGGCGGATGCGACCATGCGCCACAAGGGAGGTTTCGGCGTACCGCTCCAGGAGTTCCAACGCCCGGTCCTGCTCACCGCTGCGCACCGCGTACCAGATCGTGCGGACCGTGTCGCCTCGCGCTTCAAAGAAACGCGAGGCACGCGCACAGACGTCCCTTTTGGCGATAGGTGCTATGGCCTCAGCACGGGCCAGCAAGAAGTCCCGAAACAGCGAGTGAAATCGATAGACATTGCTACCTTCGCTGACCTCATTGATGAAAAGATTCTGTTTTCGAATCTGGGCAAGCCGCTCTGCACCTTTCTGTCCGGGCAAGATCGCCTCGACCAGTTCGGGGCTCGGCTCTTCGAGATAGGCAAGCAGGCAAAGGAATTCCTGCGTCTGCCTATTGAAGCGGGAGAAGAGCGTTTCCTGAAGATAGTTGGACACCTCCTCGCGGCTGCCGGAGAACTCCAGTTCAGGTTCGCCCACGTCACGAGGCAGCGCCAGCCGAAGCAGCTGGACGCCGGCGGGCCAACCTTCGGTACGATCGAGCAGTCGGTCGGGTGCTGTCAGACAAATGCGAACTCGTCTCCGTTTGCCCAAACCCGCCCATGTCAGGCTGCACAGAGTTGACGCCACTCTGCGAGAGCAGCGGCACGGTTGATCTTGAAGTTGTCCCGGCTGGAGAGGCTGCGTTCCTGGTTGAAGTGGTTTGAGACCGAGGCGTGGATGGATGCGAATTTCTGCAAGGTCTTCGTGCGTCGGAACCTGAGCATCGCCCGCTCTCGTCGTCGAAATGTCAGGTGCGAATTCTCTGCCCGATTATTCAGCCAGCGGCCAGTTTCCTGCCGCTGCGCATTCCCGACATCCTTCATTGCGGCACCGTAGGACCGGAGTTTGTCCGTCACCAGGACATGGGGGCGGCCGTGACGCTTCATTGATTTCTTGAGGAATTTCAGGGCTGCCTTACGATCCCGGGACTTCGTCACGAAACTTTCCA
>CANJQT010000123.1 GCA_947476475.1 Paracoccaceae bacterium | reverse complement strand
CGCCGGCGCCATCGAAATTTCCGCCACCGCCGACGAAGAATCAGGCGGCTTCGGCGGCGTCGCCTATCTGGCCGAACAGGGCTGGTTCGCGCCCGAACGGGTCCAGCATGTGATCATCCCCGAACCTTTGCACAAGGATCAGATCTGCCTTGGCCATCGCGGCGTCTGGTGGGCCGAGATCGAAACCAAGGGCCGCATCGCCCACGGCTCGATGCCCTTTCTGGGCGACAGTGCCATCCGCCACATGGGGGCAGTTCTGGCGGAAATGGAGGCAACGCTTTTTCCGCTTCTGGCCGGGAAAAGAACCGCCATGCCGGTCATCCCCGACGGCGCGCGCCAGTCCACGCTGAACATCAACGCCATCCACGGCGGCGAACGCGACGCAGCACCGGGTGACACCAGCCTGCCCACGCCTTGCGTGCCCGACCGATGCCGCATCACGATCGACCGCCGCTATCTGATCGAAGAGGATCTGGCCGAGGTAAAGGGCGAAATCACCGCCCTTCTCGACAAGGTCAAGGCCAGCCGCCCGACCTTCCGCTACGAACTCCGTGACCTGTTCGAGGTGCGCCCGGTCATGACCGACCGCGAAGCGCCGATCGTGCGTACCACCGCTGCGGCCATCGAACGGGTGTTGGGGCGGCAGGCGGGCTATGTGGTGTCGCCCGGCACATATGACCAGAAACATATCGACCGGATCGGGCGGCTGAAGAACTGCATCGCCTACGGCCCGGGCGAATTGCACCTTGCCCACCAACCCGACGAATGGGTCAGCGTTACCGACATGCAAGACAGCGCCCGGGTCATGGCGCTGGTCCTTGCCGATCTGCTGGGCGGCTGACCCGCCCCGCGGATCAGCCCGAACCCCGTCGGGTCAGAAATCGAAAAGCTCGCCCAGAAAGCTTTCGCGGCGCTTCTTGCGATGCCCTTGGTGGCGGTCATCATCATCGTCATGATCGCGCCGACCGGCGCGGTCATGGTCCCGCTCCGGGTGCCTTGCGGCCTGCGGCCGGGGCTCGGCCAAAGTCACAGGTGCCGCCTGCGTCACGGGCGCCGCCGCTGCCGACCGGTCAATGATCTTGTCCAGCTCACCGCGATCCAGCCAAACCCCCCTGCATTGCGGACAGTAGTCAATCTCTACCCCGCCACGATCGGCCATCACCAAGGTTTCATTGTCCACCGGGCAACGCATGACACACTCCTTTTGATTTCACTTACGTTGAGTTGGTGCGCATGTAGCGAAAAACAAGGGCTACAGATTGTCGCGCCTTGTCAGGCCTCGTTGCCGCGCTCAATTCCCGCTTGCCAGACCGGCGCTTAACAGCCATTTTGGCACCGAGCCGTGACGATGGCGTCGTTACAGGGGGATTCCCCGCAGCTTGCAGGGCCTGCCCTGCGTCAGTCCTGTACGCCGGGACCTTTCGGGTTTCCATGCCGTTGCAGAACGGACCCCTTGGATGAGGTCTGATATGACAGAACGTCCACAGCAATACCGTTTTCATCAGGGCGACCGGGTTCTGCCCTTTGCCGCTTCCGAATATGACGCCCGCCTCGCGGGCCTGCGCAAGATCATGATCGAACAGGGCGTCGACGCCTGCATCATGACCTCGATGCATAATATCGCCTACTACTCGGGCTTTCTTTATTGCTCGTTCGGGCGGCCTTACGGCCTTGTCGTCACCGCCAGCGAAAGCGTGACGATCAGCGCGGGCATCGACGCGGGCCAGCCCTGGCGCCGCTGCCATGGCGACAACATCACCTACACCGACTGGCAGCGTGACAACTACTGGCGCGCGGTCGCCTCGGTCACCGGCACCGGCCGCGTCATCGGCTGCGAGGCCGACCACCTGACCCTTCTGCAGTCCGAAAAGTTGAACCACTTCCTGCAACCATCGCGCGGCGTCGATATCGCCCCCGCGACGATGAAGCAGCGCATGCACAAGTCGAAGGCCGAGATCGGCCTGATCATCCACGGCGCCAACGTGGCCGACGTCGGCGGCTTTGCGATCCACGATGCGATCAAGGAAGGCGCACGCGAAATCGACGTCGCCATGGCCGGTCGTGACGCGATGGAACTGGAAATCGCCAAACGCTTCCCCGACGCCGAATACCGCGACACCTGGGTCTGGTTCCAGTCCGGCATCAATACCGACGGCGCCCACAACCCGGTCACCAGCCGTCGCCTGCAGCGCGGGGACATCCTCTCGCTCAACACCTTCCCGATGATCTCGGGCTACTACACCGCCCTTGAACGCACGATGTTCGTCGGCGAAGTGGACGCCGCCTCCCTCGGCTACTGGGAAGCAAACATCGCCGCCCACGAATATGGCATGAGCCTGCTCAAACCCGGCGCGAAATGTTCCGACGTAACCGCCAAGATCAACCAGTTCTTCGAAGAGCGTCAGCTTCTGCAATACCGCACCTTCGGTTATGGCCATTCCTTCGGTGTCCTCAGCCACTACTACGGCCGCGAAGCCGGTCTGGAACTGCGCGAGGATATCGACACGGTTCTGGAACCCGGCATGGTAATCTCGATGGAACCGATGCTGACCATTCCCGAAGGCCGGCCCGGTGCAGGCGGCTACCGCGAACACGACATCTTGGTGATCACCGAAGACGGCAATATCGACATTACCAAATACCCCTACGGCCCCGCGTTCAACGTGGTCGGCTAAGGGCCGCCCCGGCAAGGCAGCGGGAAGCCTCGCCAGAGCTGTCGGCCCAAAGCGCAGCGCAGGTGGGGGGCCTGCGCTGCGCACCTTACCCGCAGGGGGGCCGCACGGCCTGCCTGCGGGCACCGATCTCTCTATGACCGGCCAGAAGCAGCGCAACCAGCATCAGCGCCCCGGCAGTGACGAACACCGTCACCATCCCCACCGTCACCTCACCCGGCATGGCATCGGCCGGATCAGCCGCCCCAGTGGCTGCCGCAAACAGTGTGCCCATGACCGATGCACCAGTAAGCAGCCCCAGATTACGCGACAGGCCAAGCAGGCCCGACACCAGCCCGCGCTGATCCGGGCACGCTCCGGTCATCGCCTGGGTCGTATTGGCGGCCTGAAACAGTTGATAGCCAGGCGTCAGCACCGCCATCGCCCCCACATATCCCGCCAGACCGAACAGCGGGGGAACAAGCGCAAGCGCGAATGATCCGCCGACCATGGCAATCAGACCGATCACCATCCCCAACCCGGCCCCCAGATGATCCACCAACCGCCCCGCCGGAACTCCTGTCAGGGCCGAAATGACCGGCCCAACCGACAAGACCAGCCCGACCATCGCCGCCTTCAGGCCAAAGGCAATCGTCAGATAGAAAGGCCCCACCACCAGCGTCGCCATCATCACGCTGGCCACAAGTCCATTGAGCGCGAGGCTGCCCATCAACCCGCCACCCCGCAAGACCGACAGCGGGATCAGCGGGCTGGCGGCCCGCCGCTCGACGGCAATGAAAAGCCCGGTCCCAAGCCCCGCAAGCGCCAGCAAGCCAGCGTTCCAAAACCCCGACGCGCCGCCGCGCCACGTCGCAGACAGCGCATAGGCGGCCAAAGTTCCGCCCAGCACCAGCATCCCCGTCGCATCAAGGCTCCTGAATACGCTGCCCTCCGGCCGTCGCTGGGCAGGCAGCGCCCTGACCAGCATCAGCATGTTCGCCAATCCCATCGGCACCAGAATCAGGAAAAGCGCACGCCAGCCAAAGCCTGCCAGCAAAAGCCCACCCAGCGACGGCCCCAGCGCCGTGCCGACCGCCGAGACGGTTCCCATAAGCCCGATGGCACTGCCGGTCCGCCCGCCCTGCACTGTCTCGCGCACAAGGGCGATGGTAATTGCCATCATCGTTGCCGCCCCCAACCCCTGCACCAGCCGTGCCGCGATCAGGACCCCAAGCCCCTGGGCCAACCCGCACGCCGCCGAGGCCAGCGTGAACAAGGCCAGCCCCGCCAAAAGTACGCGCCGATGACCGACAAGATCGCCAAGACGACCTACCGCGACACTCATAACCGTCACCGCCAGCAGATAGGCAAGAATCACCCATTGCACCGACTGGAACGGCGAGGCGAAAGCCCGCGCCAGCGTCGGCAGCGCCACATTGGCGATGCTGACCCCAAGCGAGGCCAGCAGCATCGACAGCGCCAGTGCAGGCAACGCCCGCCGCGCCCCACCCGGCCCAGTTTCTGTTTTCATGCCCGTCATTGTCATGTCCCTTGTGCGAATCTAAGGAAAGGAAGACCCTACGAATTCAAGCCGACTTGAGGTCAAGCATGAAAATTCTCGATATTGGCGCGGTTGCCAAACAGGCTCAGATTCCACCCTCGACCCTGCGCTATTACGAAGAAATCGGGTTGATCTCATCGGTTGGCCGCCACGGCCTGCGCCGCCAGTTCGGGCATGAAACCCTGATCCGACTGGCGCTAATCGCCCTTGGCCGGACGGCGGGTTTCACGCTGACCGAAATTGCCGGGATGTTGGGCAAGGACGGCAGGCCCGCCATCGCCCGCGCCGACATCACCGCGCGGGCCGATGCGATCGACCGCCAAATTGCCGACCTGCGGGCGCTGCGCAATGCGCTGCGCCATGTGGCGGACTGCCCGGCACCCAGCCATCTGGAATGCCCCTCGTTTCAGCGCCTGCTGCAGGCAGCCCGGCACCGGGCAGCATCCGGCCGACAGGCGCCGAAAAGCACAGGATAGGGGCCAGAACCGCGTGGGCCGCCGCAGGCCATGGCCCTCCGCGCCACAACCTGTTGCACAGCTTCCCCTTCGCTGGTGAAATCGCTGCGGCGGGGCTTGACCTTCATCCCGCTTCTGTCACTGAAAGCCCACCCCGCGCGAACCGGGGTGCCTTATGCCCTTCAGTCATTGCCCGGGATTCCGTCAGATCATGACCCTGCCCTTTCCATTTCGCCTGTCACTCGTCTTGGCCCTGATCGCCGCGCTGTCCGCCTGTGGCGGCAAACCCAAGGTCGCTGAAGCCCCGCCCGCCGATCCGCGCTATGCCGAAGTGCTGGACAACGATGTGACCATCCCCGCGGTTGATCCCGGCTACCTGATCGGCACCAATGCCCGCAGCGAAGTCGCCTATGCAGCCGGCGACGCGCCGGGCTCGATCGTTGTCGATCCCTATGCGCGGGTGCTTTACCTGATCGGCGAGGGTGGCCTGGCCACGCGCTACGGCATTGCCGTCGGTCGCGAAGGCCGTGGCTTCAAGGGCGACGCCTCTGTCCGCCGCATGGAAATCTGGCCAGGCTGGACCCCCACCGCCAACATGATCCGCACGGATCCCGACGTATACGGCCCCTATGCCGGTGGCCTGCCGGGCGGCCTAGACAACCCGCTGGGCGCGCGCGCGCTTTACCTTTACCGGGGCGGCAAGGACACGCATTACCGCATTCATGGCACCAACAATGCTTCGACCATCGGCCGCGCCACCTCGGCGGGCTGTATCCGGCTCTTCAATCAGGATGCGATCGACCTGTTCAACCGGATAGAACCCGGTGCCTATGTCCATGTCCGCAGCCCATCCGAATCCGCCGCCCTGGAGGGTGAACTGGTCGAGAATGCCGAAGGATACATGGTGCCCGTCGCCTCGTTCCCGGAAGAGGTGCAGGCCCAGATCCGCGCCGGGATGATCCCGTGGCCTAAATTCGTGCCGATCATCGGCGTGAACGCCACCGCCCCGGTCATGCCCGCCAACATCACCGGCGAAGTGCCCCCCGCACCCGGCACCTGACAGTGGCCCCCCTGCAGGGTAAAAGGGCGCCCCCGGGGGCGCCCTTTCGTTTTGCCGCACATCAGTCCTGCGCCGCGGCAATCGCCGGACCGGTCACATCAGGATCACATAATCCTTCCGCGTCGTCTCGATGACTTCCCAGCTGCCCCTGAATCCGGGGCGCAAGATGAAACTGTCGCCGGCGGCCAGCGGGTACTCCGTTCCCTCCTCGTCACGAATCACCGACCGGCCAGACAGGATCCGGCAATATTCCCATTCATCGTAGGCAATCCGCCACTTGCCGGGCGTCGATTCCCAGATGCCACAGTAAAGCCCGCCTTTTTCTTCGGCATTCCAGGTCGTATGAACCGGATCGCCCGCCAGCACCTTTTCCGGCGCCGGCCGCGTGATTTCAGGGGTCGCCGCCTGCGGGGTCACACGCAGAAAAAGATCCATCTTCACCTCCCTTGCCTCACCTGGTTTCGCCCTACCCCGACCCGCCAGCCGCTGGCAAGATCGCGCGGTCCAAATCATTTGCTGGAAACCATGCTGCGGCGCAGCTAGATTGCCTGCAAGACCCGCCCCGACCCTTTGCGAGTGGAGAGCCGCAACATGAGCGCAACCGGCACCGACAAACGCCTCTCTCCGCCCGATATTCAGGCCCGCAAGGGCGGCACACCCCTTGTAGTGCTGACCGCCTATACCACGCCGGTCGCCCGTCTGGTCGATCCGCATTGCGATATCGCACTGGTGGGCGATTCGGTCGGCATGGTGCTGCACGGCCTCCCCTCGACCCTGCCGGTGCCGCTTGAGATGATGATCATGCACGGTCAGGCCGTGGCGCGCGGGCTTGCCCATGCGATGATGGTCATCGACATGCCCTTCGGTTCTTACGAGGAAAGCCGCGAACAGGCCTTCCGCAATGGCGCCCGCCTGATGCAGGAAACCGGGGCGGCGGCGGTCAAGCTTGAAGGCGGCGAACATATGGCCGAAACGATCCAGTTCCTTACCCGCCGCGGCATCCCCGTCATGGCCCATGTCGGCCTGACCCCACAGTCGGTCAACACGCTCGGCGGCTACCGCGTGCAAGGGCGTGGCAACGATTCCGGCCGGGTGCGCAACGATGCGGTGGCGGTGGCCGAAGCGGGCGCCTTTTCAGTGGTGCTGGAAAAGGTGCCGGGCAGCCTTGCGGCCGAAATCACCCGCGCCATCGCGATTCCCACGATTGGCATCGGCGCCTCTGCCGATTGTGACGGTCAGGTGCTGGTGGTCGATGACATGCTGGGTCTTTTCACCCCCTTCAGGCCGAAATTCGTCAAACGCTATGCCGAACTGGGCCTTGAGGCCGACCGCGCCATCGCCACCTATGCCGCCGAGGTGCGCGCCCGCACCTTCCCCGCCCCCGAACATGTCTTCGGCGAAGACCTGCCCCGCAGCCGGGACTGACCAACATGCGAACGATCCGCGATCTTGCCGCGCTGCGCGCCCGTGTCCGCGACTGGAAAGCCGCCGGCGAACGTGTGGGCGTGGTGCCGACCATGGGCGCGCTGCACCCTGGCCACCTCAGCCTTGTTCATACCGCGAAGGCGGCGTGCGACCGGGTGATCGTCACCCTGTTCGTGAACCCCAAGCAATTCAACAGCCCCGAAGATCTGGCCAAATACCCCCGCACCGAGGCAACGGATGCCGCCCTTCTGGAGCCTGCGGGGGTCGATCTGCTGTTTGCGCCCGATGCAGCCAGCGTCTATCCGCCGGACTTCGCCACCCGTGTGACCGTGGCCCACCTGCCCGAAGTTCTGTGCGGCGCCCACCGCCCCGGCCATTTCGATGGCGTGGCAACAGTCGTGACCAAACTTCTGCTGATGACCGGGGCCGATCAGGGGTTTTTCGGCGAAAAGGACTGGCAGCAACTGCAGATCATCCGCCGTCTGGTGGCAGACCTGAACATTCCCAGTCAGATCACCGGTTGCCCCACCCTGCGCGAAGCGGACGGGCTGGCGATGTCGTCACGCAACCTGCGTCTTTCGCAGTCTGACAGACTGGCAGCCCCCGCCCTTTACAAGGCGATGGAACAGGCCGCAGCCGCAATCCACAACGGCACCGCCGACCAGACTGCGCTTGCCGCAGCCGAAGCCGCCATCCTGCGTGCCGGTTTTTCGCGGGTCGAATACCTTGAACGCCGGGGGGCCGAAGATCTGTTGCCTATTGATCCGGCCACCCCACGCCCCTCGCGCCTGTTTGCTGCGGCCTGGCTGGGCGAGGTGCGCCTGATCGACAATATCCCGATCTGATTCACCCCGCTGACACCGTCAGACCGATCGCGTGACCCCGCCATCCACTCGCAGGTTCTGCCCGGTGATATAGCCCGCCGCGTCGGACGCAAGGAAGCTGATCGTCCCCGCAATCTCGGCCACGCGGCCATAGCGACCCATGGGAATGCGCTTCCGGAATTCCTCCTTCTCCGGCAGGCTGTCGATGAAGCCCGGCAGCAGGTTGTTCATGCGGATGCCTTGCGCGGCATATTTGTCAGCGAACAGCTTGGTGAAGGCCGCAAGCCCAGCGCGCGCCACGCCCGAAGTCGGAAAGGCCGGATCAGGCTCAAAGGTTGCAAAGGTGGTGATGTTGATGATCGACGCGCCGGTGCCCTGCGCCTCCATGATCGGGGTGACAAGCCGGGTGGGGCGCACGGCGGACAGGAAATAGATGTCGATCCCCTGATGCCAACCCTCGTCGGTGATGTCCAAAAGCGGCGCACGCGGACCATGGCCTGCGGAATTGACCAGAACGTCGATACGCCCGAAACGGTCCATCACCGCATCCACCAGCCGCTTCACGTCATCGTTGGACTGGTTCGATCCGGTCACCCCGACCCCGCCCAATTCACGCGCCAAGGCCTCGCCCTTGCCCGAGGATGACAGGATCGCCACCCTGAACCCATCCTCGGCCAGCCGCCTGGCGGCGGCTGCCCCCATGCCTGATCCACCAGCGGTGATGACGGCTACCTTGTCCATGATATGCTCCTTCAAAGTTCGGACAGTGGTTGCATGGCGCGTTGGGAAAGGCAATCTGGTCCAGCCGGTCACGCGCCAAAGGGGGGGGGGGGGGGGCCCCCCCGCCCCCCCCGGGGGGGTGGGGGCGGGGG
>CANJQT010000122.1 GCA_947476475.1 Paracoccaceae bacterium | reverse complement strand
ATACTTGCCGGCGCGATCAATGTGAATCTTCAGGCCCACAATCGCGAGCTTCCGACTTGCGCGATAAATGCCGTTCGATAGCGCATTCATGGTCACACCATTCGCCGTTCCCACCGAAATCCGCTCCTGCAACGCCGCACTCTCGATACCCGCCTGGAGGGGCGCGGGCAGCGTCAATGTACGACCTCACCGCCCCCCCCCCCCCCCCCCCCCCCCCGGATCAGCGCGGGCTTGCCCCGCGCCGAAATTCAGGCCACGCGCCGTTGGCCCATCGCCCGCGCCCGGGCGCGCGGATTGGCATCAAAAAGGCTGGCCAGCTGTTCGGTCATCGCGCCTGCCAACTGCTCTACATCGGTGATCGTCACCGCGCGTTCGTAATAGCGCGTCACGTCATGGCCGATGCCAATGGCGATCAGTTCCACCAGCTTCTTCTTTTCCACCATCGCGATCACATCGCGCAAATGTTTTTCCAGATAGTTGGCCGGATTGACCGACAGCGTGCTGTCATCGACCGGCGCCCCATCGGAAATCACCATCAGGATCTTCCGTTGCTCGTGCCGGTGGATCATCCGCCGGTGCGCCCATTCCAGCGCCTCTCCGTCGATGTTTTCCTTCAGCAGGCCCTCTTTCATCATCAGCCCCAGATTGGGCCGCGACCGCCGCCAGGGTGCATCGGCGGATTTGTAGATGATGTGGCGCAGATCATTCAGCCGTCCCGGTTGTTGCGCCCGCCCCTGCGCCAGCCAGCGTTCGCGCGACTGGCCGCCTTTCCAGGCGCGTGTGGTAAAGCCAAGGATCTCGACCTTCACCTGACAACGTTCCAGCGTGCGTGCCAACACATCGGCGCAAATGGCGGCAATGGAAATCGGTCGCCCGCGCATGGACCCGGAATTGTCCAACAAGAGCGTCACGCAAGTGTCGCGGAATTCGGTATCCTTCTCAACCTTGAAACTCAGCGGAGTCGTCGGGTTCGCCACCACCCGCGCCAGGCGGCCCGCATCCAGCGTGCCTTCCTCCAGATCAAACTCCCAGGCGCGGTTCTGCTGGGCCTGAAGGCGGCGCTGCAGCTTGTTGGCCAACCGCGACACCGCACCCTTCAGCGGTTCCAGTTGCTGATCCAGATAGGCGCGCAGCCGTTCCAGTTCGGCCGGTTCCGCCAGATCCTCGGCACGGACTTCCTCGTCGAAATCGGTGGAATAGACGTGGTAGTTGGGATCTGCATCCGAATGGGGCGCGGGCGGAGGCTGCTCCAGCGGCGCGTCGGACTCCGATTGGTCGGCCTCCTGACCCTGCTCCATATCCGCCATTTCATCCATCGTCACCTTGGACTGGCTGGCATCCTGCTGTTCTTCCTGCGACTGCTCCGGGCTTGCCTCTTCCTCTTCGGACTGGCTTTCATCCTGGCTTTCAGCGCTGTCGGGCTGGTCTTCGGCGCCTTCGCCGTCGCCTTCATCCTCGGGTTCTTCGTCGGGGTCGTCGCCCAGCTGGTCGCCATAGCCCAGATCCTTGATGATCTGTCGCGCCAGCCTAGCAAAGGCCGCCTGATCGGCCAGTGTTTCAGAGACATGCTCAAGCGTTCCGCCTGCCTGCCCTTCGATGAAGGGCCGCCAGAGGTCCATCACATGGCCCGCGCCACCCGGCATCTGGCGACCGGTGGCCAGACTGCGCACAAGATAACCGGCGGCCTGCGCCAGCGGCGCTTCCTGCCGGTTCCTGATCTGCGAATAACCACGGCGTTCCGCCTCATTGGCGATCTTGGCGTCGATATTGCCCAGCGTGCCGGGCATGTCGCGCGCCCCCACCGCTTCGCAGCGGGCAGTTTCCATCGCCTCGTAAAGCTCGCGCGCCATCGGGCCCTGCGGCTGGTATTTCGTCGCCACCCCTTCGTCGTGATAGCGGCGGCGCAGCGCGAAAGCGTCCGCCGTGCCGCGCGCAATCAACACTTCGTCGCGCGTCAGACGGCGGGACACCTGCGGCAGGCGCATTGTATCGCCTGTCATCCCGGGTGGATCGACGGAATAGGTCACCGTCAGCTCCGGCTCGTTCGCCATGGTCTTGGTGGCCTCGGCGAGGGCCTTCTTGAACGGGTCAGCGGGGTTGTCAGAGGGTTTGGTCATCTGGCACGCCTTTCAGGCCGGGTGTAACCAAGAGCCTTAGGCAAGGCTCTCGGTAAATTCCTTGAGAAGGAATTTCCCCGCATGTGTCGTCAACGGATGGACTGGCTTGCCGCACTTTCCGGCAGTTCCTCGTCAAAGCAGCGCTGGTAGAATTCGGCGACCGTCTGCCGCTCCAACTCGTCACATTTGTTCAGGAAGGTCAGCCGGAAGGCATAGCCCACATTGCGGAAAATCTCGGCATTGGCGGCCCAGTTCAGCACGGTGCGTGGGCTCATGACGGTGGACAGATCGCCGTTCATGAAGGCCGTTCGCGTCAGGTCGGCTACGGTGACCATCTGGCTGATGATCTTGCGGCCCTTTTCGGTGTTGTAATGCGGCGACTTGGCCAGAACGATGGCGGCCTCAGCGTCGTGCGACAGGTAGTTCAGCGTCGCCACAAGGCTCCAGCGGTCCATCTGCGCCTGATTGATCTGCTGGGTGCCGTGGTAAAGACCAGTGGTATCGCCAAGACCCACGGTATTCGCGGTGGCGAACAGGCGGAACGACGGGTGAGGGGTGATGATTTCGTTTTGGTCCAGCAGCGTCAGCTTGCCGTCATGTTCCAGCACGCGCTGGATCACGAACATCACATCCGCCCGTCCCGCGTCATATTCGTCAAAGACGATGGCGACCGGGTTGCGCAGCGCCCAGGGCAGGATTCCTTCGTGGAATTCCGTTACCTGCTTGCCGTCGCGCAGCTTGATCGCATCCTTGCCGATCAGGTCGATCCGGCTGATGTGGCTGTCAAGGTTGACGCGGACGCAGGGCCAGTTCAGGCGCGCGGCGATCTGTTCGATGTGGGTGGATTTGCCGGTGCCATGATAGCCCTGGATCATCACGCGGCGGTTGTAGGCAAAGCCCGCAAGGATCGCCAGGCTGGTGTCAGGGTCGAATTTATAGGTCGGGTCAATTTCGGGGACCCGATCGGTGCGGTCGGCAAAGCCCTTGACCTTCATTTCGGTATCGATACCGAAGACCTCGCGAACCGAGATTTCTTCGGTGGGTTTTGCAGCTTGATCCAGCATTCCGTCCGCCATGAGAAAGGGCCGGGCGCGGCCCGGCGAAATGAGCCTCTGATTGATGGACGAGAATCTGGGGGGGTGCAAGTGCAGGGGGCGGCTTTCGCGGGCGAATTGCGACAAAGGCTCCCGCAACTTTTACCGCATGTGATCCGTAAGTGTGACATCAGTGCATCCAGCGCAGGCGGAGAGTGATCATGATGACGCGAAGAATGATGATGAAGCTGGGTGGCAGTCTTCTGGCGGTCACCTCAGCAGGCCAGGGCCACGCCGCAGAGGTGTTCGAAATCACCCACACGGACGAGGAGTGGCGCACGCTCCTAAGCCCCAGGCAGTATGCGGTGCTGCGCGAGGAAAATACCGAACCCGCTGGGTCAAGCCCGCTGAATGACGAACATCGTGTGGGCACCTTCTTCTGTGCGGGTTGCGATCTGGCGCTTTTTTCGTCGGATGCGAAGTATGACAGCGGCACCGGCTGGCCGTCTTTCTTTCAGCCGCTTGAAAATGCGGTGGCCACCCGGGCCGACTGGGGCCTTCTGGGCAAACGCACCGAGGTGCATTGCCGCCGTTGTGGGGGACATCTGGGGCATGTCTTCGGTGACGGGCCGGCACCGACGGGCAAGCGGTACTGCATGAACGGGCTGGCGCTGGTGTTCCGCGCTGCATGATTTGCAGCGTCATTGCCGGAACAGAACCTTTTCAAGGCGACTTGTGGTGGGGAAACCTCCACCCCCGCATGATTGCCAAGTTTACGGCATGTTTCTTGTGCCGCTGGTTCGCGCCGCAAGGTGCGCAGCCCAGCCGTTTCCGCTGGACCAACGGCGGGAACGACCGACGCAGATCCGGCGCAGGGTGCCAAAGGCCCGCATGGTGCGGATCAGTCGCGGAAGTTGCGGCTGTCCTTGATCTGGTCCCATGCCCAGACGACTTCCTGTAGCCGATCTTCATCAGACCGGTCACCGCCATTCATGTCCGGGTGCAGATCTTTGACCAAGGATTTATACTGCTTGCGGATTTCAGGTTTCGTCCAATTATCCTTCGCCTCAAGGATTTCCAATGCTCGGCGTTCTGTCGGCGGCAGCTTGCGCCCGATCGCGACGCGCCCGGGATTAAGCGTTGCATTGGCCCCCAGGATCTCCATCGGATCTTCCACCCCCAGTCGCTGCCACGCGCGGTCTTCAGAACCGCGTTTGCCAAAGGGCTTCGTCTCGCGGCCCCAGACCCGATCCTTGTCGATGAATTTCTCAAACTCTTCCTCGGTCGCACCATGAAAGAAGTTCCACTTCAAATTATACTCACGCACATGGTCGCGGCAGAACCAGAAGTAATCATCCAGCGTGTCTGGTGATTTCGGGGCGCGATATTGCCCGGCCTGCGTGCAGCCACGCTGGTCGCAGGCGCGCGTCGAGGTTTCGAAGGCGCCGGACATCCCGCGCTTGCCCTTCGTGCGTTTCTTTTTGTCGGACGCAGCCGAAATATCAAATCCGAAAGGGTCGTCTTTTGTCATTCAGTCCTCGGCTTTTGTCCGTCGCGTCAGAGAGGGGTATTTCCGACTCGGGCGGCCAAGTTTAGGGTTTTTGGCGGAGCTTTGAAGGGGGCAGGTGAAAAAATGCGGCGTGCTGATCAGATGGAGGAGAGGCTTCGCAAAGCGTTTTTGCCGGACCTCATTGAAATAATTGACGAAAGTGAAAACCACAGAGGCCATTCAGGTTATCGCGACGGTGGCGAAAGTCACTTTCGTATCCGGATGCGGTCGGCAGCGCTTGCCCAAATGACCCGATTGGAACGTCACCGGGCCGTTCATGCGGCCCTTGGTG
Source organism: Paracoccaceae bacterium (assembly GCA_947476475.1). Lineage (GTDB taxonomy): Bacteria > Pseudomonadota > Alphaproteobacteria > Rhodobacterales > Rhodobacteraceae > TMP-24. Next base: position 3,948 of record CANJQT010000122.1, on the reverse strand, counting down.
CCGATCTGGTCGCGCAAATCCACGCGCTCTCGCTCGACCTTACGGACGGTTGACACCGACGGCTAAAGATCATCTGCGCCGGGGGCAGGACCAAGCTTTGGCGGGCTTCCCTCTCCGATATCGACGATCTTGGGCGTCTTCCCGGTCGCCGGTCCCAGGATCAGCGGGCCGGCGGGCTCTGCGGTGGCGTCACGGCGAAAAACCAACATGTTCACGTGTACGACGCGCCGCTTGGTAAAGCCCACACGCTCTTCGCTGGGCAAGGTTTCGGCACGGCAATAGTCCCAGCCGTCGCGGGCCTGACCGTTGATCAGGCTGGTCATCGCCTGCGCGAACCGCTCTTCGGTGGTTTTGGCACCACGCACCTTTTCGCCCCTGATCGGCGCAGGGATAACCTTGTATTCGTAACGCTGCATGAAAGCCTCGGTTGTCTGGTCGGGGGGCATCATAAAGCATCGGCGCGGCGGCTGCCACCGGACATTGACGGGCGATCAATGCCTTCATGTGTGACAGGTTCGGTCACAGGTTTGACACAGAGAAAGGGTTAATTTCTGTAGCTGGAATTGCAGGTTGCACAGAGAATCACGCCTTTCGTCGTGGATCCTGATGCAGAAAAGTGGATGTCGGGATGAAGCCGAACTGGAAAAATGGTCTGATCATCGCGCTTTGCGCCGGGGTGCTTGCTGCGCCTTTGTACCTGGCCGGGCCAGTGCAAGCCGCGACAGTGTCGGTCGCGAACAGCAGTTTTGAACAGGGCACTGCCGGTCGTCCGCGCGGATTTACAAATAACCTGACCTTTGGTCAGTTGGGCACCTCCTCACCCGGTTGGGATGTTTACAACGGCCTTGCGGGCTGGACGGTCAGCGGCGGTGGGGGCAACAAGGTTGAGGTTCAGTCCAACAACAGCAGCCTGATCGACGCTGTGGATGGCAATTATTACCTGTCGCTTGATGCTGGCGGCGGCAGGAATTCCACCATCACCCAACAGGTTACCATAGCGGCGGGCACCTATATCCTGTCCTTCTGGTACAGCCCGGAAAGTGCGCTCGTGGCAACCAATACGATCGGTTACAATCTTGGCAATCTGGTTTCCGGATCGGTGACTACGGGCACAAACGGCGCGCAGGTCGGTATCTGGACCGAAGTCCGGCAGAAATTTACCGTTTTGACTGGCGCGACCTTTGGGTTGAGCTTTGCGGCCCTTGGTGCCGCCGACGGGGTCGGTGGCTATATTGACAACATCGGCATCAGCGTAGCCGCAGTCCCGGTTCCGGCGTCAGGTGTTGTGCTTTTGTCTGCGGTCGGTGCGCTGTTCGGCCTGAGGCGTCGCCGCAAGGCCTGACCTGGCCACCCGGAATTGCGAAGGGCGACCCGCGGGCCGCCCTTTTTCGTTTCCTGGCGATTGCGCGATCAGATGCCCAGCTTTTTTGCCACCAGTTCGTTAACCACCGCCGGGTTGGCCTTGCCGCCCGTGGCCTTCAGGACCTGACCGGTGAACCAGCCCGCAAGCTTCGCGTTCACCCTGGCCTTGGCCACCTGATCGGGGTTGGCGGCGATCAGATCATCCACAGCCTTTTCGATGGCGCCGGTGTCTGTCACCTGCTTCATCCCGCGCGCGGCGGCCACTTCGGCCGGATCGCCACGTTCGGTCCAGAGAATTTCAAACAGATCCTTGGCCATCTTGCCGGAAATCTCGCCTTGGGCGATCAGGTCCAGAACCCCGCCCAGGCGGGGGGCGGACACCGGCGTATCGGCAATGGTCTTGCCTTCCTTGTTCAGGCGGCCAAACAGTTCGTTGATCACCCAGTTCGCCGCCTGCTTGCCGTCCCGACCCTTGGCGACAGCTTCGAAAAAGGCGGCCGAATCCAGATCGGCGGTCAGCACGTTCGCGTCATAGTCGGTCAGGCCGAAGTCGGCCATGAAGCGGGCCTTCTTTGCGTCCGGCAGCTCGGGCATGTGGGCGTGGATGTCATCCACCCAAGCCTGCTCGATCTCCAGCGGCAGAAGATCGGGGCACGGGAAGTAGCGGTAATCATGCGCCTCTTCCTTGGATCGCATCGACCGGGTTTCCCCCTTGTCCGGGTCATAAAGCCGGGTTTCCTGCACCACTTTGCCACCATCCTCCAAGATGGCGATCTGGCGGCGGGCTTCATAATCGATGGCGGCTTGGATGAAGCGCAGCGAGTTCATGTTCTTGATTTCGCAGCGCGTTCCCAGATGCGAAAAGTCCTGCGTCGCCTGATACCGTTCATAGGCACCCGGGCGGCAGACTGAAACGTTCACGTCGGCGCGCAGGCTGCCGTTTTGCATGTTGCCGTCGCAGGTGCCCAGATAGCGCATGATCTGACGCAGCTTCGACACATAGGCGGCAGCTTCTTCTGGCCCGCGAATGTCGGGGCGGCTGACAATTTCCATCAGCGCGACGCCCGTGCGGTTGAGGTCGACGAAAGACATGGTCGGATCAAGATCATGGATCGACTTGCCTGCATCCTGCTCCAGGTGGATCCGTTCGATCCTCACAAGGCGGGCGATGCCGGGGCTGAGTTCGACCAGCACTTCGCCTTCGCCGACAATCGGGTGATAAAGCTGGCTGATCTGATAGCCCTGCGGGAGGTCGGGATAGAAATAATTCTTGCGGTCGAAGGCCGACACCAGGTTGATTTGCGCCTTCAGACCCAGCCCGGTGCGAACGGCCTGCGCCACGCAGAAATCGTTGATGACCGGCAACATGCCCGGCATCGCGGCATCAACGAAGGCGACGTTCGAATTGGGCTCGGCTCCGAATTCGGTTGAGGCGCCGGAAAAAAGTTTGGCCTTCGACGCGACCTGTGCATGGATCTCCATCCCGATCACCAGTTCCCAATCTTCCTTGGCACCGTGAATGACCTTGGGCTTGGGGGCTTCGTAGGTAAGATCCAGCATCGGGGGCGTCCTTTGATAACTGCGCCCGCTTGTAATCAAGGCCGGCGCGGCAGACAAGCGGATGGCCGCGCAATCGGGGTTTGGGCGTTGCAATTGCCCGTCTGATGCGAAAGTTTGCTGCCCGAACGGCCGATTGCAGCCGCTGTTGGCCCCTTTTGCGCGAAAGTTGTCGTCCTGATGCGTTCTTCGGTAGCCCTTCAGTCCCTGCTGCTGGTCCTGACCTTGGCCGTTCCCGCCGCGTGCGGGTCTGGCGCGCGGGACCTGTCAACGCCGGGCTTCTTGCCTGCCACCCGGTGGGATCACCGGCCAGAAGGGTCGGAATGGACCGCCGCCACGCTGGCTGCGCTAAAAGACGAGGGGGCCGTTCTGGTCAACAGCGTGCCGTCTGACGTTGGGCTCTATTGTCCGGGCTATGCCAATGCGGCGCCGGATCAGCGCCGGTCTTTCTGGGCTGGGCTTTTGTCTTCGGTGGCACGCTATGAAAGCAGCTGGAACCCGTTGGCGGGCGGCGGCGGGCAGCTCAAGGGGTTGATGCAGATTTCTGACGCCACGGCGCGAGCCAATGGCTGTGCCACCGGCAATGCGCTGCTTGACGGGTCGGAAAACCTGACCTGCGCGGTAAAGATCATGTCCCGCAGCGTGGCGGATGACGGCGCGATCTTTGGTGACGCAAAGCGCGGCTGGTTAGGCATGGCGCGCGACTGGCTGCCGATGCGCAAGCAGGTGAACCGGGCCGAGGTGGCGCGCTGGATATCCCAGCAAAGCTACTGCCAGTAGATCAAGCCTGCGCGAAGGCCGACTGGGCCTGTGGCGCGCGCCAGACAGGCACCCCGCGCAGGCGGAATTCCTGTGCCAGTCGTTCCGGGGCAAAAGCGGCCGTGGCTGGCAGGCTTTCGGTTTCCCCGGCGCCCAGATGCAGGTGGCACAATGCCCCGCCGGCGCCATCACCACCGATGGTAACGCCGCGCAGCTGGTGCCATTCCACTTCGCCAGCGACAGAAGCCCCATAGTAATTAAGTCCGGCTT
>CANJQT010000121.1 GCA_947476475.1 Paracoccaceae bacterium | reverse complement strand
CTTTCGGCAGCAAAGCCAGAGGATGCCATGCCCACCGCCATACCCTTTCCCGACATCTCGAACGAGCTTTTTGCCGTCACCCTGTTTGGCGTGCGGTTTGCCCTGCGCTGGTATGCACTGGCCTATCTGGCCGGATTGCTGGCGGGATGGAAGGTGATCCAGGGCCTGATGGCCCGACCGGCACTCTGGCCCGCGGATCAGGCGCCAATGGAATCCAAGCGTGTCGAGGACCTGCTGACCTATATCGTTCTAGGGGTGATTCTAGGCGGGCGTCTGGGCTATGTGCTGTTCTATCAACCCGGCCAGTATCTAGCCCATCCCGGCGACATCCTGAAAGTCTGGGAAGGCGGCATGTCCTTTCACGGCGGCTTTGCCGGCGTGATCATCGCGGGGCTTCTGTTTTGCTGGCGGCAGGGCGTCCGCCCGTTACTTCTGTCCGACGCGATGGCGTTCGTCGCCCCGGTCGGCCTGTTTTTCGGCCGTCTGGCCAACTTCGTGAACGCCGAACTCTGGGGGCGTCCGACAACCATGCCCTGGGGCGTGCTTTTCCCCGGACAAGCCGCGCAAACCTGTCCGGGCGTCATCCACGGCGAATGCGCCCGCCACCCCAGCCAGCTTTACGAGGCGGGGCTCGAAGGGCTTGCCCTTGGGCTGGTCCTCTACCTCATTCTGCGGCGCGGGGCACTCAAGCGCCCCGGCCTGATCACCGGCACGTTCCTGCTTGGCTACGGGCTGGCGCGCTTCTTCGTCGAGTTCTTCCGCGAGGCCGACGCCCAGTTCATCACCCCTGACAACCCGCTGGGCCATGTGATCGGCGGGGCAGGCATCGGAATGACCATGGGCCAGCTTCTAACCCTGCCAATGATCGCGGCGGGCCTGTGGTTCCTGTCACGGGCCCGCGCCGCATGACCCCCCTCGCCCGCCTGCTGGCGGCGCGGATCGCCGCCGAGGGGCCGATCAGCCTGGCGGACTACATGGCCGATTGCCTGCTGCATCCCGCGCACGGCTACTACGCCACGCGCGACCCGTTCGGCGCGGCGGGCGATTTCACCACCGCCCCCGAAATCACCCAGATGTTCGGCGAACTTCTAGGCCTGTGCCTTGCGCAATGTTGGCTTGATCAGGGTCGCCCGGCCCGCTTCCTGCTGGCCGAAATCGGCCCTGGACGCGGCACACTGATGGCCGACATGCTGCGTGCGCTGAAGGCGCTGCCCGCCATGCGCGCCGCAGCCGAGGTGCATCTCATCGAAGCCTCGCCCACCTTGCGCGCGCGCCAGCGCCAGACGCTGGGCGATCATCCGGTGACCTGGCACGACGGGATCCACAGCCTGCCCGACGCCCCCCTGTTTCTGGTCGCCAACGAATTCTTCGACGCTTTGCCTATCCGCCAGTTTCGCCGCAGCGGCGCGGGCTGGGCCGAACGGCAGGTCGGGCTGCGCGACGGTCAGCTGACCTTCGGCTATGCCCCCCCTGTGCCTCTGGCCACCCTCGCCCCACGGCTTGCCGACACATCCGAAGGCGATATCGTCGAAACCTGTCCCGCCCTGCCCGCCATCGCCGGTGACATCGCCCGCCGCATCGCTAGCGTCGGCGGGGCGGCACTGATCATCGACTATGGCGGCTGGCAATCGCTTGGCGATACGTTCCAGGCCCTGAAATCCCATGCCTTCACCGATCCGCTTGCCGAACCGGGCCTCGCCGACCTGACCGCCCATGTCGACTTCCAGGCCCTGTCCCAGGCATTCCGGACCGCCGGCGCCGCCAGCACCGCCATGACCCTGCAAGGCACCTTTCTGAACCGCCTTGGCCTTGCTGCCCGGACCGAGGCTTTGGCACGGAACCTGCAAGGTGCGGCACTCGACACCCACCGCGCCGCCTATCGGCGCTTGACCGATGCTTCGGAAATGGGTGAGTTGTTCAAAGTGATCGCCTGCCATCCGACAGGAACACCCGCACCACCCGGACTGGACCCGCCCGATGCACAATACGCTTGAAAAGCTGACGCACGCGGCCCTTGACCCGGTCACGCATGGTTTCTTCACCCGCAAGGGCGGCGCCTCGTCCGGCATCTTTCAGGGGCTGAACTGCGGGCAGGGCTCAACCGATCTGTCGGAAGCCGTGGCGATGAACCGCGAACGTGTGGCCCACAACCTTGGGGTCGCACCAAAGGCGCTGATCGGCGTCCATCAGATCCATTCCGCCGATGTGGCGACAGTGACCGCCGCCTGGGCCATCCCGCCCAAGGCCGATGCCATGGTCACTGACCGGCCCGGCATTGCGCTGTCGGTCCTGACCGCCGATTGCCAGCCAGTCCTGTTCGCCGATGCCGATGCTGGGGTTATCGGGGCTGCACATGCCGGTTGGCGCGGTGCATTGTCCGGCATTCTGGGCAATACCATCACCGCAATGACCCGCCTTGGCGCCCGCGCTGACCGGATTGCCGCGATCATCGGCCCCTCGATCAGCCAGCGCGCCTATGAGGTTGGTCCGGAATTCATGGATGCCTTCCTCGCCGAGGATCCAGCCTTTGACCGGTTCTTCGCCGGCGGGGAAGGCGACCGCGTCCAGTTCGACCTGCCGGGCTTCGGCCTCCATCAGCTGCGCGCAGCGGGTGTCGGCCATGCCGCCTGGACGGGCCATTGCACCTATTCCGACCCGGAACGTTTCTTTTCCTATCGGCGTTCCGTGCATCGGCACGAGGCCGACTACGGGCGGCTGATCTCGGCGATCCGGCTTTAGCAGTGCCCCCCGCACGAAATCGAATCGGGATTTGCGGCAGGCAAATGGCAATTCTATTCAACTCAAAACAATGCCCCTCGAAATCAGGTTTTCGTCCGCGATTTCGTTTCAAACAGAAGGAAAATTTGACATAATGTGACGTTACCTTCATCAGAAGGCATCGGCCTCATTTCAGGCTGCGACGACTTGGTTTTCTATTTGGCTAGTTTTTTCGGGCGTTACGCCCAGGCGTAAATTTATTCCGGGCGTTTTGCCCGAACCTGAACATTGAACCGAAGGGTTTTTCAAATGATGCATTCCGCCCCCCAGGCTGCGACACTTGCTGTTCCCGCCATTTTGCCCGCCAAAAAACTTTCCGCCCCCTTCTTTCCGATTGGCGCCCGCCCGGCCCCGCGCCCGGTGCGCCCGGCGTTCAAGACCCGTCGCTATGAAACGATGTGGCTGACCGCCGATGGCCGGGTCGACAGTTCGACCCGCGTTGCCCCCGCCCTGCCCGAGTTCGAAGAGGCCTTTTCGGCCATCGCCCGTGGCACGCTGATCGAAACCACCAAGGGCTTCGTCGCCATCGAAGATCTTGAACCCGGCATGGTCGCCGTTACCGCCGGCGGTCGCCGTGAAATCATCACCTGGATCGGCTCGATGACCCTTTTCCCCGCCAATGCCATCCCCGGCGTCGCGGCGACCACCATGACCCGCATTACCGCCGACGCTTTCGGCGGCAGCTGCCCGATGCCCGACCTGCTTTTGGGCGCACAAGCCCGTATCCTGATGAAGAACGCACGCACCCGTGCCGCAGGGTTTGACGCCGCCTACGTCCCGGCCCGCAGCCTGATTGATGGCGATGTAATCATCGAAGTGACTCCGATCGCACCAATGACGATGTTCCATGTGGTGCTGGAAAACCACGGCTCGCTGGCCTGCGCCGGCCTTGCAGTGGAAAGCTTCCACCCCGGCAAAAAGATCAGCGAAAAGCTGGATCCGCAGCTGGCGGCCCTGTTCATCGCGATGTTCCCGCAGATGAAGACCTTTGCCGATTTTGGCCCGCTGGCCCATGCCCGCCTCGCGGCGGACGAAGCCGAAGATCAGATCGCAGCATAATCCGCACCCCGGTCCGGCCGCCGCGCCGGATCGGACTCTTGTCGCCGTGGGGGCGCAGCTTGGGGCGTGGGTCGGTCGGTCGCGGGGTCTGATCAGCCCAGTCGCGCGACCCGCGCCTCAAGCACATCAAACGGTACGCCAGGTTCGTCCTTGGCACACCGGATGACAAGGCTGGTCTTCACCGACGCGACATTGGCTGCTGCGGTCAGTTCCTCGGTCAGGAACCGCTGGAACGTCGACAGGTCCGGGGCCACGCATTTCAGGATGAAGTCGATCTCGCCGTTCAGCATGTGGCACTCGCGCACCAGCGGCCATTCGCGGCAGCGCTTTTCAAAGGCCGAAAGATCAACCTCGGCCTGACTGTTCAGCCCGACCATCGCAAAGACATGCACCTCAAACCCCAGCTCGCGCGGGTTAACATCTGCATGATACCCGCGGATATAGCCCGCCTCCTCCAACGTCCGTACCCGGCGCAGACAGGGTGGCGCGGAAATTCCAACCCGGCTTGCCAACTCGACATTGGTCATCCGACCGTCGGCTTGCAACTCTGACAGGATCTTGCGGTCGATCTCGTCAAGTTTGTGGCCTGCCATCGGGTCGTCTCCTTCAAAATTTTGCGGAACTTACCGCCAGGGGCGGTAATGCGCAATATTATTTCGCTCTTGGGCAATTTTCTGTTATCGGGTCCGGCGCAATCGCCCCTTCCCCCGCCTGATCCGGCTGATTATATCCGGACACCAGCAAAGGAAAGAGGGCGGATATGAGCGCGACACGGCACACCAGGGTTCTGATCATCGGCTCCGGCCCGGCAGGCTATACCGCCGCCGTCTATTCCGCCCGCGCCATGCTGAACCCGATCCTTGTTCAGGGCATCCAACCCGGCGGCCAACTTACCATCACTACCGAGGTCGAAAACTGGCCCGGCGACAGCCATGTGCAGGGCCCCGACCTGATGGTGCGGATGGAAGACCACGCCAAGGCGATGGGGGCGGAAGTGATTTCCGACCATATCGCGGCACTCGACCTCAGCAAGCGCCCCTTCACCGCCCAGGGCGACTCCGGCACCACCTACACCGCCGACGCTGTGATCCTCGCCACCGGGGCGCAAGCCAAATGGCTGGGCATCCCCTCCGAAGAACAGTTCAAGGGCTTTGGCGTATCGGCCTGCGCCACCTGCGACGGCTTCTTCTATCGCGGAAAGGAAGTGGTGGTGATCGGCGGCGGCAACACCGCGGTCGAGGAAGCGTTGTTCCTGACCAACTTCGCCACCAAGGTCACACTGATCCACCGCCGCGATAGCTTGCGCGCAGAAAAGATCATGCAGGACCGCCTGTTCAAACACCCGAAGATCGAAGTGATCTGGAACCACGGGGTCGAGGAAATTCTTGGCGTGCCCGGCGGTGCGGGCGTTACCGGCGTGCGGCTGAAAGACGTGCACACCGGCGCGGAACGGACCGTGCCCTGCACCGGCTTCTTTGTGGCAATCGGCCACGCGCCCGCCTCTGATCTGGTCAAGGACCAGCTTGAACTGCATTCCGGCGGCTACGTGAAAGTCGAACCCGGCACCACGAACACCTCGATCCCCGGGGTCTTCGCCGCAGGCGATCTGACTGATCACATCTACCGTCAGGCGGTGACCAGCGCCGGCATGGGCTGCATGGCGGCGCTTGACGCAGAACGTTGGCTGGCCGCGCAAGGATAGCGGCACGCAGGCTGGCCCTTCCCCGCTGTCCTCCTGACGCAAAAATCCTCGAAGATTTTTGCAAGAGTTTTCGAAAACTCTTGCGCCCGCCGATCGCCTTGCGTGGCGTCCGTTCGGCGGCCCGGAACTGTAATGGGAATCCGTTCCAATGCAGGGCCAGAATGCAGCATTTTCGCCCTTTTCTGGGCAAAAAACCTTATTCGGCTTGAACTTTGTTCCATCCCCGCGCTAAACCGCCGCGCGAAAGCGGGACCATTTCCCGCATCACCCCTGCATGAGGTCCGGCCGCCATGGCACCGTCCAACCACGCTCCGATCCCGGAGCTTTACGTCTCCTCCGACTCCGCCCAAAAGCTGAAGGCCGAAGCCGGAAACCTGCCCTCTTGGGACCTCACCCCGCGCCAGATCTGCGATCTGGAACTGCTGATGAACGGCGGTTTCTTCCCGCTTAAGGGCTTCATGTCCGAGGTCGATTACAACGGCGTCGTGAACAGCATGCGCACCGCAGATGGCACGCTCTGGCCGATGCCGATCACGCTCGACGTGAACGAAAAATTCGCCGAAACCGTCGCCCCCGGCCAGGATATCGCGCTGCGCGATCAGGAAGGCGTGATCCTCGCCATCCTCTCGGTCACCGACAAATGGACGCCCAACAAGGCGCACGAGGCCGAACAGGTCTTTGGCGCCGATGATCTGGCCCATCCGGCGGTGAACTATCTGCACAATCAGGCCGGCCCGGTCTATCTGGGCGGCCCGGTCATCGGCATCCAGCAGCCCGTCCACTATGATTTCAAGGGCCGCCGCGACACGCCCAACGAACTGCGGGCCCATTTCCGCAAGCTGGGCTGGACCCGCGTCGTCGCCTTCCAGACCCGCAACCCGCTGCACCGCGCCCATCAGGAACTGACCTTCCGGGCCGCGCGCGAAGCGCAGGCCAACCTGCTGATCCACCCGGTCGTAGGCATGACCAAGCCCGGCGACGTTGATCATTTCACCCGCGTGCGCTGCTACGAGGCGGTGCTGGACAAATACCCTGCCTCGACCACCCACCTGTCGCTTCTCAACCTTGCCATGCGCATGGGCGGTCCGCGCGAAGCACTTTGGCACGCCATCATCCGCAAGAACCACGGCCTGACCCATTTCATCGTCGGCCGCGACCACGCCGGCCCCGGCAAGAACAGCCAGGGCAAGGATTTCTACGACCCCTACGCCGCGCAAACCATGGTCGCGGAACATCAAAAGGAAATCGGCATCGAAATGCTTGATTTCAAACAGATGGTCTATGTGCAGGAAAAGGCACAGTACTATCCGATCGACGAAGTGCCGGAAGGTTCGACCGTGCTGGATATTTCCGGCACCGAACTGCGCCGCCGCCTGCGCGAGGGGCTGGATATCCCTGACTGGTTCTCGTTCCCCGAAGTCGTCACCGAACTGCGCCGCACCTCGCCGCCGCGCGCCAAACAGGGCTTCACCGTCTTCTTCACCGGCCTGTCCGGCAGCGGCAAATCCACCATCGCCAACGCCCTGATGGTCAAGCTGATGGAAATGGGCGGCCGCCCGGTCACCCTTCTTGATGGCGATGTTGTGCGAAAGCACCTGTCGTCGGAACTCGGGTTCTCGAAGGAACACCGCGACATCAACATCAAGCGCATCGGCTATGTCGCCTCTGAAATCACCAAGAACGGCGGCATCGCGATCTGCGCCCCGATCGCGCCCTACACGGCCACCCGCCGCGCTGTGCGCGAGATGATCGAGGCCTACGGCGCCTTCGTCGAAGTCCATGTTGCCACCAGCATCGAGGAGTGCGAGCGCCGCGACCGCAAGGGGCTCTACAAACTGGCGCGCGAAGGCAAGATCAAGGAATTCACCGGCATTTCAGACCCCTACGAGGCCCCGACCAAGGCCGAGCTGGTGGTCGAAACCGAAAACGTCGATGTCGACAATTGCGCCCATCAGGTGATCCTGAAACTGGAATCGATGGGGCTGATCAAGGCCTGATCCCTCGGACTTTAAGCATTTTTCAGGCGCCGCCCCGCGTTCGGGGCGGCGTTTTCGTTTGGCGTAAACCCAAGCTTCATCCCGCGGCCCCAAGATCTGCCCAACCTGCACTCAGGGGGCGGCACAGGGGGCGGCATTGGCTTCGACATCAAGCTGGGCATGGCAGGGCACCGGAACCTGGCCCAAATTTTCCGCCGCTTCACAGTCGCCGATCAGCAGCGCGGGCAACGGCCTGTCCATATCGCCGAACAACTACCAGACCGTAACCTGGAACGATGCCAACGACGACGGCATCATCGGCGATTCCGATACTGATGACCGGTTGGGCACCAAGGGTGACAGCGTCGGCATCGGTGACCTGAACAAGACCGTCAAGGACGTGGCTGTCTTCAACGATTCAAGACTGACCATCGGTGATCAGGTGCTGACCGTGCCGATGGTGGTATGGGTTTTCGAAGATGGCAGCTACATTGCCCGCATCAATGATGCCGATATTCCCGATGGCGTTCATCACGACAAGGTTCAGTCGATCAACCTTGGCACCTGGAACGGTGCGGAATATTCGGGTTCCTATGTCGCCACGCGCGACGAAAGCTTTTTGTGCTTCACCTCAGGCACGCTGATCGAAACCATCTCCGGTTCGCGTCCGGTCGAATGCCTGGCGCCGGGCGATCTGGTCCTGACCCGCGACCATGGCTTCCAGCCCCTGCGCTGGATCGGTCAGCGCAAGACCCATGCGCAGGGCGCGCGCGCGCCGGTGCGGATCCGCGCCGGTCATCTTGGCGCCGACCGCGATCTTCTTCTTTCGCCCCAGCACCGAATTCTGGTTGGCGGCTGGCGGGCCGAACTTTTCTTTGGTGTAGGCGAGGCGCTTGCCGCCGCGGCCCACCTGATCGACGGGCAGGCCGTCAGCCGCGCCCCGATGCGTCGCGTGACTTATCTCCATCTGCTCTTTGACCAGCACGAAGTCCTGTCCACCCAAGGAGTGTGGAGCGAGAGCCTCCACCCCTCCGACTACAGCCTTGGCCTGATTGACGCCCCTCAGCGGGCAGAGGTGCTGTCACTGTTCCCCGACCTCGCCAGCCAGCCCATGCCGTGCGGCCCCGCTGCCCGCCGCTGTCTCAAACGGCATGAAGCTGCATGCCTTACATCGCGGTGATGATGTGTTGGCCGACCTGCGGCGTGTGCTGCATACGGTCACCACCCGGTTCGCAGACGCGATCTTCCTTCGTTTTCCTTGCGAAAGCTGACCCCGGACCAGATAGCGGTCGAATTGTCAGGACCTGATCAGGTGAGGCTGCTGCAAGATTGTCTTCTCCGGTTCGCCTGAACCGCCAGGCGCCTGAAAAATAAGGGCCCCGGCAAAGCCGGTGCCAACACGCGCGTCACTCGTTACCAAAACCTTCAGCCAGCGCGGGTCATCCGCGTCAGCAGCCCGTCCTTCAGAACGAAATGGTGGAACAGGGCCACCGCCG
>CANJQT010000120.1 GCA_947476475.1 Paracoccaceae bacterium | reverse complement strand
CGGCGAAAGCAGCCGCCACCTCGCCCGAAACAAATGAACAATTCTTCAGGCATTGGTCAGAGGGCCACCAAAAAGGCGTGAACTGATACTGTCCGCCAAATTCCACAACATGCGCCGGCCGCGCCCTGCCCCAATGGGCCTTCAGAATCCCGTTGACCAGCAACATCGGCCCCAAGACATAAATGGTGAAAAGATAGATCCACACCCCAGAGGGAACAGGCCCAAGCCGCCGCCTAAAAAGCGCTAGAATTACACCCAGCAGGGTGACCAGAAACACCACAATCGACAGATCCCAGATCGCCGTACGAAACCCTTCAAGAACGGGGGACACCGCGAGTAGAAATCCCTGACCCGGTGTGTAAAAAAGCCCAGAAACCGCCAGATCAAGGTCAGGCCGCACGCCTAAGATTGCGCCGGTCAGCAGGCAGACGAACAAAAACGCGCCGGCGTATTTGCCTTCAGTTGGCAACATCTGGATTCCAGTTCTGTGTAATGCCGGGAAGGTAACCGTAAAGCTTGCCCTCACCTCCGGGGCGGAAGAATTCCGCGATCGGCCTGAGTTCTTCGGTTGGTTTGCTCAGGACATAGAACACTTGGCCATGGACCTCGGGCAAAGGGTGGGTCTGTTCATAATAATTCAATGGCCGTCCGGCCCTTCGCGGCGCGTAGAACGACAGGCCCGACCCTGCGCCCGTGTAAAACAAATCCGCCAGCACGGCGCGGTCATCCGAATAGACCGCCACCGCGCCACCCGCTATGGCTGTCGCGATGATGCCTTGGCTCAGTTCGCTCTGCCCCAGATAACGGCTCAGCAGTGGCTTTCCCTTCAGGTCAGGCCAAGGTGCGGTGATGGTCAGAACGGGTAGGGTAGCCACCAGAAGCAAGTTCACCATAAGCGAAATCTTCAGAAACCGCGGAGCGCGCGCCAAAAGCCACGGCACGACCAGAACGACACCGGCAAAATAGGCCGACACCGCCCAGTTGGCATAAGCCCGTTCTAGCAGGGCTTGCCCGCAGACAATCAGCAGCACCGGCAGCGAAAACCACAGCAAAGCGCGCTGCTCGGGCGACCGGGCGCCGACGAGTGCGGCCAGAAAAGCAAGAAACATCAAAGGCCCGAAAACGGCAAACTGGTTCAGCAAGAATTCCGCCAGCTCCGCCGGGTGCAGCCGCGCCTGCGAGCCGGCCTCGCGCACCCAGCCGACATTGTCCATGGTATGGCTGACGGTGGCCAGATCATGGGTCAGGTTCCAGATGATATTCGGGGCAATAGTGACCAGAAACGCCAACAGGAACCACAGGCCGTTGCGCCAGCCAACCCTCATCACAGGTACGAACAGCGCCGAAAGAGCCGCGCCCAGCAGGAAGTAGGCGGCCGCATACTTGGACAGGAATGCCAGACCAATGGCAAAGCCCGCCATGACCGCCCAGCGCGCCCGCGCCTCTCCGCTTGAGGTTCCTGCAAGCCGGAACCAGCAGTAAAGGGCGGCGGCAAAACAAGGCGCCATCACCGTGTCGGTTGACATCAGCAAGCTGCCCACCCCGACAAAAGGTGCGGTCAAATAACATGCAGCCACCCAGAATCCGGCCCGCGCGCCGGACAGGCGTGCTGCAAGCGCGGCAAGGATAAGCGCCGTCATCCCATGCAGCACCGCCCCCGGCATCCTGACCCAGAAGGGCGCATCGCTACCCGCAAGATCAGTCACTGCGCGTATGACCCATGCAATCAGCGGCGGCTTTGAGTAATAGCCGAAGTCGAGCGCCTGCCCCCAAAGCCAATACTGGCTTTCATCGACGAACAGATCCGTGTTGTTGAACGCCAGCGCGATCAGCCGCGCCAGCGTTACCACTGCCACGACGCTCAGCGCCGGGGCAAACCACGCATTTGTTTCAGCCGTTCGATCCACGCCGGTCCCGACGAATAAGCCACAGATTGCGCGAATAGATCAAAACTCCGGGCAGCTGACCCAGGATGATCACCGGATCCACCTTGTGAATACCGTAAGCCAGCACCACCAGCCCGCCAAAGATCGAGAAATACCAGAAAGCCACCGGCACCACCGAATGACCCGCCCGCTCTGATGCGATCCACTGAACGATGAATCGACCGGTAAACATCAGTTGCCCGAACAACCCGATGACGATCCAGATCAGATCGCCCGCCGTTTCGGCATGCAACATGGACATCAGTTGGTACATGGATAGGTCTCAGCCCTTCGGCAGTTGAATTTCGGTGGCACGCGCCTTCTTGCGGCGGCGGATCAACCAGCTGACACCAAGCAGATCGACAGCCCCCACCAGCCCGCGCTGCAGATTGGTGTATTTTGACTTCCCCGCCGCACGCGCCCGGTGCCCAACGTCAACATGCATCACCTGCCAGCCATCCCGCGCGAACAGCGCAGGCAGGTAGCGGTGCATGTGGTCGAAATAGGGAAGCCCCAGATAAGCATCGCGCCGATACCCTTTCAGGCCGCAGCCGGTGTCGCGGGTGCCGTCCTTCAGCATCCAGCTGCGCAAGCCGTTGGCAAACTTCGAAGCAAGCTTCTTGGACAAGGTATCCTGCCGCCCCACCCGCTGGCCGGCAACCAGCCCGATGGCCTCGTTGCCTGCCGCCATCAGCGGCAAGAAAAGTTTCGGCAATTCTTCAGGCGGGTTCTGCCCGTCGCCGTCCAGCGTACAGCAAATTGCCCCGCGCGCGGCTTGGACGCCCGAATGGATCGCGGCACTTTGCCCGGCTGACCGATCATGCCGCAGCAACCGCAGGTAACGGCACGTCTGCGCCATCCGCTCGACGACCGCGCCGCTCCGGTCGTCCGATCCGTCATCAACCACGACAATCTCGAAATCGACATGTGGCGCGCAAGCCGCAGCCACACCCTCGATAAGGCTGCCGATATTCTCCGCCTCGTTCCGGACGGGAATAAGAATTGTGACGCTGACCATGATGGCGATGGGCCCGGCTCTGAAAAGATAGGGTCGTGCTACTTGAGCCCCGGCTCTTTGTAAATGCCGGCGGCACCCCGGCATCTCGGCCACATGGCCGAACGCGGCGGCCTCCGATCTGACAATGGCCCCAGATAACCTTGGCATTGGCCAGACCGCCCGCGTCCTTCTGGAAATATCCTGACCATCATTTCAGGGCGACGAAATACATCGCCTGCCGCTCAGCGGTGCAGATTACTTCAAAGCCATCCCCTGCGACCCAGAACATATCTTTGCTTTCAAAGACTCACCTTTTAGATCACTATCATCAACAGCCCCCGCTGGGGCAGAAGGCGCTTCAGCCCACTTCGGTCGGCTGAAGCCTTTGCCGGCCGATCCGCCGCTCGCGTGAAAAAGTGTAGATGCCGGTCGCCACCACAATCGCAGATCCCAAAAGCGTCCAGCCATCGGGCCATTGACCAAAGACCAGCCACCCAAGGATGATCGCCGCGACCAACGACGCATAGCGAAACGGCGCAATCACTGCCACATCACCAACCCGCATGGCCATCACCACAGTCAGGTAACCGACAATCAGGAAACCAGCCGCTCCCGCCAACTGCGCCGCGCGCAGGGCGCTGACCGGCGCTACATCGGTAAAGGGTAACATCAGCCCAGCACCCGCCGTCACCGAAAGCCCGGCCAGAAAAGCCACGGTCACGGACGACATGCCGCTGGAAATCCTCCGAGTCGCCAGATCGCGCATGACCACGCATGCCACCGACAAAAGGCCCAGAATCGACCAACGGTCAAAGCCTTCGGTTCCCGGCCGCACAATCAGCATTACCCCGACAAAGCCAACGCCAATCGCCGTCAACCGCCGCCAGCCGACCCTTTCGCCAAGCAGCAGCGCCGCAGTCAGCGTCACCGCCAAAGGCAGGAATTGGAGGATCGCCGACAGGTTGGCCAAGGGCATGTGCTTGAGCGCCAGCAAAAAGGTGAAGGTGCCTGCGACCTCGCCAAAGGTGCGCAACCCTATCCAGAGCCGGTCGCCCCTGGCCACCTGCAACTGAAGCCCGCCCATCCTCAGGCTCATGATCAGCAACGCTGCTGTTGTCAGCGCTCCACGCAGCACGATTGCCTCGAACACCGGCACTTCGGCAGTGGCGGCCTTCATGAACGTGTCATTGATCGTGAACGCCACCATCGCCACGGTCATCAGGGCCGCGCCGCGCAGACTGTCCGAAAGGGCCATAGCTCGCCTGCCTTATGGGCGCCGCCGCGCCGCCAATGGTTTGTGCGTGACCTAAAGGCTTTTTGCCAGGAATGGCAATGACCCCGCGGGGGCACTTTGGCGATAATGCCGACCGGTCATTGACAAGCCCTGCCCTTGCCCCCCATGTTCCGCCCCCATATTGAAAATCCGCTTACCCCGAGGAAGTCATGGCCGTTGTCGTCGTCGAATCCCCTGCCAAGGCCAAGACAATCAATAAATATCTTGGATCCGACTATACTGTTCTGGCTTCCTACGGCCATGTCCGTGACCTGCCGCCGAAAGACGGTTCCGTCGATACCGAGGACGGATTCGGCATGAAGTGGGAAGTGGCGGCGGACAGCAAGAAGCACCTCCGCGCGATTGCCGAGGCCCTGAAAACCGATGACACTCTTATTCTCGCCACCGACCCTGACCGCGAAGGCGAAGCGATTTCCTGGCATCTTCAGGAAGCGCTGGCCTCCAGTCTGAAAAAAGGCAAGACCGTCCGCCGCGTGACCTTCAACGCCATCACCAAATCCGCCGTGACCGAGGCCATGAGCAAGCCGCGCGACGTTGATATGGAACTGGTCGAAGCCTACCTCGCCCGCCGTGCGCTTGACTATCTGGTGGGTTTCAACCTGTCGCCCGTCCTCTGGCGCAAGCTGCCCGGTGCCAAATCGGCGGGCCGCGTCCAATCGGTCTGTCTGCGTCTGATCGTCGAACGCGAACTTGAAATCGAAGCCTTCCGAGCCCGGGAATACTGGACCGTCGGCGCCAAACTGCGCTCCCCGCGCGGGCAGGATTACGAGGCGCGCCTTACGGTTCTGGGCGGCAAGAAACTGGACAAATTCGACATTGCCAACGCGACCGCCGCTGAACTGGCGGTTCAGGCCATCACTTCCCGAACACTGTCGGTCAAATCGGTCGAGGCAAAGCCGGCCGCCCGCAATCCCTATGCGCCCTTCATGACCTCGACCCTGCAACAGGAAGCCAGCCGCAAATTCGGCATGGGTGCCAAAGCCTGCATGTCGGCCGCACAGCGGCTCTATGAGGCCGGCCACATCACCTACATGCGTACCGACGGTATCGACATGGCGCCCGAGGCCGTGATGGCCGCGCGCGACGAAATCAAGCACCGCTTCGGCGCAGATTACGTCCCCCCCAGCCCGCGCATGTACAAGAACAAGGCCAAGAACGCGCAGGAAGCCCACGAATGCATCCGCCCCACCGAAATGTCAGCCTCGCCGGAAAAACTGCGGCTGGAGGATGACCAGCGCAAGCTTTACGATCTGATCTGGAAGCGCACCATTGCCAGCCAGATGGCGGCCGCTCGCCTCGAACGCACCACGGTGGACGTGGGCAGCGACGACGGCGAAGTGGAACTGCGCGCCACCGGTCAGGTCGTATTGTTCGACGGCTTCCTCAAGGTCTATGACGAAGGCCGTGACGATGACGGCGACGAAGACAGCGCCCGCCTTCCGCAAATCATGCAAGGCGAAGCCGCTGAAAAGCGCGCCATCACACCTGAACAACATTTCACCCAGCCGCCGCCACGCTATACAGAGGCAACGCTTGTCAAGCGCATGGAAGAACTTGGCATCGGCCGTCCGTCGACCTACGCCTCGATCGTCACCACCATCCAGGACCGCGAATATGTCCGCAAGGACAAGAACCGCCTGATCCCCGAAGACAAGGGCCGTCTGGTCACGGCCTTCCTGACCAATTTCTTCCGCAAATATGTGGAATACGACTTCACCGCTGACCTCGAAGGCGAACTTGATGACATTTCGGCAGGCACCCGCAACTACAAGGACGTGCTGGCCCGCTTCTGGCGCGACTTCACTTCTGCCATTGCGGAGACCGCCGATCTGCGCATCAGCGAAGTACTTGAAAAAATAGACCATTTCCTCGCCCCGCACCTTTACCCCGCCCGCGCCGACGGATCAGACCCCCGGATCTGCCCGACCTGCGGCAAAGGTCGGCTGAACCTGAAAACCGCCCGCTCTGGCGGTGCCTTCATCGGCTGTGGCAATTATCCCGAATGCCGCTACACCCGCCCGATTTCCGGCAACGGCGAAGATGGCGCCGGTTCCGTCGACGGCAAGGTGCTGGGCATGGACGAGGCTGGCAACCCGATCAGCGTCCGCACCGGCCGCTTCGGCCCCTATGTTCAGCGCGGCGAAGCGACCGAGGCCCAACCCAAACCCGACCGCGCCAGCCTGCCCAAGGGCTGGGGCGCTGACAGCCTGACACTTGAGCGCGCCCTTGATCTTCTGAACCTGCCCCGCCCCATCGGCCCCCATCCCGACGATGGCGCGCTGGTCGAGGCCGGGATCGGCCGTTTCGGCCCCTACATCAAACACAACAGCACCTACGCCAACATCTCTGATGTCGAAGAAGTCTTCACCATCGGCATGAACCGCGCGGTCGAAGTGCTGGCGCTTAAGGCCAGCCGCGGTCGCGGCGCATCCGCCACCGCCGCTCCGCTCAAGGAACTGGGCGACCATCCCGATGGCGGGGCCATGCAGGTCATGGCCGGGCGCTATGGCCCCTATGTGAAATGGGGCAAGGTCTTCGCCACCCTCCCCAAGGGCACCGACCCGGAAACAGTCACCTTCGATCAGGCGGTCGAATGGGCCAACGAAAAAGCGTCGAAAGGCGGCAAAGGCAAGGCCAAAGCTGCCGCCAAACCCAAGGCGGCAGCAAAGCCCAAAACCGCTGCCAAGCCGAAAGCCGCAGCAAAACCGGCGGCGAAGCCCAAGCCCAAAGTCGCAGCCAAAGCCAAGGCCAAACCGGCAAAGACCACCAAGGCCGGGGCGGCCTGACTGCCCGGCCTACCCGCCCTTGGCCTGCTCCCCTGGCTCTGGCGCCATCAGCAGCTTGCGGACCAGTTCGAAGCTGTTGCGAACCTGCATCTTGCGGATCATGTTTGCCCGATGCACTTCGACCGTACGGTGCGAACAGGACAGGGCCAGCGCAATCTCCTTGCTGGTGAAGCCGTTGACAAGATAGCGCGCAATCCGCTTTTCCGCCGCCGTCAGCGGATCGAACAGCCCCGCCTTTCGATCTGCGGGCCTATAGGTCCAGATCGCGAACCGCTGCGGATCCGTGCGGTCGAGCGCCGCCCCCGACCCCTCCATCCACACCACTTGCCCATCCTTGCGCTGCATGAACCGCTCGTCATGATAGACGGGCCGCTCCTGCAAGGCCTTGCGCGCCCGCGCACCAATCACTTCATAGTCGCTTTGCCCCGGGTAAAGCAGACGGATCGATTGCCCCTCCAACTCGTCCGGCCGCCAGCCGAACACCGCCTCGACCCGCAGGCTCGCCCGCAAGATTACACGATCAGCCAGGATCAGCGTAGCATCCGGCGCATGCAGAAACGCCAGCCGCTCATGATCGCTCCCCCGCCCGAACGGCGCCGAATCGCGGCCCATACGACCCTCCCGCTAATACGTATCCTCCTACGTATTCTTACGGATGGCAGAGCATCCGGCAATCCGTCACCTTCGCCCTGAGCCAGCGGCTGCCAAGCCGCCCCACCCACGTCATCCGGAGGCGAAAGCCGATGAAGAAAGTCTATCCCGATGCCAAATCCGCCCTCGACGGCCAGCTGTTTGACGGCATGCTGATCGCCTCGGGTGGTTTTGGCCTTTGCGGTATCCCCGAACTGCTGATCGCCGCCATCCGCGATGCCGGAACCAAAGATCTGACGGTTGCTTCTAACAATGCGGGCGTTGATGGCGCTGGACTTGGCCAATTGCTCGCCACCCGCCAGGTCAAGAAGATGATTTCTTCCTACGTCGGCGAAAATGCCGAATTCATGCGCCAGTACCTCTCGGGCGAGCTGGAGCTGGAATTCAACCCGCAAGGCACCCTTGCCGAACGGATGCGGGCGGGCGGAGCCGGGATCCCCGGCTTTTACACCAAGACTGGCGTCGGCACCGTGATCGCCGACGGCAAAGAGGTGAAAAATTTCGACGGCCAGGATTACATCCTTGAACGCGGGCTTGTCGCCGACCTCTCGATCGTCAAGGCATGGAAGGCCGACCCCTCGGGCAACCTCGTTTTCCGCAAGACTGCACGCAACTTCAACCCGCCCGCCGCCACCTGCGGGCGCGTCTGCGTGGCCGAAGTCGAGGAAATCGTGCCGCTCGGCTCCCTCAACCCCGACATGATCCACGTGCCCGGCATCTATGTGCACCGGCTGATTCAGGGCAGTCACGAAAAACGCATCGAAAACCGCACGACACGCAAGCGCGAGGAGGCCTGAGCCATGTGGGACCGCAATCAGATGGCCGAACGGGCCGCACAGGAACTTCAGGACGGCTGGTATGTGAACTTGGGTATCGGCATCCCGACGCTGGTGTCGAACTACATCCCCGAAGGGATCGAAGTGACACTTCAGTCCGAAAACGGCATGCTCGGCATGGGCCCCTTCCCCTATGAGGGCGAAGAAGACGCAGACCTCATCAACGCCGGCAAACAGACAATCACCGAACTGCCGCAGACCGCCTATTTCGACAGCGCCCAATCCTTCGCGATGATCCGCGGCGGCAAGATCGCCATGGCGATCCTCGGCGCCATGGAGGTGGCCGAAAACGGCGATCTGGCCAACTGGATGATCCCAGGCAAACTGGTCAAGGGCATGGGCGGCGCTATGGATCTGGTCGCCGGCGTCGGCCGCGTGGTGGTGGTGATGGACCACACTTCCAAACATGGCGAATCGAAGGTGCTGAAATCCTGCACCCTACCCCTGACCGGCAAGGCCGTGGTCAACCGTATCATCACCAACCTCGGCGTCCTCGATGTGGTTCCCGGCGGCCTGCAAATCGTCGAATGCGCTGATGGCGTGACCGAGGCCGAACTGCGCGCCGCGACCGAGGCCACGATCATCAACTGACCTCCATCTTCTTTTCTCAAATATCCCGGAGGGGTCCGGGGAGGCAGCGCCTCCCCGGCGGGTCGGCCCGGCGCCGCCGGG
>CANJQT010000119.1 GCA_947476475.1 Paracoccaceae bacterium | reverse complement strand
TTCGCAAGGCCCGTCACCCGCGCCGATGTGGTCTGGACCTAGTCCGGGGTGCGTCCGCTATACAATGACGGGGTCAAGTCCGCGCAGGCTGCAACGCGTGACTACGTCCTGTCACTGAACGCCGAAGGCGCTCCGATCCTTTCGGTCTTTGGTGGCAAGATCACCACCTACCGCAAACTGTCAGAAGCGGCGCTGGCCAAGATCGCGCACTTCCTGGCGCCGACGCAAGGCAACTGGACGGCGGGTGTGCCGCTGGCCGGCGGCAACTTCCCTGTGGCCGATGTGGCGGTCCTGATCCGCGCGCTGAAGATCCGTTATCCGTTCCTGTCTGACTATACCTGCCGCCGCATGACCCGCGCCTATGGCACCGAAGCGCCTGCCATACTGGGCGCGGCCCGGTCAGACGCCGACCTTGGCCGATCCTTCGGCGCCGGCCTGACAGAGGTCGAATTGCGCTGGCTGATGGCCCGCGAATATGCCCGCACAGCCGAAGATGTGGTCTGGCGCCGCTCGAAGCTTGGCCTGCGCCTAAGTGCCGGCGAAATAGCTGCAATCGACGAATGGATGAAGGCCAAGGGGCCGGAAGCATGAGCCATGTCATTGCGATAGATCAGGGCACCACCACCAGCCGCGCCATCGTGTTCGACCGCGACATGCGGGTGAAAGCCACGGCCCAGCAGGAATTCGCCCAGCATTTCCCCCAGTCCGGCTGGGTCGAACACGATCCAGAGGAAATCTGGTCCAGCGTCACCGCGACCCTGCACGGCGCCATCGACCGTGCAGGCATCAGCGCTGCTGACATCGCGGCCATCGGCATCACTAATCAGCGGGAAACCACACTGGTCTGGGACCGCGCCACTGGCACACCCATTCACCGCGCGATCGTCTGGCAAGACCGCCGGACCGCCGACATCTGCGCCAGCCTCAAGGCGGCGGGGCATGAGCCAGAAGTGACGAAAAAGACAGGCCTGCTGCTGGACCCCTATTTTTCGGGGACCAAGCTGAAATGGATTCTCGATCAGGTTCCTGGCGCGCGCCTCCGCGCAGAACGTGGCGAACTGCTTTTCGGGACGATCGACAGTTTCCTGATCTGGCGGCTGACCGGCGGCAAGGTGCATGCGACCGACGCCACCAACGCCGCGCGGACCCTTCTGTTCAACATCCGCGAAAACGCTTGGGATGAAGGGATCCTCAGCCTGCTGAACATCCCCAAACAGATGCTGCCCGATGTGCGCGACTGCGCCGCCAGTTACGGCGCAACCGATCCCGGTCTCCTTGGTCGCGCCATCCCGATCCTCGGCGTCGCGGGCGATCAGCAAGCGGCGACCATCGGGCAGGCCTGCTTCAGCCCCGGCATGATGAAATCTACCTACGGCACTGGCTGTTTCGCACTTCTCAATACCGGGGATACGCTGGTGGAAAGCCGTGCGCGCCTGTTGGGCACCATCGCCTATCGATTGGGTGGTCAAACCACCTATGCCCTGGAAGGCTCGATCTTCATCGCGGGTGCGGTCGTCCAATGGTTGCGCGACGGGCTGAAGATCATCCGCAGCGCCGGCGAAACCCAGTCTCTGGCCGAAGCCGCAGATCCGGGTCAGTCCGTGGTGCTGGTCCCGGCCTTCACCGGTCTTGGCGCACCTTACTGGAACGCCGATTGCCGCGGGGCCATCTATGGGCTGACCCGCAATTCCGGCCCGGCCGAACTGGCCCGCGCGGCCTTGGAAAGCGTAGGCTACCAGACCCGAGACCTGCTCGAGGCGATGCGCGCTGACTGGCCCGCCGCCCATCTTGGCACCCTGCGCGTCGATGGCGGAATGGTCGCCTCGGACTGGGCGATGCAATTTCTTGCCGACATCATCGGCGCGCCGGTCGATCGACCCCTGGTGACCGAAACCACCGCATTGGGCGCGGCCTGGCTGGCTGGCATGCAGGTGGGCCTTTATCCCGATCAGGCCGGCTTTGCGAAAGGCTGGGCGCTTGACCGGCAATTCACCCCGGCAATGGACGAACCGACCCGCGCCGCCAGATATGCCCGCTGGGGGCGCGCGGTGCAGGCCACCCTGTCGGTATAACCTGCTTTCCCATTCTCGCGCCCTTGGCTGCCGCCCTCGCAGCCTCCCGCCCCAAGGCCGATCCGTTCCAGCCGGCCGCAGGCCCGTTGCAGGCGCCGCCCGCAGCAACCCGCCGACCTGCGTTCATCTTGGCTGAAATACTCCGGGGGTGTGGGGGCAGCGCCCCCACCCTTCGGGCGGAAACCTCAGGCCGCCTTCACCGGGCGAATATTTGCCGCCGCCTCAAGGATCAAGGGCTTCAACCCCTCGCCACCGGCGGCAATATGGTCGAACAGTTGCTTGCGCATCCGGGGTTCCCAGAAATCGCTGATATGCAGCGCCACCCCGGTCACACCTTCCGCATGGGGCTTCGATTCAAAGAAGGTGGCAATCTGGTTGGCCATACGGACCATTTTCTCAGGCGACATCGGCGGCCTCTTTCGGGTCAAAACGTTCGGGATGGGTGAAAAGTTCGAAATCGGCCCCGCGCAGGATACCGACAAGGGTGATGCCGGCCGCCTCTGCCTCGGCAATCGCCAGCGCAGTCGGGGCCGAGGCCGCCATCAGCACCGGCGCGCCGATCATCGCGGCCTTCTGCACCATATCGACCGACACGCGGCTGGTGATGACCACGGCGCCTTTACCGGCGGACAAGCCCTGCCGCGCCAATGCGCCAGCCAGTTTGTCCAGCGCATTGTGTCGCCCGACGTCCTCGCGTGCCAGCACCACGCCTTGACCGGGCAGGTAGAAACCGGCCGCATGGGCGGCGCGGGTCGTGTCATTCAGGGCCTGATGGCGCATCAGCCCCTTCATTGCTGCTTCGGCATCCGCAGGCGTCAGGCGCAGCGCCGATGTCAGGGCCGGCAGCGCGCGCAGCGCCTCTTTCAGGCTGTCGATCCCGCAAAGGCCGCATCCGACCGGACCAACCTGTGCGCGACGCCGCGCCTGAAAACGCGCTTCCGCCTCGGGGGCGAGCCACATGCGCAGCTCGATCCCCTGCTCCACCGTCACGATCTCGGTTTCCAGAATTTCGGAAAGATCGGCAATGATGCCCTCGGTCAGTGAAAATCCCGCGCCGAAATCGTCCAGCGCCGCCGGGGTGGCCATCATCACCGCTTGCGTCGTTCCATTATAGACGATCGCCACCGGCACTTCGGCGGGCACGGCGCGCTGGCCGCTTTCCCACCGCCCCGCCCGAAAGGCGAGGCGTGCTTTTGTGGCGAACGTCTCCATCACTCTGCCGCAGGCAGGATCCGGCGGGCCATTTCAGCCTGCGCGTCATATTCCACCTGCCATTCCGCCGGGCCGTTCGACGGGCTGACCTGCACCGCTGTGACCTTGTATTCCGGGCAGTTGGTCGCCCAGTCGGAAAAGTCGGTGGTCACCACGTTGGCCTGCGTCGTCGGATGGTGGAAGGTCGTATAGACCACGCCGGGCGACACGCGGTCGGTAATTTCGGCCTTCAGGGTCGTTTCCCCCGACCGCGAGGCAAGCCTGACGAAATCGCCCTCCTTGATGCCGCGCAGTTCGGCGTCGTGCGGGTGAATTTCCAGAACGTCCTGATCGTGCCAGACATTGTTGGCGGTCCGCCGGGTCTGCGCCCCCACGTTATACTGGCTCAGGATCCGTCCGGTGGTCAGCAACAGCGGGAAGCGCGGGCCGGTCTTTTCATCCGTCGCCACATATTCCGTGCGGATGAACTTGCCCTTGCCGCGCACGAATCCGTCGATGTGCATCAAGGGCGTGCCTTCCGGGGATTTCTCGTTGCAGGGCCACTGCACCGAACCCATGGTTTCCAGAAGCTCATATGACACATTGGCGAACGACGGTGTGGTTGCCGCGATCTCGTCCATGATCTGGCTCGGGTGGGTATAGGTCCAGCCTGCCTCCATCGCGTTGGCCAGCATCTGGGTGATTTCCCAGTCCGCATAGCCGTTTTTCGGGGCCATTACCTTGCGCACGCGGTTGATACGGCGTTCGGCGTTCGTAAAGGTGCCGTCCTTTTCCAAGAAGGTCGAACCCGGTAGGAAGACATGGGCGTAATTGGCGGTTTCATTCAGGAACAGGTCATGGACGATTACACATTCCATCGCCGCAAGACCCGCCGCCACATGGTGGGTGTCGGGATCTGACTGCAGGATGTCTTCGCCCTGGCAGTAAAGCCCCTTGAACGTGCCCTCTACGGCCGCATCCAGCATGTTCGGAATCCGAAGGCCGGGCTCGGACGAAATCGTCACCCCCCACAGCTTCTCAAAGATGTCGCGCACCGCGTCGTTCTTCACATGGCGATAGCCCGGCAGTTCATGCGGGAAAGACCCCATGTCGCACGAACCCTGCACGTTGTTTTGTCCGCGCAGCGGGTTTACGCCAACACCGGGACGCCCGATGTTGCCGGTCAACATCGCCAGGTTGGCAATACCGATCACCGTGGTCGACCCCTGCGAATGTTCGGTCACGCCAAGCCCGTAATAGATCGAACCATTGCGCGCCCCCGCATAAAGCCGGGCGGCCTTGCGAAGTTCGTCGGCCGGAACGCCTGTATAGGCGGCGATCGACTCGGGCGAATGGCGCGGGTCGGACACGAATTCCGCATAGTCCTGGAATTCGTCCCAGTCGCAGCGGGTGCGGATGAACTCTTCATCCATCAGTCCTTCGGTGACGATCACGTGCGCCAGCGCTGTCACGACCGCGACGTTGGTGCCGGGGCGCAGCGCCAGATGATGTTCGGCCTTGATATGGGCCGACTGCACCATTTCCGTGCGGCGCGGGTCGATGACGATCAGCTTGGCGCCCTGACGCAGGCGCTTTTTCAACCGGCTGGCAAAGACCGGATGGCCCGCGGCGGGGTTGGCCCCGATCACGACGGCCACATCGGTTTCTTCGACCGAATCAAAGTCCTGGGTTCCGGCCGAAGTGCCGAAGGTCTGGCCCAGCCCATAGCCGGTCGGCGAATGGCAGACGCGGGCGCAGGTGTCGGTGTTGTTGTTGCCAAACACCGCGCGGGTCAGTTTCTGCACCAAATAGGTTTCTTCGTTGGTGCAGCGCGAGGATGTAATGACCCCCACCGAATCCTTGCCATACTTGGCCTGAATGCCGCCCATGCGCTTGGCGGCGAATTCCATCGCCTCGGGCCAGGTTACTTCCTTCCAAGGGTCAGAAACCTTGTCGCGGATCATCGGGTTCAGGATCCGGTCCTTGTGGGACGCATAGCCATAGGCGAACCGCCCCTTCACGCAGGAATGGCCACGGTTGGCCTTCCCGTTCTTGTAAGGCACCATCCGCACCAGTTCATCGCCGCGCATTTCGGCCTTGAAGGAACAGCCCACGCCGCAATAGGCGCAAGTGGTGATGACCGAATGCGAAGGCGTGCCGATCTCGAACAACGACTTTTCCGACAAGGTCGCGGTCGGGCAGGCCTGCACGCAGGCACCGCAGCTGACGCAATCCGAAGACAGGAAATTGTCGCCGATCGCCCCGGCTGAAACGCGGCTGTCGAAGCCCCGGCCCTCGATCGTCAGCGCGAAGGTACCCTGCACTTCCTCGCAGGCCCGCACACAGCGCGAACAGACGATGCACTTCGACGGATCATAGCTGAAATAGGGATTGCTGTCGTCCTTGGGCAGCCAGTTGGGGTTGGCCTCGCCGTTCTGGCGCGCCTCGAAATGGGTTTCCTTGGCTTCATAGCGGACATCGCGCAGGCCGACGGCCCCGGCCATATCCTGCAGTTCGCAGTCACCGTTGGCCGCACAGGTCAGGCAGTCCAGCGGGTGATCGCTGATATAAAGCTCCATCACGCCCTTGCGCAGGGTCTTCAGCTTGCCG
This sequence comes from Paracoccaceae bacterium, assembly GCA_947476475.1. GTDB lineage: Bacteria > Pseudomonadota > Alphaproteobacteria > Rhodobacterales > Rhodobacteraceae > TMP-24. The sequence goes on along the minus strand of CANJQT010000119.1, from coordinate 3,467 downwards.
GTCTGGGTATGAACCACGATCCCCGGTGCGACGGGCGTCGTGCAGGATGCGGGCGTGCCCGCGCGCCCCTCGATCTCTACCAGACACAGGCGGCAGGATCCGAACGCGTCGATACTGTCGGTCGCGCACAGTTTGGGAACCGAAATCCCCGCCTCTTTCGCCGCGCGCATGATGCTGGTGCCCGCCGGTACCGTAACGGGAAAACCGTCCACGGTCAGCGTTACCATTTCCTTCGATTTCGAAGCCGGTGTGCCGTAGTCGGCATCCGGGATGATAAAATCCTTCATTCTGCGGCCTCCTTCGAACGGGCGAAGTCATCGGGGAAATGGGTCACGGCGCTCATGACGGGGTAGGGGGTGAAGCCCCCCAGCGCGCAAAGCGAGCCGAATTTCATCGTGTTGCACAGGTCTTTCAGCACCGGCATGGCCGACGGATCACCTGCGGCGATCCGGTCCACGGTTTCCACACCACGCACCGCACCGATCCGGCAAGGCGTGCATTTGCCGCAAGATTCGATTGCACAGAACTCCATGGCAAAGCGCGCCATCTTCAGCATGTCGGCCGTATCGTCGAACACCGTCAGACCGGCGTGGCCCACCAGACCGTCCTTGCCCGCGAATTCCTCATAGCCAAAGGGCGTGTCGAACAGGGCGCGCGGGAAATAGGCACCCAAAGGCCCGCCCACTTGCACCGCCTTCACCGGCCGCCCGCTGGCGGTGCCGCCGCCGATCTTGTCAACGATATCGCCCAAGGTCAGGCCAAAGGCCGTCTCATAGAGCCCGCCGAACTTCACGTTCCCGGCAATCTGCAACGGGATCGTCCCGCGCGACCGGCCAAGGCCGAAGTCCTTGTAGAAGGCGGCACCCTTTTCCATGATCACCGGCACAGTCGCCAGCGAAATCACGTTGTTCACCACGGTCGGCTTGCCAAGGAAACCCTGAAGTGCTGGCAACGGCGGCTTGGCACGCACCACGCCGCGCTTGCCCTCAAGCGAATTCAGAAGGCTGGTTTCCTCGCCGCAGACATAGGCCCCGGCGCCCACGCGCACTTCAACGTCGAACACATGGCCCGATCCCAGAACCGAAGCACCCAAAAGCCCAAGTGCGCGGCCATTGTTCACTGCCCTATGCATCACCTCGACCGCATCCGGGTATTCCGAGCGGATGTAGACATAACCTTTGGTCGCACCCACCGCGATCCCGGCAATGATCATCCCTTCGATCAGGGTGAAGGGATCGCCTTCCATGATCATCCGGTCAGCGAAGGTGGCGCTGTCGCCCTCATCGGCATTGACAACGATGTATTTTTGATCGGCTTTCGCGTCGGCGACCGTCTTCCACTTGATGCCGGTCGGAAAACCCGCGCCGCCCCGACCGCGCAAACCGCTTTCGGTGACTTCAGCCACGATCTGCGGCCCAGTCATCTCCAAGGCACGCCGCAGGCCGACCAACCCGCCATGCGCCTCGTAATCGCCAAGGCTCAAGGGGTCGATCACGCCGCAGCGCTGAAAGGTCAGCCGCGTCTGCGATTTGAAAAAGGGAATTTCCTCGGTCAGCCCCAGCGCCAGCCTGTGCGCACCAAAGCCCGCCTCGAACAGCCCCGCCACATCCGCGGCATCGACCGGGCCAAAACCCATCCGGCCCGCCGCGCCCTCGACCTCGACCAAAGGCTCCAGCCACACCATGCCGCGCGAACCGTTGCGCACGACGGTGACATCCATCCCGCGCTTTGCAGCCTCGGCCTTTACCGCCGCCGCCACCTCATCCGCGCCAAGCGCCTTCGCCGCCGCATCGCGGGGCACATAAATCTTCATGCTCATGCGCCTACCTCCGCCAGAATCCGGTCAAGCTTGGCCGCATCCACCCGGCCTACCACCTTGCCATCCACCATTGCCGCCGGCGCACAGGCGCACAGCCCCAGACAGAAGACCGGCTCAAGCGTCACATTGCCGTTCTTCGTGGTCCCGTGCCAGTCCACGCCCAGAAGCTTCATCGCGCGTTCCGAAATCGCATCACCGCCCACTGACTGACAGGCCTCTGCCCGGCAGATCTTCACCACATGCTTGCCCGCCGGTTCCTTGCGGAAATCGTGGTAAAATGACATGACCCCATGCACTTCCGCACGACCAAGGTTCAGCACCTCTGCAATCACCGGCACCGCCAGTTGCGGCACATGGCCATATTCGGCCTGCAACGCATGAAAGATCGGCAAAAGCGGGCCCTCAAGCGCCACATGGTCCGCGATAATCTCGCGCACACGGTCTTCTGACGGATTGGCGGGCATGGATCCTCCGGGGCACATTGGGTCACACAAGCGGATACGCCCCGATCATTGACGTTTCAATATCAAAAAACCGTCATTCGATAGGTATAGCCAATCGCTTTCCATTTTCTGTCTGAAAATATCCCCGGGGGAGCGCGAGGGGGCAGGCAGCCCCCTCGCCCGGATCGGCGGGGCGCAGCCCGGACGAACCTCAAACCCGTGCCACCCGCCGCGCCTCGTCCAGAAGTGCCGCGATCACCGGCGTATGCGGCTCGCGCCAGGCAGCGATCAGCCCGACCAGATGCCGCGCCTCGCCATCCGAAATCGGCACCGCCGTCAGCCCTGATCCCCGGCCGAACATGTCGGCAATCGTCTGCGTCACAATCGACGTCCACCGCCCCGTTGCCACATGGGCCACCAACGCGATTGATGAATTGCTTTCCACCGTCGGCACCACCGAGGCCCCCGCCTCGGACAGATGCTGGTTGATGATCCGCCGGTTCTGCATGTCGCTGGTCAGCAGGCACAATTGCTGCGCCGCCGCTTCTTTCCAGGTCACCGACGCGCGGCCCGCCAGCGGCGAGGATGCGGCAACCAGCAGCCGGTAAGTTTCCTCATAAAGCGGCTGGGACGTCACCCGCCCCAATGGTTCGTTCTCCAGATAGGTGATCCCGGCATCTAGCTCCAGCCGCTCGATCTCTTCCAGGATCTCGTAAGAGGTACGCGAAAGTATCGTCACCCGCACATTCGGGTTGCGGGCAAGATAGGGCACCGTCAGCCGCCCGACCATCGGCAGCGCAGTGGGAATCACCCCCAGCCGCAAGTTGCCCGATACGCCCGACCGCAGCGCCCGCATCTCCTCGCGCATGGTGCGGGTGTCGCCGACAATGCGCAAAGCCCAGTCCAGCACCCGCTGTCCTTCGGGCGTCAGCCCCTGAAACCGCGCCCCACGAAAGACCAGCTGCACACCCAGCTGATCTTCCAGCTGTTTGATCGCCGACGACAGCGACGGCTGGGTGACCCCCACCGCCTCTGCCGCCCGCCCGAAATGGCGTTCGTTGGCAAGGGCTATGAACATTTCCAGCTTGTCGATCATGACAGAAGCCTAACCGCCGGAAGCGAGCGAGGGAAGTGGGGGCTGTCTGCCCCCACGGCCCCTGCGGGCCTTCCCCCGAGAGTATTTGGGCCAAGATGAAGGGATGTCT
>CANJQT010000118.1 GCA_947476475.1 Paracoccaceae bacterium | reverse complement strand
TTTTTTTTTTTTTTTTTTAAAAATCTGCGGGGGGGGGGGGGGGGGCCCCCCCGCGGCGTCAGGCCCCGAGCGGCCTCAGAAGTTCGCGGCTGATGATGTGGCGCTGAATTTCAGAAGTCCCCTCCCAGATCCGCTCGACGCGCGCATCGCGCCAGATACGTTCGAGGGGCAGTTCCTCCATCAGGCCCATGCCGCCATGAATCTGGATTGCCTCGTCCGCAATGAAGGCAAGAGCCTCGGTGGCCTTGAGCTTTGCCATCGACATGTCTGCCTCGGTGACGGTGCCTTCGTCGTACTTCCAGGCAGCTTCGCGGGTCAGCAGTTCCGCCGCTTTCAGTTCCATCGCCATGTCAGCCAGCTTGAACGAAATTCCCTGGAACTTGCCGATCTTCTGGCCAAATTGTTCGCGCTCGGCGGCATAGGACAAAGCATGACCCATCGCACGCTCGGCACGGCCAAGGCAGGTCGAGGCAACCTGAAGCCGCGTCGCCCCAAGCCAGCTGTTGGCGACCTCGAACCCCTTGTGAACTTCGCCCAGGATCTGGCGCTTGTTCAGGCGGCAATCGTCGAACTCGAGCACCGCGTTCGTATAGCCCCGGTGGCTGACGTTCTTGTAGCCGTCGCGCACGGTAAAGCCCTTGGTGCCCTTGTCGACGAAGAAGGCGGTGATCTTCTTCTTGATGCCGCGCGGGGTCTGTTCTTCGCCCGTCGCCATGAAGACGATCGAGAAATCCGCGATGTCCGCATGGCTGATGAAGTGCTTGGTTCCGTTCAGGATCCAGTCATCGCCATCCTGCCGGGCCGAAGCCTTCATGCCGCGCAGATCCGATCCGGCCCCGGGTTCGGTCATCGCCAGGCAGTCCCACTTCTCGCCCCGGATACAGGGATAAAGATACTGCTCGCGCTGTTCGGCGTTACCGGCCAACAGGATGTTCGAGGGGCGGGCCACACATGTCCAGTGCAGCGCGTAATTGGCGCGCCCCAGCTCCTTTTCATAGAGAAGCCACGACAGCGTATCGAGGCCGGCGCCCCCGACTTCTTCGGGCATGTTTGCGGCATAAAGCCCTGCTTCAATCGCTTTCTTCTGAATTTCCTTGATCAGCTCCATCCGCAGGTGACCGGTGCGTTCCACCTCGGCCTCATGCGGGTACAGTTCGTTTTCCACGAAGGCGCGCGTCGTTTCGACGATCATCTTCTGTTCATCAGAGAGGCCGAAATTCATGATCTGTCCCTTTGATCGGGCAACGCGGCGGGCCGCGTCACGGGTCTGGATTGATGGTAAAGCCATCGACACTGATCGCCTGGCCGGAGACCATGCGGGCAGAGTCAGAGGCAAGAAACAAAGCCATGTCTGCGACATCCTGAGGGTCGGACAGGCGTTTGAGTGCGGTTCCTGAGGCGTAACCCTCGCGGACCGCCTCCGGGGTCATTGCTTTGGCTTCAGCTTCAGCCGCGATCACGCTGTCGATGCGGGGACCGGTGACCGAACCCGGGCAAATGGCGTTTGCCCGGATGCCGTGGGGGCCAAGTTCCATCGCCACCGTCTTCATCAGGCCGATCACCGCCCATTTGCTTGCCACGTAGGGCGCCCGGAAGGGTGTGCCGAACTGACCCGAGGTAGAGGCGGAAAAGATCATCACCCCCGACTTCTGGGCCTTCATCATGGGGGCGGCATATTTGGCAGCCAGCATCGCTCCGTCCAGGTTCACGGCCAGACAACGATGCCATTCGTCCAACGGCATGTTTTCGATCGCTGCGGTTGGGCCCTTGACGCCCGCATTGGCGCAAAGAACATCAATACCGCCCCACAACGTCCCTATTTCACTGAATAACGCGCGCATGTCATCTTCGTTGGACGCATCGCAGCGTGTGGCGCGGATACCTACAGGCACAGCCGCTACGGCAGCGGGGTCCACGTCTGTCACCCAGACGCGGTGGCCCGCCCCGGCGAAGGCTTTCGCCATCACCAGACCGATGCCATTCGCGCCCGCAGTGATCAGGGTGCGTTTCACTTGCGTTGACCCACATGCCGACCCGCCGCATCCGGGCGCGGCAGGTCTTTGTGGGCCTCGGCGATGGGCAAGAGTTTGGCCAGAACCGCCGGGGACGCCGGGCAGGTTTTGCCCGCCTTCATGTCGACGTGCAGCAGCATTTGTTCCAGCGTTGCAACCACTTCATCGCCTTTTTGAATGCGCATGAATGTATGGATGCGCTTTTCATCGGCCGACAGGACCTGCACCGAACCGATCAGCCGGTCACCCAGCTTTGCTTCGCCAAGGTGCATGATGTGGGTTTCGGCGGTATAGTAGGAATGGCCGCCCTTCACATAATCCATATCTGCACCGATCAGACGCAGGAAATTGTCGCAGGTTTCGGACCCGGCGAACAGATAGCGGCTTTCCGTCATGTGTCCATTATAGTCGATCCAGCCGGGCAAAACCTGCATATGGGCCATTACCATCGCTTCGGCTTTCGGTGCCGGAAGGTTGGCCTCCAGCATTTTATCATGGTCTTTCAATACCTTGCCAGCACCCCAGTCGCGGTCCTTCAAGACGCGCAGGAAGCCCACGAGGTTGCCGTCGCGGATACGCTCCAGTTCGCGGATCGTGTGGTGGCCGGATTGCGCGTCGGATTGCCCGGCGATCAGATCGACCAGATCGTCAGTGAATTCCGGCACATCCATCAGCTTGGTCCAGGGCCAGGTCAGGCAGGGGCCGAACTGGGCCATGAAATGTTTCATCCCCGCTTCGCCGCCGGCGACGCGATAGGTTTCGAACAGGCCCATCTGGCCCCAGCGCAGGCCGAAGCCCATGCGGATCGCTTCGTCGATTTCCTCGGTGGTGGCGACGCCGTCCTTGACCAGCCACAGCGCCTCGCGCCAGACGGCTTCAAGGAAACGGTCGGCGATGTGCGCGTCGATCTCCTTGCGGACATGCAGCGGGAACATGCCGATTTCGCGCAAGATTGTCTTCGCGTTTTCAATCAGTTGTGGGTCTGACTTCACGCTTGGAACCACTTCGGCCAGCGGCAGAAGATAGACCGGGTTGAACGGGTGGGCGACGAAGATCGTCGAGGGATCGGCGGCGCCTTGCTGAAGCTCGGACGGCTTGAAGCCCGAGGTCGAGGAGCCGATCGGAACACCGTGGCTGGACTGCTGGATCTGGGCGAAGATCCGGTGTTTCAGTTCCAACCGCTCGGATACTGATTCCTGAATGTATTCAGCGGCTTCCACGGCCTCCGTAATGCTTCCCGCGAAGGACAGTTTGCCTTCGGGGGGCAAGGGCACGTCCGAAAGCGCGGGCAAGGACGCACGCGCATTGGCCATGACTTCGCCGATCTTGCGTTCAGCCTGCGGATCGGGGTCAAAAACGCTGACATTCCAGCCGTTTAGCAAGAACCTAGCGGCCCAGCCGCCCCCGATAACCCCACCGCCGATGATGGCTGCCTTGCGTGCCATGATGCACCTTCTCCTCAGATCGAATTTTCGAAAAGCCTACGTATGGCTAACGTATGGATTTGCGCCCGACAGTTTGGGCGCTTATTGCTCAGGCGCGTTGCTTGGCCACCTCGGCATTGCCCAGGGGTTCGCGCGCGCCGGGGCGCATCACGGCCGGATCATAGGCCTTGCGCGCAAAGACCTCTGCCACCATCGGGCGAAAGAAGTCGAGCGGCAGGGTGTCGTAGTCCGGATCAAAGCTTGACTGGTCCCAGCGTTCGCAGAAGGCGGCGCAATCGTCGAAATAGACACTGTCCCGGAACTGTTCGCGCTTGTCGGGGTTCGCGCCGACGTGGCTCGCGTAATAGACCAACTGGAAGTCACCGTGCTTTTCGACGACCCATCTGCATTGTTCGCGCACGAAAGGCTTCAGGATCGTCGCGGCATATTCGTCATGATTGTGGGGCGCATAGATGTCGCCGATATCATGCAAAAGCGCAGACACGATCCAGTCCACATCGGCACCATCGCGCCAGGCACGCGTCGCCGATTGCAGCGAATGGCCAAGGCGCGTGATCTTGTAGCCCGAAAAGCTTTCATCCAGATCGACGAGCGCCATCAAGAGACGATCGCCGGTGCCGGCGACATGGGGATGTTCGTGCTTGGCAAGGAAGTCGTAATCCTCCTTGTCGCCGTCCTTCATCGCCGTGAATTTGACCGTTTCCATCGTTGCCGCTCCTTCCGAGTTAGGATGCTCAGCGTGCGCTGGGCGCGCGCTTGGTCAGGCCCAGCTTGGCCCGCACCTCGGCAGGCGTCATCAGACGCGCACCAAGGTTTTCGATGATCGTGCCTGCGCGCTCGACCAGTTGGGCGTTGGTGGCAAGCTGGCCCTTGCCCAGCCAGAGGTTGTCCTCGAGCCCGACGCGCACGTTGCCGCCCGCCAGCACGGCGGCTGCCACATAGGGCATCTGGTCACGGCCCAGCGAGAAGGCGGACCAGTTCCAGTCGGTGGGCACATTGTTGACCATCGCCATGAAGGTGTTGAGGTCGTTGGGCGCGCCCCACGGCACGCCCATGCAAAGCTGGACCAGCGCGTTCGGGGCAAGGACGCCCTCTTTCACCAGTTCCTTGGCGAACCACAGATGGCCGGTGTCAAAGGCTTCCACCTCGGGCTTGACGCCAAGATCGGTCATCATCTTGCCCATCGCGCGCAGCATGCCGGGCGTGTTGGTCATCACATAGTCGGCTTCGTTGAAGTTCATCGTGCCGCAGTCAAGCGTGCAGATTTCCGGCAGGCAGTCGGCCACATGGGCAACGCGTTCGGTAGCGCCCACCATGTCGGTGCCCTTGGCGTTGACCGGGAACGGGTTCTCGACATCGCCAAAGACGATATCGCCGCCCATGCCTGCGGTCAGGTTCAGCACCACGTCAGTGCCGCTGTCGCGGATGCGTTCGGTGACTTCGCGGTAATATTTCGGATCGCGCGAGGGCTTGCCGGTTTCGGGGTCGCGCACATGGCAATGAACGATGGCAGCACCGGCCTTGGCCGCGTCGATGGCGGACTTGGCGATCTGCTCGGGGCTGCGCGGCACGTGCGGGCTGCGGTCCTGGGTACCGCCCGATCCGGTGACGGCGCAGGTGATGAAGACTTCTTTCGACATGGACAGCGGCATGGAATCCTCCTGATTTGATCAGACCATAGCGTAGTGCGCGCGCCTCATTTACCGAAAAACGCAATTTAATTGACGTTTTGCGCAAAATCCACGGATTGCTTGCTGATCGGTGCTGACTGGTGGCGTCAGGATGACCGACTATCACTGTCTTATGACTGGATTGGCGGCGAACCGGGCAACAATCTTGTGCTTTTGCCGCGCAAAAACGAACATGGGACTCAATTTAGGATAGTCTTAATCATACCGACTCGTTGTTCGGTCGGCTTTCGTGTTCCGCGCGGTTTGCGCAAATCATCTTGTGTCAGGTCTTTGGTCCAATGAAGAAAATTTCCATCGTCTCTCCCTGCTATAATGAAGAAGACAATGTCGAGACCTGTTACGAAACGGTCAGGGCGATCTTCGAACGCGATCTGCCGGGCTATGAGCGCGAGCATATCTTCATCGACAACAGTTCGTCCGACCGAACGGTCGAGATTCTGAAGGCCATCGCCGCGCGGGATCCGGGGGTGAAGATTGTCGTGAACGCGCGCAATTTCGGTGTGTTCCGCTCCACCTTCAACGGTTTGCGGCATGCCACGGGTGACGCGACGCTGGTGATGCTGCCGGTCGATCTGCAAGACCCGCCCGAACTGCTGCCGGAATTCGTGAAGCTTTGGGAACAGGGCTATGAGATCGTGGCAGGCGCGCGATCAACCCGCGAGGAGACCTTCGCGCTGCGCACATCGCGCAAGATCTTCTACCGGCTGGTGAATGCGCTGTCGGATTTTGAACTGTCGCCCGACGTGGGGGAATTCCAGCTGATCGACCGCAAGGTGCTGGAAGCGGTTTTGCAGCACAATGATCATTATCCCTATATCCGCGGCATCATTGCCAGCGTCGGGTTCAAGCGGATCATCGTGCCTTATACCTGGCGGGCGCGAAAGCGCGGGGTTTCGAAGCACAATCTGTTCATGCTGGTGGATCAGGCGCTGAATGCGATCTTTGCCTTCACCAAGGCGCCGATGCGGTTTTGCACTTTTGTCGGCACCGGAATTGCCTTGGCCAGCATTCTGTTCGCGGTCTTTTCGGTGCTGTGGTTCGTGATCGGTTTTGGCGAGGCCCCGCGCGGGACGACGACGATCATCGTGGCGCTGTTCTTCCTGTCGGGGGTGCAGCTTTTGTTCATCGGGATGTTGGGGGAATATATCACCTCGATTCACAATCAGGTGCGCGGCGGTCCGATGGTGATCGAGCGGGAACTGGTGAACATGCAGGCGGAGGAAGGTGCTGCGCTTTCTGATGCCAAAACCAAAAAACTGCAGCGCGCATGAGGAATAATATGGGACAGGGGCGGACATTCGGGGCCTTGGCGGTCTTTGTCGGCGTGGCGATCCTGCTGGCGGCGGTGCTGGTGACCGATCAGATGTTCGGGCGGCCGACGGTGCTGATCGACCGGTGGTATTTCGCGATTGGCGGGGTGGCGGCGGTGGTGGCGGGCATCTGCCTGCGGCGCGGGGCCCCGGCCTTTGCCGCGCTGGCGTTCGTTCTGATCACCGGGGGGGCGGCGCAGCTTTATGTGACCGATCCCCTGTGGTTTTCGACGCTGCACCTGAACCCGACGAACTGGAAGGAATGGGCGACGGTCGCGGTGATCGGCGCCGAGGCGCTGGTTGCCTGGACCGTGCTGCTGCGCGCCGGGTTTGGGACGATCCTGCGGGAAACCGAGGCGCGGCTGGGGCTCAGCCGTCTGGCCTTGTTCGTGCTGATCACCGGCATTCTGTCGGTGCCGGTGTTGGGTTATCTGGCCCGCGGGGCCGAGGCGGCTTATGGCGCGCATGTGCTGGTGGGGATCGTGCTGACGCTCGTGCATCTGTCGGTTTTTGCCGCGATGAGCCAGGTCAAAAGCCCGATCAGCGGGCTTTATCGGCTGTCGCCGCTGGTTCCTGCGGCACTGACCTTGGCGGTCAGTCTGATCCTGAGCTTCTATTCCTTTGAACGGATGCCCCATGTCGAGGACGAAGTGGCGTATCTGTTCCAGGCCAAGATCTTTGCCGGAGGGGCGCTGAGTGCCCCTGCCCCGGTGCCGGCATTGCTGCCGGGGTTGGACTATTACCTGTTCGATGTTCAAGATGGCCGCTGGTATGCGGCGACCGCGCCGGGCTGGCCGGTGGCGCTGGCGGCCGGGGTGGCGGCTGGGGTGCCGTGGCTGGTCAATCCGTTGTTGGCGGCGCTCAGCGTTTTGCTGGCCCATGCGGTGGCGAACCGGCTGGCCGGGCGCGATCAGGCCGATCTTGTGGCGATGATGATGGGTGCCTCGCCCTGGCTGCTGGCAATGGCGGCCTCGCTTATGACCCACACGCTGACCCTGTTCATGATGCTGCTGGCCTGGTGGCTGCTGTTGCGCGCGGGGGACCGTGCCAACGGTGCGCTGCGGCGGCTGTTCATCGCCGGGCTGGCGATGGGCTGGATCTTTGCCACCCGTCCGCTTGACGGGCTGGTAGTCGGGGGGCTGACCGGCCTGTGGTTGCTGGCGATTGCGCCGCAAGGCGGCATCGGGCGGGCGCTGGTCTATGGTGTCGGCTGTGTCGCCACCGGAGTTTTGTATTTTGTCCATAATATGCTGATGACCGGGTCGGCGCTGATCTCGCCCCTCAAGGCCTATATCGAGCGCAGCTGGGGACCGGGTGCCAATGATTATGGGTTTGGCCCCCAGATCGGCCCGCCGGGTGGCTGGGGCTGGCTGGATCTGCGGCCGGGCCATACGGCCGGCGAGGGCCTGGTAAACCTTATCAACCTGACGGCCAATCTTCAGTTCGAGATGATGGGATGGTCGATCGGGTCGCTGGCCTTCGTTCTTGCCTTCCTTCTGTGGCAAAAACCGAACCGCAATGATCTGCTGATGGGCGGCGTCATTTTGGCGATCATGGCGGCAATGTTCTTCTACTGGTTTGCCGACAGCTACTATATCGGGCCACGCTATTGGTTCCTTGCCTCGTTCCCGCTGTTCTACCTTTCGGCGCGCGGCTATCAGGCGATCCGCGAGCGGTTCCCGGATCAGGACGATCAGGCCTTTGTGCGGATAGACAGTCTGATTTGGTATGCCTGCATCTTCGGTTTTTGCGTCTTTCTGCCCTGGCGCGCCGTCACGAAATACTATGAATACAACGGCTTCCATCCCACGGTCCGCGAGGATGCTGCGGATGGGCGGTTTGACGGCAAGCTGGTGCTGGTTGAACGCAACGGGGATCCGGGCAGCGCCCTGATGCTGAACGATCCCTGGCTGCGGGGCACGATCTATCTGGACGACAATGGGCAGATCGACGAAGCCGCCCTGCGCGCCGCCTTCCCCGACCGCGAGATCGTGCGCTACCGCGCGCAATGGAACTGAGCAGCCTTGGCGCGGGGAAAGATCGCGCTGGGCGCTGGACCTTGGCCGGGACATTCCCTATATATTCCGTCAGGAACTACACGGGACGACCATGACCGCCGAGCCGAAAGACCCGATCGAGGGCACACCGCTGATCAAGCCGTCAACGACGGACCATCCGCTTTACGACAATGTCGTCGAAGCGTGCCGGACGGTTTATGACCCGGAAATTCCGGTGAATGTCTTTGATCTGGGGCTGATCTATACGATCGAGATTTCGCCGGAAAATACCGTCGATGTCACCATGACCCTGACCGCGCCGGGCTGCCCGGTGGCGGGCGAGATGCCGGGCTGGGTGGCCAGCGCCATCGAGCCGTTGGACGGGGTGCAGTCGGTTGACGTCAAGATGACGTTCGAGCCGCAATGGGGCATGGACATGATGTCTGACGAAGCGCGGCTGGAACTGGGCTTCATGTAAGGAGGCGTCCGGTCGCAACCGATTTCTGTTGCGTCGCGCAATTGGCAACCGGAACGCATTGCAATAATGGATAGCAATCAAATAAGGTTGCAAAACCATTCAGCAACCTATATAGGTTGCGTATGGCAGCAAAAGACTCCATTGCCGTTCTGACCGGCGACCTTGTGAATTCCGGCACCCTCGGGCCTGAAAGGATCGCGCGCGCTTTCCGGGCGCTTGAGGCCTGCGCCGAAATGCAGGCTGGCTGGACGGGGGCACCCCTGCACTTTACCCGCCACCGGGGCGACGGATGGCAGGTGGTCCTGACAAACCCGCAAACGGCCTTGCGTTCCGCTCTGGCCTTTCGCGCAGCCCTGCGAGCCGAGGGCGAAGAGTTTGACAGCTATGTCGCAATCGCCGAAGGCCCCGCCCCCGATCGCCTGCTGCCCGACCTGAATGCCCATACCGAAGATGTGTTCGTCCGTTCCGGTCAAGGTCTGGACGATCTGAAAAAAACCCGGTCGCCGCTGCGGATGGCCCATGAGACGCCAGGACCGGTTGATGCGGCCGTGATTCTGGCCGACCGCCTGTCTCAGGGCTGGACCGAGCCGCAGGCGCAGGCGATCCTGCCAATGCTTGACCCGGACTTCACAGGCACGCAAAACGACATTGCCCGCCGCTTGGGCAAATCGCGGCAGGCAGTGGCCAAGGCCCTGCAGGCCGCGGGATGGGATGTTCTGGATCTTGCCCTTGCAGCACTGGAAAAAGGCCCGCGCCAATGATTGAAACCTTCACCGCGTTGCTGTTTGCC
>CANJQT010000117.1 GCA_947476475.1 Paracoccaceae bacterium | reverse complement strand
CCAAACAGCGTCGAGATCACCAACACACCGCCATCCCTGTCCTGGATATCGGCCGGGTGAACAACCGCGTGCAGTAGCAACCCTATCGTATCGACAAGGATATGCCGCTTCTTACCTTTGATTTTCTTGCCTGCATCATAGCCATTCGGATCAATGCAGGCCCCCCTTTTTCCGCGCTCTTGATGCTCTGGCTGTCGATCACACAGGCGGTGGGGCTGGCCTCCCGCCCGGCTTGGTCGCGGCACATCATATAGAGCACGTGGTGGATTTTCGACAGCGTGCCGTCGTAGTTCCACAGGCCCAGATAGTCATGCAGCGTGCTCTTCGGTGGCAAATCCTTGGGGATATACCGCCACTGGCAACCGGTGCTGAGCACATACAAGAGCCCATTGACCAATTCACGCTCATCCTTTTGCCGCCCCCGCCCGCCACGCTTGGCCGGCGGTATCAACGGCGCGATAAGTGACCATTCTTCGTCGGTTAGATCACTCGGATAACGCAGATTGCTGCGGTCGTGACGGGCGCGGGTCTCGGTCGTCCACATGGCAGGCCTCGCTGATCGGTGCGACACATCGAGTCACACCTCAATCGAGCCGCGCAAGGTGATTTTGAGGCCCGAAGACAGGCGATTCTAATGATTCGCAGACTTTCCGGACGGACACTAAAACCAAAGCTTCAATCTCTGGACTTAGAATTCTGCGTTCATGCGATTGGATACGCAGCTCTTTTCTACAAAAGGCCGGACACAAATGGGGCTAAGATAATGAACGAGGAAATGGCCGCAATTGATTTTCCACTTCCGCCAAAAGACGAGCAAACATCCCTCGCGCAGTGCATAAATAGATTTACGACAAAAATCGACCAGGCAATCGCTATTAAGGAAAAACAGATATCAGGGCTATGGGAATACAAAACCAGCCTGATCAATGCCGCAGTCACCGGCCAGATCAAGGTCGCATAAGGGGGCATCATGGTCAGCAACACCAAGGAAATCGCGCTGGAGCAGGCGATCCAGCGGCACCTGACGGGTCTGACGACCGAGGAGCTTGCCGGCCAACCCGCCCCGGCCGGCCACGGCCCGTTCCGCCTGAGCCTTCCCTCCGATTTCGACGCTGAATATGCGCTCGACGCCCGGTTGTTCTGGGAGTTCCTGGAAGCTACGCAAGGCAAAGAGTTGGGCAAGCTGAAGGAGCGCAACCCAAGCGACTGGCAGCGCAAGGTCCTCGAGCGCATGGACCGGCTGATCAAGAAGAACGGGGTGCTGCACCTCCTTAAGAGGGGTCTTGCCGTCGATGACGCCTTCTTCACCCTGATGTATTCGGCACCGCTGGCTAGTTCGGCTGCCAAGGTGCACGAGAACTTCGCCGCCAACATATTCAGCGTCACACGGCAGGTCCGCTATTCGCAGACCAATCCAGCCGAAGAGATCGACATGGTGCTCTTCCTCAATGGGCTTCCTTTGATCACCATTGAACTGAAGAATGCCTGGACTGGCCAGACGGCACGGTATCACGGGCAGAAGCAGTATCGCGACGGCCGTGACGCGACGCAGCCTTTGCTGCAATTTGGCCGGGCGCTAGTGCATATGGCGGTGGACACCGACGAGGTGTTCATGACAACCAAGCTCGCCGGGCCCGCAACCTTCTTCCTGCCCTTCAACAAGGGCCACAAGGAAGGTGAGGGTAACCCGCCCAACCCAAACGGCCACAAGACGGCTTATCTATGGGAAGAGGTGTTCACCAAGGAAAGCCTTGCAGGCATCATCCAGCATTTCGTGCTGTTGGAGGGAAAGGCGACCGACCCACTTTCCAAGAAGACGCTGATTTTCCCGCGTTATCAGCAGTTGGACGTCGTGCGTCGCCTGCTTTCGCACGCCGCCAAGACGGGCGTGGGACACAGCTATCTGATCCAGCATTCAGCCGGTTCGGGGAAGTCGAACTCCATCACCTGGGCGGCCTATCAACTGATCGAGACCTACCCAGCCATGCCGGGCATTCCGGGCGCGAAGGGGCTGGACCAGCCGCTGTTCGATTCCGTCATCGTGGTGACCGACCGGCGCCTGCTGGACAAGCAGCTGCGCGACACCATTAAGGATTTCTCTGAGGTCAAGAACATCGTCGCCCCGGCCCTGCGTTCGGCTGACCTAAAATCGGCGCTGGAGAACGGCAAGAAGATCATCATCACGACGATTCAGAAGTTCCCGTTCATCATCGAGGGCATCGGCGACCTGAGCGATAAGCGGTTCGCAGTGATTATCGACGAGGCGCATAGCGGCCAGAGCGGCAGCGCGCATGACAATATGAACCGCGCGATGGGCGCCGGCGAGACGGACCCCGACGAGGATGATCCTCAGGACCGCATTCTGGCGGCGATGCAGTCGCGCAAGATGCGCGGCAACGCATCCTACCTAGCCTTCACGGCAACCCCCAAGCCCACGACGCTAGAAAAATTCGGCGAGCGCCAGGCCGATGGCAGCTTCAAACCCTTCCACCTCTACAGCATGAAGCAGGCAATCGAAGAAGGCTTCATCCTAAACGTCCTGGCGAACTACACGACCTACAAGAGCTACTACGAAATCGAGAAATCCATCGCAGATAACCCGCTTTTCGACACCAAGAAGGCCCAGAAAAAACTGCGAGCTTATGTCGAGCGCAGCCAGCAAACGATCAACACCAAAGCGGAGATCATGTTCGACCATTTCATCGAGCATGTCGTCACCCCCAAGAAGCTGCGTAGCAAGGCGAAGGGGATGATCGTCACCCAGAACATCGAGGCGGCGATCCGGTATTACAAGGCGGTGGCCAAGCTGCTTGCGGATCGGGGTCACCCGTTCAAGGCGCTGATCGCGTTCTCGGGCGAGAAGGTCGTCGATGGCGTGACCTACAGCGAAGCTGGCATGAACGGATTTTCTGAGTCGGACACGCGTGATCAGTTCGACGAGGATGATTACCGGCTGCTAGTCGTTGCCAATAAGTATCTGACGGGCTTCGACCAACCGAAACTGACAACGATGTATGTAGACAAGAAGCTGCAGTACGTCCTCGCTGTGCAGGCACTATCGCGGCTGAACCGTTCGTCCCCAAAGTTGGGTAAGCGCACCGAGGATCTGTTCATTCTCGACTTCTTCAACGACGTGGCTGACATAAAGTCTGCGTTCGACCCGTTCTACACCGTCACCACCCTGTCGTCGGCAACAGACGTAAACGTGCTGCACGAGTTGAAGGGGTCGCTTGACCAGGTTGGCGTCTATGAATGGCAAGAAGTCGAGGACTTCGTCGCCCGCTATTTCGCGGGTGAGGATGCCCAAGCGCTGAGCCCGCTGATCGATGTTGCGGCGGACCGTTTCAACCAGCAGCTTGAACTGCTGGACAAGGACAAGATCGACTTCAAGATTAAGGTCCGGCAGTTCGTAAAAATCTACGGCCAGATGGCCTCGATAATGCCCTTCGAGATCGTTGATTGGGAAAAACTGTTTTGGTTCCTGAAATTCCTGGTCCCGAAGTTGATAATCAAGGATCCCGACCAGGACATGCTCGATGAACTATTGGAAGCAGTCGACTTGTCGTCCTACGGACTCGAGCGGACGAAACTGAACCACACAATAGGCCTTGACGCATCGTCCACCGAACTTGACCCGCAAAATCCCAATCCGCGGGGTTATCGGGATGGTGAGCCGGAAAAGGACCCCCTCGACGAGATCATCCGATCTTTCAACGAGCGCTGGTTCCAAGGTTGGAGTGCGACACCGGAAGAGCAACGGATCAAATTTATCAACGTTGTGAACAGCATCCGCGCCCATCCCGACTATACCGAGAAGTACGAAGCGAACGCCGATCCCTACAACCGCGAGCTGGCCCTCGAGAAAATGCTGCAGGATGTGATGTTAAAACGACGCAAAGAAGAGCTCGAACTTTACAAGCTGTTCGCGTCGGATCCAGCGTTCAAGGCAGCATGGAGTCACAGCATTGAGAGTACACTGAATGGGCGGCCTGACGCACTCAGCGCCTCAGCCGGACAATTTTAATCGTGTTGGAAATTTCATGACGGTCACAGCCCAGGTCCTGTTTGGTAAGCCACAACATGAAATCGCGTCGCTGCTCCGCGATCGCCTCTCCCGCTGTAGCCAGGCGTGGCTTGTTGCCGGCTTCATGACGGTTGAGGGGATAAAGGCTATTGAGGGACCGATACGTGCCAATCCCGGCAAGCTGATACAACTTGTGGTCGGAGCTGCCACCTGGCGCGCCTTCGACGCCCTGGATCAGCTCCGAATGGCGGGTGTTGCCCCAAGCGCACTGCGCTTGCATCTCGGACATTCCCACGCGACCAAGGCAGGCGCGACCCATCGTTTCTATCGTTATCACCCCATGCTTCACAGCAAGGTCTACCTGATGGAAATGCCGGACGGTTCCAGCGCAGCTTTCATCGGCTCCCACAACCTAACCGGTTTCGCGTTGCTCGGCTTGAATGGCGAAGCGGGGGTGTTGCTCGAAGGAGCTTCGCATGAAGCGCAGTTCGTCGCCATACGCCAGCACATTGCCGATGCAGCAGCCCAGGCGATCCCCTACGACCCGACAATGAAGGATGCTTACGCTTGGTGGACGACCCAGTTCTTTGAGGGCCTCCGAGACAAGACCCGGGACACCCCAGACCCCGACGACGCGGAGAACAAGCGGACTGTCGTTGTCATCGCCGCCCGCGCGAGCACGCCGTTGCCCCAGAAGGGAGACGTCATCTACTTCGAGATCCCAAGCGCGCTCGGTGGGAGCATCCGTTCGCTTGCAACCGACGTCCATATTTACATCTTCCCGACCGTGCCTTCTTCCCCAGCGCAGGCTCTGAACCAACTCCGGTCGGCCAGTACTTCGCTCTGGTGCAAGACCATCGGCTTGGAATCAGACGGTGGAGGTGAAGAGCTGCGCGCTGACTGGTACATCGATGATGCGCGACACCCTGAGCTGAAGCGTACGCAAAAGCCGTTCCAGCCGAAGGCCGGTCCTGGTATGGAACAAGTACGCGTAACCGTGAGCGGTCCTGTCTACGGGAATTTCGATTACCTCTTTGATCGCGGGCTCGGCGAGTGGTTGCCGGTGTTTGACGATGAGGCTCAGCTCGTTGCTACCGCCGATGTACAGTCCATGTTGCTGTCGCTCGACCTCATCCCACCGGAGCATCTGCCGTGGCAGCGCGTCAGAGGGCTGGTCCCAGCCGAGGCCTCGGGATCCGACGGATATGAAGTTGCACTTCGCGAGGCAGCACCTGAGTCGGGGTCCTTCATCCTGTTCTCGCTCCGTCGACGCAGTGCCGGGTCGCAGCGAAAGGCACTTGCGAAGCGGAGGAAGCCGCAATGAGCCGGCCGGATGCGTGAATTCGCTCGCAATACTAACCCCTTGAGGACAGGCACGCGATGAAAGCTACCGAAGCCAAGCTTCTGAACTTCCTCCAGAAGTCTCCCCAGTTTATCATCCCGATTTACCAGCGCACCTACTCATGGACCGAGAAGGAGTGCCGGCAGCTCTGGGATGACGTTCTCCGCGCCGGGTTGACCGACGCCGTGACGGTCCACTTCATCGGCTCGATCGTCTATGTGGAGCAGGGGCTCTCGCAGGTGTCGCACCAAGCGCCGCTGCTCGTCATCGACGGCCAGCAGCGGCTCACCACCGTGATGCTGCTGATCGAGGCGCTCGCCCTCGCGGTGGGCGACGAGAACGAGCCAGTAGACGGGTTCTCCGCTCCCAAGCTGCGCGAGTATTACCTGACGAACCGTCTGGAGAAGGGCGATCGCTTCTTCAAACTGTTGCTTTCTCAGACCGACAACGCCTCACTAAAGGCCATCATCAAGCATACCGAGGCGCCCAACGAGGGATCGTTGCGCGTGGCGCAGAATTTCAAGCTGTTCAAAGATTTGCTCGACGGGCGGAAGGGCGACCTCGCCGCGGTCTGCCGCGGCCTCGCCAAGCTGGTGGTGGTGGACATCGCGTTGAACCGCGACCAGGACAACCCGCAGCTCATCTTCGAGAGCATGAACTCTACGGGCAAGGAGCTGAGTCAGGCCGACCTGATCCGGAACTACATCCTCATGGGGCTCACCCCTGTTCTGCAGACGCAGTTCTACGAGAACTACTGGCGGCCGATGGAGATCGACTTCGGGCAGGAGGCCTACGGCACCCAATTCGATGGCTTCATGCGCCACTACCTGACCGTTCGTACGGGCGAAATCCCGCGTGAACGCGATGTCTATAAGGAGTTCAAGGAATACTCCCTTACCAAGCCAGTGCGGGACGCAGGCATCGAAGCGCTAGTGAAGGACATCCGCATCTTCGCTCGCTACTTCTGTGCCATGGCGCTCGGCCGGGAAAAAGACCCGACGCTCCGCACGACCTTCCATGACCTGCGTGAGCTGAAGGTCGATGTCGCCTACCCGTTCCTGCTCGAGCTGTATCACGACTATGCCGACGAGCGGCTCTCAGCAGTCGACTTCACCACTGCGGTGCGGTTGGTAGAGGCATATGTCTTCCGCCGCGCCATCTGCGCCATCCCCACCAACTCGATGAACAAGACCTTCGGCACTTTCGGCAAAGCACTCAAGAAGGACCACTACCTCGAGAGTATTCAGGCGCACTTTCTCACGCTTCCCTCCTACCGCCGTTTCCCGAGCGACGATGAGTTTCGCCGCGACCTTCAAACCCGCGAGCTCTATAATTTTCGCAGCCGCAGCTACTGGCTGCGCCGGCTGGAGAACCACGGCCGCAAGGAGCCCGTACCGGTGGGCGAGTACACCATTGAGCACATCATGCCGCAGAACCCCAATCTCCCGGCAGCGTGGAAGCAGGTGCTTGGACCGGAGTGGGCGAGCGTGCAGGAGAAGTGGCTGCACACCCTCGGTAACCTCACGCTCACTGGCTACAATGCTGAGTTTAGCGACCGTCCCTTTGCCGAGAAGCGAGATATGGCTAACGGTTTCAAAGTGAGCCCTCTTAAGCTGAATGCTGGTCTCGGTCAGGTCGATGATTGGAATGAAGCTGCAATCAAGGTGCGCGCGGGGCAACTGGCCGATAAGGCACTTACGGTGTGGACCGCGCCAAAACTCAACGCCGAAACGCTCGCGGCATATCAGCCGCAAAACGAAACGGCGACCGGCGGCTACACCATTGAAAACCATCCAAACCTAATGACGTCCGGCCTGCGCGAGGTGTTCGAGGCTTTCCGCAAGGAAGTGCTCGCGTTGGACGCGAGTGTGAGCGAAGAGTTCTTGAAGACCGTTGTGGCCTACAAGGCCGACACCAACTTCGTGGACGTCGTTCCGCAGGCCAAGCGAATGCTGCTTACCATCAACCTTCCGTTCGTCGACGTTTTCGACACGAAGGGATTGTGCAGGGATGTGACCAACATCGGACACTATGGCACCGGCGATGTCGAAATCGCACTCAAGTCACTCGACGAGTTACCCTATGTGATGGGGCTGGTCCGGCAGTCCTATGAGCGCCAGATGGGCGAAGGAGGCTAGTGGTCATAATCAGACGGATGAATCCGACGGATATGGCGGATTTCCGAGCATTGGGAGAACCAACGCGGGCACCAAGCGTCAGATTCTATCGACTAGATACATAAATACCGAGGAGGGACCTAATGGAGATGATATTATTTGTGGCTGCTGTGTTGGCGATTTTATGGTGGCGATTTCCACAAATAATATCGGCAAGTTTAAAGCCGACATATCGATGCATTTTTAAGAAGAATATTGTTGTCCCCGAAAGAGATTTTCATGAGAGCGTAGGGTTGATGCTGAGAGGTGGTGTATGCGACCTGACGAAGGTAGTAGATTTGCCCTTCCCTCCACAGATCGGAATGTCCTTATCGGATTTTACTGAACTTGCAATATTATCCCCTGAGGACAAGAGTTATGTTGCCGGGATGAAATTCGAGTCCGGGAAGATTGAAGACCTTAACTGGAAACACGACCGGAGGGTATTCGAGTGTATCATTGCTGATTATGAACTTTCCGGCAAAGCCGAGTTAGGTGCTGTGTTGGCAAAACATGTCGTTGGAGGTTGGAGTGTCAAAGGGTCGATTTCAATTTCAATAACCAAAGATGCAATTGATGAATTCTTGGCCACATGGCTAAAGCGCATAGAAGACAAAGAAAATGAGACGCATCAGCCTTTGCCAGTGGATCGTAAAGAACTGAACCGGGTTCACGTGATTTGGCGTCATTCTGATAGTCGATAGAATCTGACGCTTGGTGCCCGCGTTGGTTCTCCCAATGCGCGGAAATCCGCCATATCCGTCGGATTCATCCGTCTGATTATAACCACTAGGCATGATCGGCAACATCACGCGCAGAGGGACAGCCGACGATGGACATTTACTACCGCAGCGGGCGCCATGGCAGCGCGCCGACGCGGGAGATCGCTTTCAAACGACATCGAACCAGCGCATCGTAGTCTGCAGCAGCTGGTCGTAGTCATTCGCCATCGCCTCGGCTATAAAAGCGGTGATCTCATCGTCGGGTAGACCGGCCTCTCTTGCTGCCTTGCGGCAGATTCTGAGTATCGCAATGGCGTTGCCGTCATGCCCAGTAAGCGTAACGGTGATGTGGGGATATTTTGGCGTCATGGCATTAGTTCCTCGCTGCGGTCACTGCGACAACATGCGTGACTGGCGCGTTCAGTCCAGTTGAATATCAATAGGTTGGCTGGTGCGAACGACGGGCACGCGCTTGACCAGGCATCACCTGTTAGTCGGCCAACATTTGCTCGATCGCCGTGCCAGGCGGCAGTCCGTGCAACTCTTCCGCTGCCCGCGGGAGAAACTCCCGGTTGAGCGTCTTGGGCAACATGTTGCCCATTTTCGTAGGTGCCACCTGTCGGTTGTGCTGCTATCCTGGACTCGATTGGTTTGGGCGGCCTCGCATGTCAGCAACCCCATCAAGGCAGTAAGCAAGGTTGGTGACGCTCCTCACCCGGCAAGGGCGGCGCGCGCCACCAACCTGGATTCTCACATCAGGAATCTGGCGCCGTCGTGGCAACGACTGGCACAGACGCCGGATTGGCCGGCGGCGAGACCGGGAAACCCTTGATGCCGTTGACGATGGGGCAGGCAGCGGCAACGGCGTCCTCAGCCTTGCCGGTGACAGTGACGGCCGACTTGTCCGCGGCATTGACGACCGCGACGACGGCACCGGCGGCAGGCCCGCTGGCGAAGGCGCAGAACAACTGACCGTCAGCGATGACTGTGTTGGCGATGGTGGCAGCCTGCGGGGTCAGGCCGCCACCGGCGGCGCAGGCGGTGAGCAGCGCGCAGCCGGAGACAGCCGCGAGGAGCGGGAGAAAGCGCATGATATGCCCTGTGATGCGGCCGGGTTGTGTTCCGAGGCGGCGGGCCGCTGGCGGAGGCTCGGGGGTCGTCGGGTGGTCGAAGGTCAGGCCGCCGGGGGAGGCGGAGCAGCCGGTGTGGCGGCAGGCGCCTGCTGCTGCGCGGCAGGGAGTGCGGCCAGGATGCCGGCCAGCACGTCCTGGGCAACAGCGGCTGGCGTCTTCTTGGCAGAAACATCGGCAAGCAGGATCGACAGCACGCCGGTGACCATCGGCATATAGAGGGTGATGTCTTTCACCACACCCGGGTCGACATGGATGTGCAGCAGGGCGAGCAGCCCGGTGATGCCGGCCAGCGTGCTGGCCTCGCCCAGACGGGCGTTGAGGTATTTGAGGTGGTCCATCATCATGAGGTGTCCTTTCAGGCAGTGGAAGCAGCGAGATCAACGGCGCGCGCGGTGCATCGCGTGAGCCGGGCGAGCCAGCCGCGGCCGAACACGGGAAAGCCGTTGAGGGCGCGGTAGTGCTGCTCGTGCGCGTCGTGCAGCGCGCCAACCAGGGCCGCCTGGTCGGTGCCGCGGGTGGCCAGCGCGGTGACGGGGCCGACGACGCCGTCGACCGTCACGCCAATGGCCGCCTGGAGTTGGCGGGCGGAGGTGCCGGGTCCGGCGTTGACCCCGAAGTCAAACACCATCAAGGCGATGCTGATCGGCAGCAGGTCGCAGCGCATGGCGTGCCAGTAGAGCGACTGGTAGATCGCATCGGCTTCGGCAACGGTCAGGTGGCGGACATCCT
>CANJQT010000116.1 GCA_947476475.1 Paracoccaceae bacterium | reverse complement strand
TTGTTCCTTCCGCACAGTTGCTGGCATACATTGCTGCGGGCCAAGTGCCCATCTCAGTAGCTCTGGGCCAAAATCAGCGGCAGCCTGATCTAGGAGCACTGGTCCGACTCAGTCTTGCCGGTGCGTTGCACGAAATTGTCTGGTGCGCAGGTAGAGCCTGGCGGCATCGCAGAGCGTACAGAAGGGTTCAAGGTCATCTCGGCAACGCTGAAGCTGCAGGAACAGAACACGGCAATTAGCGTCTGCCGCCTGAAGCGGTAACCGCGAAGCGCGCCAACAAGGCTGGCGGAACGATCAAGTACCGCTTTGTCCACTCCATCGGAAAGAAGAACGCGGCCTTCGAAGTCAAGCCCGCAGCCAACAAGATCGCGGTGCTCAGTCACGACTGAGACATACCGAACGATTTTGCCACCGAAGCCAGCCAGAGCATTGCGATTAGCGGGGCGGCGGCTGGCGGCCTCCAGCATCTGACGTTGGATTTCATGTTTTCTCTCCAAAGTTCAAAGGCGTTCCGCCAGCCGCCCGGCGCGCTCACCGGTACGGCGGAGGTTCAGCAGGAACAGGGCGATGCTGAGGGCAGCCAGCGGGAGGCCCCGCGCTTTGCGCGCCGGGCCGCTAGCGAGGTTCATGACAAGCCAGCCCATCACCGCTGGCCCCTCTTCCAGTCGTCGATCCGGGCATGGATGGCGACGGCGATGCCTATCAACGCCACGTAGATGAACACACAGCGCAGGGTGTCGAGGTAGGGTACCAAGGGCAGGATTGCGGATTGGGTTTCCGCTAGGACCTCCTGCGCCGGCAGTGTCAGAGGAAGTCGACTTGAGGCGTGCAGAGTGGTCACCTGGCATCAGGTCATGACCCAACGCTCCCCTTTCGTTATTTCAAGACGCCCCCCGAGATCATCCGCCTGGCGGTAATGATGTAAATCCGGTTCCCGCCGCCACTGCGCAACGTCGAGGATCTGCTGCACGAGCGCGGCATCGGCATCAGCCATGAGACGGTCCGGTTTTGGTGGAACAGGTTCGGCCCGATGTTCGCCGCTGAGATTCGGAAACGTCGGGTTTCGGGGATGCGGTCGAGCCACTGGCAATGGCACCTCGACGAAGTTTTCGTGAAGATCAATGGTGAGATGTATTGCCTGCCGTCACAGACGTGACAGGCCGCCCGCTCTTGTACTTCATGGCAGCGCCAGATCAGCGACGACGCCGGTGCCGCAGCTCTGCTGGCCTGCTGCAAATAGGCCTGGAAGGAATCATTTCGGCATCACCGCGGTTCGACGTAGCTCCAGGAAGATACAATCTTTAGGCGAATAAGATATATGTCGTTAAACCTAAAGGATGTGTCGCAAACGAAACATGGCCTTACTTCGCCCACTGTAATCTCGGGCTGCGCGCCAATTTGGCCAACAAGAGAAGTCACATAAATATCTTAAATAGATAGGTGTCATGGGATGAGCAGTCTTCCGCCAAAGTTTCTGGGCCGGCATGTGCTTGCCGAATTCTGGGGGTGCAAACGGGTCGATGATCCGGGGCATGTCGAACGTGCGATGGTTCGTGCGGCCGAAGATGCCGGGGCAACCATTCTAAATGTCAACCTGCATCATTTCGGCGAAGGCATGGGCGTGACCGGGGTGGTGATGCTTTCCGAATCGCACCTAAGCATTCATTCCTGGCCCGAATTCAACTATGCAGCGATCGATGTGTTTGTCTGTGGCAAGGCCGATCCCCATCAGGCCATAGCGTCGCTGAAGCGCGCCTTTTCGCCAAGCAAGGCGGAAATCAGTGAGCACAAGCGTGGAATGTCACATGTCGATGCCTAGCAAGACCGTCTCTATCCTGAACAAATGCTGAAGCGGCGAAAAGCGCGTGATCCTATTGCCGAATGCCGTGGCGAACTTCATCCAGAATGGCTACCGGGTCCTTGTCGAGGGCGGCGCCGGAAAGCTGGCGGGGTATGCAGACGCTGACTATGCGCGGATGGGCGCAAAGATCGTTGATCGCGATGCCGCCTGGACTGAAAGCAATGTCATCCTGAAATACAAGGCGCCGGGTCCGGAGGAATATCGCTACTTCCGCAAGGATATGCATTTGGCAAGCTTCATGCATGCCGAGGGCAATCTGACGATGGTCGAAGCCATGCGCGCCAGCGGCATGTCAGCGTATGCGCTGGAGTTTTTCCGCAATGCCGCGGGTGAATATCCCGTGTCGATGTCCGATAACGAAATTTCCGGCAAACTCGCTGTCCTGCTGGCATCCTACCACCTGAAAAGCCACATGGGCGGCTCTGGCACGCTGCTTGCCCATGTCCCAGGCGCGAGACGCGCCAAGGTGGTTGTGATCGGCTATGGCAACGCGGGCGGTTGCTGGTCGATCTGGCGAGCCTTTGGGCGTCGGTTGCCGACGATCCGGACCCAGACCATTACCGGCCCGACCATCAGGATGGCGCCTGGTATAAAGGCTGGTCGCGACCGCTGCCGGACGGCGCGATCCTGAGACGCAGTTCAAGGCAGGCACATGGCGTGCCGCCATCGAGTTCGATCTGCGTTACCAGATCAATATTGAGGGGCGTCTGCTGGACAGATGACAATCGCAGATGGCACTTCACCGCTATGAAAGGTCCTGGCTAGATCAGGCAACGCCTGCGGGCATGGAAATCGAGCATGTCTATGGTGGCTATCATCGGTCGGTTTTCAACAATTGCTCGCCGAGGTTGATTTCTATCTATCGTAAAGTGGGTTGGCTGAAATTCAGGGTATGTAATATGACAACAGGGCGTTTCAGGGAATTCGAAGTCGTATTGCTTTTCACGGCATTTATCGCGTCAACCTACGGGTTCGGTGTCTACCTTTTCCCGGCGATGGTAGAATCTATCCGGACGGACATTCCTTTCTCCTACGGAACGATGGGGACGATTTCCAGCCTCGTTCAGGCGGGGTTCCTGGTCAGCGCCCTTGCTGCCGGATTTCTGACGCTCAGGTTCGGTGCGTTGCCGCTGATACTTGCGTCAATTGTCCTGTGTGCCGCCGGGCTTGCCGGGCTTGCGCTTGCCGACAATGTCGTGACGATTGCGGCCTGCCTCTTGCTATTGGGTGGAAGTGCCGCAGCGATCTGGGTGCCGATGGTAGAGGTTTCGCGCGATCTGATCTCCAGGTCGCATCAGGGCAAGGCGCTGGGTCTGATGTCGTCGGGCACCAGCTATGGGGTGTTTGTCAACAGCTTCATGCTGACTTGGATACTGCCGGTTCATGGCTGGCGCTCACTTTGGGTGGTGACGGCGGCATTCGTGGCCGTTCTGGCTGCGGTTGCGTTGATCCGGCTGCGGGGGGCCGGTAGCCGCAATGCGGGTCAGGTTGAAACACCTGTCATGGCAAAACGCTTGCTCAGACAGCGGTTTTCCGCCCTGCCGAAGGGTCTGACAGCTGCCATCCTTCTGATGATGTTCCTGAATGGGTTGTCCTGCATGCCCTATCAGACCTACCTGTCGGCCTTTCTGCAGGGTGAAGCAGGCTACACCGCCGACACCGCGGCATACGTCTGGCGCATCATAGGGCTGGTGGGGATGTTCAGCGGCTTTATCATCGGCGCGCTGGCCGACCGGATCACTGTCCGCCGCGGAATGATTGTCACATATACTATCCTGGCCCTGTCCTGCCTGGCGTTGACGCAGAGCGCCGGAGGGTTGAATGCGGCGTTGGTCTTCTTCGCTGCCGTCACATTCGGGATTTCGTTTTACGCGATCTTTGGCCTCGTGCCCGCCTATATCAGCCATATTTTCGGCCCCGGTGACGCGGCGCTGGTCTTTGCGTTCGGCAATATCGCGCTGGGCTTCGGGGGTATGGTCGGCAACTTCGCCGGTGGCTGGCTGAAGGAACAATCAGGCTCTTTCGCGCCAATCTACATGACGATGCTCGCGGCGGCGGTCCTCTCGGCCGTGCTTAGCGCGCTCATGCCCAACGAAAAAGCCTATGCGCTGACAGCGGAGCCCGCCTATGAGTAAGGCGCCCGTCGAAGCGATTGGAGGCTGGCTGAAAGACGACGATCCGGCCATGGATCGACGCTATAGGCGGCTCGCCGATATTGGCTCGGACAGCCTCAAGGCCGAACATCTTGCCTATTTCGAGGAAAACCTTGATCGTTATTTCAATGATCGGTTGATCCCCGATCAGGGGGTCGAGGAGATTCTGGAGGCACTTCGGGACCATGGCGGGCGGCCTGCACGCTGGATTGACCTAGGGGCTGGGGTTACGACGCTGTTCTGGTCGATCGGCGTGAACGCGCCGCAACGGGTCTTTGCCTGCGATCTGGTGCCAGAAGCGCTTAAGGTGCTTTCGTCTTTCAAGGACAGCGGGAGGGTCCCGCCCTGTTACACTGACGCGCTGGCGCTTATGGCGCGATCTAAGGCCGAGTTCGAAGCGCCACGCCGCGCCGCATGGTCCTACCATGTGTTTGATTGCCTGAACGCCTGGCGGGTTCCGGGCGAGGCCGAAGGGTTTGATCTGGTCAGCGTGATCGGTTGCCTTGGCCTTGCCTCTGATCCGGCGGGCTATGAAACAGCCTTTCGGGCGGCGGCGGACAACATCGCGGCGGGCGGGCGCCTGGTGGGCGCAGACTGGATCCGGAGCAGCATGTTTGTTGCCACCGAGGGCCATGACAATCGCTATCTCTCGCCTGTGCTAACCGAAGGATGTGCAGCCCGGTTGGGGCTGACGCGGCTGCAGGTGGATCGTGTTCAAATTCAGGGCGATCCCTATTACGACG
This sequence comes from Paracoccaceae bacterium, assembly GCA_947476475.1. GTDB lineage: Bacteria > Pseudomonadota > Alphaproteobacteria > Rhodobacterales > Rhodobacteraceae > TMP-24. The sequence continues at coordinate 5,378 of CANJQT010000116.1, read as the reverse complement.
CAGTTATCGTATGGGCCTTTTCCAGGGGTGACTGAAGCAATGTTGTGTAGTCGGACGTTCGGCCCAGACTTTCTGCCCAAACCGGACCTTGATAAGATAGAAGCGGGTGCCGATCGCATTCTGGCCGAAGTCGGTGTGAATTTCGAAGGTGATCGCGAAACGCTTGAACGCTGGCGTCAATTCGGCGCCGAACTCGATGGCGAGCGGGTTCGCCTCGACGGTGCTGCGTTGCGGGCCACCATACGCGCCAGCGCCCCGAGCACGATCCGCCTGCGTGCCCGCAACGGCGCACGAGACAGGGTGATCGGTACCGGTTGTCCCGCTGTTTTCGCCCCCGCATATGGCCCGCCAAACGTACGCAGGATGGATGGGACGCGGCTGCCCGGTTCAGCCGCGCTTTACCGCGAGTTGGTGGCGCTGACCCATTCCTGCCGATCGATCACCAACACCGGCCACATGATCTGTGTCATGAATGACTTGCCCGAAGCCGAGCGGTCCATGGAAATGGCACTGGCGCATCTCGAGATGTCCGACAAGCCCTTCATGGGCACAATTGCGTCGCCCGTCGAGGCGGGTCGGGTGATAGCGGCCGCAGAACTTGTCATTGGCCGCCCGCCAGAAGTTGGGGCCTGCGATCTTCTCCATCTGATCAATTCGACACCGCCTTTAACCTACAAGGAAAATCCGCTGAAATGCCTGCGCGAAGTCGCCATGCGGCGGCAGGGGGTGGTGATTACCTCTTATATGATGCTGGGCGCGACCGCCCCGGTCACAACCGGCGGCGCGCTGATTCAGGGGTATGCCGAGGTGCTTGCAGGTCTGGCCCTGGCCCGGCTCTGGTCCCCCGGCGCGCCTGTGGTGATGGGTCTGTTCGGCGCGCCCTTTTCGATGAGCCGTATGCAGCCCTTTTTCGGCGATCCTCTCACACAGCTGATCCAGCTTTATGCCGTCGGTCTTGCCCGGCGCCTAGGAGTGCCGGTGCGCGGCGACGGCGGCGTCACGTCTGCCAACTGCGATGACGCGCAAGCCGGTTATGAGGGGGCGCGCGCTACCTGGTTTGCCGACGCGTCCGGGTCAGATTTCATCCTGCACGCGGGCGGGTGGCTGGAAAGCGGGCGTTGTGTCAGCATGGGCAAACTCGCCCGTGAAGCGGCGGCCATCAACGATCATGTATATGGGCGCGGGGTAGAATCCGATGCCTCGGCCGCAGAACTTGATAAGGCTGTTGTCGACCGCATCCGGGGCAACTGGACGACGTTTGGCGCGTAATATTTCGCCCGGCTGCTTCAGATCGCCAACCCTTTCCTCTCTGGCCAGACAGCAGATGTCATCGTGCGACGCGCTGGCCTTCTGAAGGATCAGCTGCTGCATGGCTGGAAGGCTCCCAGCGCTGACGGGCTCTCCTCAGACTAGGGAGACATGATGGTCCTGTCGCGTATTGTGCCGCCCCAAGTTCTCGTTTGGGCCACTTGGCGTTCGAAGGCCAAGTGGCCGATGGCCAAGGGATGAATACGGGTGCCTAATGATGTAGTGGCGGCGGCAGCTATACACACTTGCCTGTCCCACAGACATAAAACTGCCGTGACCGCAGTGCGGCGACAACAGTGTGACATCGCCTTGCGGCAGGCGGGCTTGGCACCGGCCGCGCCAACGCATGAATTGCCGCAACATGGGCCAACTGAAATCCCGCCATTCCATTTTAAATTTAGGCTCCAAGCAGTGCGGCTTCAAGATCAATGGGCACTTGGATTCGACCGGCGCCAGGCGTCGATGATGTGACCGCCCCCAACGGCATCTATGTGCCAAGGTGGGTCTGCAAGCTGCAGCGGGATTCGCCCCATTTCGGGACACATTAGCGGCGCCAATTGCCGCAATTATCCTTTATTATCAATCATGAGTAAGGGAAATTAACGGTGGGAACGGGACTGCGGGCGAACCTTCTCCACCTTGTAAGGTTTTGACACTAAATGGTTTAGTCTTCGATTAATAGTTGCGTTGGTTAGTCCACTGCGATGATTGGTCAGAACCTTCTCCACCAAAACCGCACCGTCTCATGGCTGATCTCGATACTCCGCTCGTGCAGTGCGTCCTCGACGTTGCGCAGCGGCAGCGGGAACCGGATTTAGAGCATCACCGCCAGACGGATGATTGCCGGACTGGTTTTGAAATAACGGAAGGGCCTCGGTCTGGTCATCCGTCAAGGCTAGACGACACCCCTACCCGCCTCACGGAACTTTGTTCTGACACTGCCATCATATTGCTTCCCTACATTCCCGAGAAAGGATCGCACCATCAAACCGAGGGATCAGACACCTTGCCAAATATCGCCTTCAGGCGATCCGTGGCCAAAGCGCGACACGTCAGGCCTTCAGGTTTAACCGTGGTCACGTCTTCTCCTGCCACCATCGCGTTCACCACCGCCTCTTCGATGGACTGCACCGCAGCGAGGTAGAGGTTGTCCAGAAGCTCGATGTTTAGCTCTTGCTTTGTGCTAACGGCCGGCGCGAATTGCGGCATGGGGCCTTCGTTGGCTGTGGAAAAGGCCAGAAAGATATCACCCGAGTTATTGCCCCCCGGCGTGCCACCCCTCCCGATACCGATGGCCGCGCGTTTGGCCAGTTGGCGCAGGGCCAGTCCCGACAAAGGCGCATCCGTGGCCACGATCACGATGATCGACCCCATCTCGCCCGAGTAAAGCGCGCCTTCTGGGATCAACTGCCCCACGGGTTTGCCCAAGATGGTCAGCCAAGGCCGGATACCGTGATTGGCCTGCACCAAAGCCGCCACCGTATAGCCTTGCCCACCCAGTTCGATCTGGCGCGAGGCGGTGCCGGTGCCGCCCTTGAACTCATAGCAGATCATCCCATTGCCGCCGCCGGTCGACCCTTCGGCCACCGGGCCGCTGCTGCGGGCATTCAGGGCAGCGATGGCGTGGTCGGGCTGAACGTGCAGGGCGTTGATATCATTTAGAACGCCGTCATAGGTTTCGGCCACCACGGGCATCGCCCAGGCGTGTTCTTTGGCAAAATACTCGGCGTAATGCCCGATCATCCAGCGGGTCGCCCCCAGATGCGCGGCCCCCACACCATGGGTATTGGTGATCAGGATCGGCCCCAGAAAATACCCAGAATCGTTGATCCAATGGGTGCCCGTCATCTCGCCATTACCGTTCAGCGCATATTGCCCGGCCCAAACTGGCTGCGGATCGGTCGAGGGGCGCGGCAGAATGGCGGTGACCCCGGTGCGCATTTTCTTGGCCGGATCGGTCAGGGTGCAAAACCCCACCTCCACACCGGGCACATCGGTTATGGCGTTCAGGGGGCCGGTTTTGCCAGGGAAAGGCAGGCCAAGGTCACGGGCGCGGGGTTTGTTGGTCTTGGTCATTCAGTCGGTCTTTCTGCTGCGCAGCCACAGGCCAAGGGCGGCGATCACCACCGAGGCAAGGATGATCAGCGTGGCGATGGTGTTGATTTCGGGCTTCACCCCACGGCGGATCATGCCGAAGATGAATACGGGCAAAGTGGTGTCGCCGGTGCCGGAGACGAAATAGGTGATCACCAGATCATCCATCGCGATGACAAAGGCCAAAAGCGCGCCACCCAGAATGCCCGGGGCCAGTTGCGGCAACAGCACCTTGCGCAGGGTCACCCATTCCGAGGCTCCCAGATCAGCGGACGCCTCCTCCAGTGCCGGGTCAAGCCCGGTGATCCGGGCCTGCACGATTATGAAGACGTAAGAGGTCAGGAAGGTGCAATGACCTATAATGATGGTCAGCATCGACAGGTTCATGCCGATGGTGACAAAGAAGATTAAAAGGCCGATGCTCAGAATAATGTCGGGCATCATCATCGGCAGCATCAGAAAGCCGTTGTAAAACCCACGCGCCCGGAACTTGTAGCGCGCAAGGGCGATAGCCTTGGCGGTGCCGATGACGGTGGAAATTGTGGTGGTGAAGACCGCCACGGTCAGCGAGGTGCGCAGGACGGCCAGTATCAGCGCGGTGCTTTCGACATGGGCCGCGCGATTGCTGACATCGGTGGTGCGGTCGGAAAGGCCCAGAAGGGCTGCCGCCCCGTCCACACGGTCAATGGTGACGGGGAAAAGATTGGTTTCGCCAATGAACTCGGCGCCGAAGCGGTTCTTCGGATGACGGAAAATCTCGCGCGGGTTGCCAATTTTTTCGATCTGCCCCGAATGCATCACCACGATGCGGTCAGACATGATCATGCCCGCGCAAGAATTTTGCTCTGACAGAGCCAAGCGATGTGATCTATGAACCCTTCTGCGGTTCTGGCACCCAGATCGTCGCCGCCGAACGCGCTGGGCGGCCATGTTTTGCGATGGAATTGGACCCGGGTTATTGCGACGTGGATGTGCGGCGTTGGGGAAATGCGACGGGGAGGAAGGCTTCATCGCGCCAAATGAGCTTCGATCCGTGAAACCTTCGAGCTCTTTTAGGCTCAGGCTGCAAAACATCCGCAGCACCTAGACCCTCCCCCCGGCGCACCTAGATCGCTTCCCTATTCAGCGGCAATCGCAGAGCTAGCGAAACCTTCCCAGTCGGCAACGACTTCATCGGCGGTGCGAAACTGGCTAGCTGTATCGGTCGCATACCAAGTCTTGAAATATTCCAAGCCATTTTCATGGCCTTCTTGCGTGAAAGCTTGCAAGCCGTCCGTAACCCAAACCAGATTGAAGCCTTTTTGGAAGGCATCCCCGGAAGTGTGCCTGCAGCAGCAATCTGTGTGAAGGCCAGTGATATAAAGGGTATCAATCCCCTTGGAACGAAGCAAGCTTTCCATGTCCGAACACTGGAATCCGCTATAGGTCGTTTTTGGAATGTCGAGATCGCCAGGCTTCATCGCAAGTTCAGGAATGATCTCCGCCCATTTTGTGCCTTTCATCGAGTGCGGTGGCCACTTGCGCATCTCCAAATCATCCGGTGTGTGTGCGTCGGTGGAATAGACAACTTTTGCCCCCGTTTTTCGGGCGCCTTCAACCAATCGTTGCAACGGGGGGATAATCGCTTTCGCGCGGGCCTGATAGTCCGGCCCTCCAGCATTTGCGATGAATCCCCCCGGTTCGACGAATTCGCGTGCCATGTCAACGAGGATAACTGCGCATTTTTTCGGGTCAGTCATTGCTGTCTCCATTCATTTGCGTGCAAACAAATCAAGACGAACATTCTTCTCTGATTCGGTCAACAAAAACTAAATGCTGCAGTTGTCCGGGTGGTGTCAGACAAATGCGAACCAGTCTCAGTTTTTCAAGAACGAGTATCAGTCAGGCAGCAAAAAGACCACGCCACTCTGCGAGAGCAGCGGCGCGGTTCAGGTTGAATTTCTGCCGACTGTAGAGGGCGCGTTCCTGGTTGAAAT
>CANJQT010000115.1 GCA_947476475.1 Paracoccaceae bacterium | reverse complement strand
GCGCCAAGCCCGCACCCTCCAGGTGATCCATGAAACGCGCCCCTCGCAGCCGTCAACGCCATGATTTATATGCGAAATATCACGATTACGACAGCGAAATCAGCGACTTACTTGGAGAATGTGGGTTCATCACTGCGGGGATCAGGAATGGCAGCAAAAACCCCATCGCAATGTTGAAACGTGAATCGCGGGTCAGACGCTCTACGACATCGCCGCCGGTGGTCGGATCGAACGTAGGCAGGTTGATCCATACGTTGAACGTGCCCATACGGCTTGGCCAACCGATCAGGCGCATGGTCAGGACGAAGATCACCAGTGTCAGTAACGAAATCAAATAGGCAATGCCCGCAGCGGTTCGCACCAGCGTCACATGCTCGACATCCATATCGCCCGGCAGCATAAGGACCACCAGCCGCACCGGGCTGTAAGGCACATCAATGGCCGAACCCAGCCTGCTTCCCAAGGCGTCAACGAAGTTGGTCAGCGTTGTCGGTTCGCTTTGCCCGCGAATGATCGCCGACAACAGCAATACCGTCGCCAGAAGCGACAGATAGCGCAGCCGGTTGAAAGGGGGCGCGTCGCGGAACTCTACAAGGCCTGGGTAGGTCGAGGCATATTCGAAAAAGGTCAGACCGGCGGCAAACAACGCGACCAGGGCGACAATCTGGGTCGTGTCGCTGTTGACGCCCGGCAGCATCAGCGATGGCGTGGCAATCATCACCATCACCAATATGGCCCGCACAAGTGCGCCTGTGATCCGCGAAACCACTGCCTATGTCCTCAACCCGGTCGGATGCGGTGCATAGCCGCGATCCTGTCTTTCGCTTACCGCAGCAATTATGGCGGCTCGCCTTATTCTTGCCATAGTTTTGCCCATATTTGCCTCCCCCTGGCAACCTTCGCTTAAGGTTAAGCAGCCAATGTGGGCATTTTCATGGAGCGGATGATGCTGTTTTGCATCAAATACCGGGGTCAATCGTGGCATTTTCGCGGCATATGGGGGCGCGACCAAGACGCACCCCCATATGTAGTATAATGGCAAGTTTCAGACCCAAGGGCGGCTTTGCGCCAGCGTTTTTTCGAATTTTTCGATGCTGTCAGCCTTTTCCATCGTCAGGCCAATGTCATCGAGTCCGTTTAGCAGGCAATGCTTCTTGAACGGATCGACGTTGAACCCATAGGTTTGACCATCTGATGCGGTGACCGTCTGCGACTCCAGATCAACGGTGATGCGGGCATTTGCGCCCTTGCGGGCATCGTCCATCAGATGATCGACAGCCTCTTGCGGCAGAACGATCGGCAAGATGCCGTTCTTGAAGCAATTGCTGAAGAAGATGTCGGCAAACGAAGTCGAGATCACGCAGCGTATGCCGAAGTCAAGCAGCGCCCAGGGGGCATGTTCGCGTGACGAACCGCAACCGAAATTGTCGCCCGCCACCAGAATTTCCGCCTTGCGGTAAGCGGGCTGGTTCAGCACGAAGTCCGGAATTTCCTTTCCGTCCTGGGTGAAGCGCATTTCGTCGAACAGGTTCTTTCCCAGCCCCGACCGCTTGATGGTCTTCAGAAACTGCTTGGGGATGATCATGTCGGTGTCGATATTGACCAGTGGCATGGGAGCCGCGATGCCGGTCAGTGTGGTGAATTTTTCCATTACATCATCTCCCGCACATCGGTCAGGTGGCCGGTCACGGCGGCAGCCGCCGCCATCGCCGGGCTCATCAGGTGGGTTCTGCCGCCGCGGCCCTGTCGACCTTCGAAGTTGCGGTTGCTGGTTGCCGCACAGCGCTCGCCCGGCGAAAGCTGGTCGGGGTTCATCGCCAGGCACATGGAGCAGCCTGCAAGGCGCCATTCGAAACCGGCATCGATGAAAATCTGCGCCAGCCCTTCCTCTTCGGCCTGGGCGCGCACAAGGCCCGACCCGGGCACCACCATGGCGCGCATGCCCTCTTTGATCTTCTTGCCTTTCAGGATCGCGGCCGCAGCCCGCAGATCCTCGATCCGGCCATTGGTGCAGGACCCGATGAACACTGTGTCGATCTTGATGTCCGACAGTTTCTGGCCGGGCGTCAGGCCCATATAGTCTAGCGACCGCTGGGCTGCTTCAACCTTGCCGCCCCTGAAGTCGCTGGCGGCGGGAACCACACCGGTGATCGGCAGCACATCCTCGGGCGAGGTGCCCCAGGTGACGACAGGGGCGATGTCTTCGCCCTTCAGCACCACGACCTTGTCAAAATGCGCGCCTTCGTCGGTGTAAAGCGTCTTCCACCAGCTAAGCGCCGCTTCCCACTGCGCACCCTTTGGTGCGTGGGGGCGGCCCATCACATAGGCAAAGGTCTTTTCGTCAGGCGCGATCAGGCCGGCGCGGGCGCCACCCTCGATCGCCATGTTGCAAACAGTCATGCGGCCTTCCATCGACAGATCGCGGATCGCCTCGCCACAATATTCGATGACATAACCGGTGCCGCCCGCCGTGCCGGTGGCGCCGATGACCGAAAGCGTGATGTCCTTGGCGGTTACGCCCGGGCGCAGCTTGCCGGTGATCTCGACCTTCATGTTCTTCGACTTCTTCTGGATCAGCGTTTGCGTCGCCAGAACATGCTCCACCTCTGACGTGCCGATCCCGTGCGCCAGCGCGCCAAACGCCCCGTGGGTCGCCGTGTGGCTGTCACCACAGACCACCGTCATCCCCGGCAATGTCCAGCCCTGTTCGGGGCCGACAATATGGACAATCCCTTGGCGGATATCCGACACCGGGTAATAGTTGATCCCGAAATCGCGGGCGTTCTTGTCCAGCGCCTCGACTTGGATGCGGCTTTCCTCGTTGTCGATATGCTTGTCGCGGCCCGGCGTGGTGGGCACGTTGTGGTCAGGAACCGCGATGGTCTTTTCGGGTGCCCGCACCTTGCGGCCCGTCATGCGCAAGCCCTCGAAGGCCTGGGGGCTGGTCACTTCGTGCACCAGATGGCGGTCGATATAAAGCAGGCAGGTGCCGTCCGCATCTTCATGCGCGACATGGGCATCCCAGATTTTATCATAGATGGTTTTCGGGCCAGACATGGCTATCTCTCAGGTCAAGGAACGGGAAAAGGCAGACGGTTGCGTCAACGCCGGTCAGGCGTGCGCAAGGATCGAGACGGTGGCACCGTAAAAGCGCCAGGGCAGGCGCGCGCGGTCATCCATGTCAAAAAATCGCATCATGGGACGGGCTTTTACGCGCGAATCTGCTGTGACGCAAGGACGAGGCGCAGGTATCCTGCGGTTCCCGAACCTGACTCTGGCCGCACGTCATTGAGATTTCATCTTTTCGATGTTACCTTGTTGCCAGACCCAGCGCCGGGGTGCTCGATCGGCGTGCAGCACAGGAGGACAAGGTTCTGTCCAGTCTTAATCAGGCAGCCGACTCTTCGGCTGCGCGGACGATGCCGGAAACGGCGCGTTCATCCGATGGGCAAAGCGAAGCGCTTCTTGCCCGCATTCTCTCCTCTCTCGACGATGACAAGGCCGAAAGCGTGGTCACCATCGACCTGCGGGGCCGGTCGTCCGTTGCCGATTATATGGTGATCTGCTCGGGCCGGTCGTCACGTCAGGTTGGGGCAATCGCCGAAAAGCTGGCCGAACGGCTGAAAGAAGATTTCGGTCGCACCTGCAAGATCGAAGGCAAGGATCAGGGCGATTGGGTTCTGCTGGATACGCAGGATGTGATCGTGCATGTGTTCCGTCCGGAAGTGCGCGATTTCTATCAGCTTGAAAAAATGTGGATGCCCGGGGCCTCTGGCCATATGGGCACGGATTCTTCGGCCCCGACGCTCTGATGCGGGTGACGATCTGTGCGGTGGGCCGGCTTCGCGCCGGTCCTGAGCACGAGCTGATTTCCGATTACCTTCAACGCTTTGACCGGACCGGGCGGGCGCTTGGCCTTGGGCCTGCGCGCGTGGTCGAGGTCGAGGATAAGAAGAACCTCGGCATGGCAGCCGAGGCCGAACTTCTGGCCCGCGCTTTGCCCGCCGGGGCCCTGATCGTGGCACTGGATGAACGTGGGCGCCTGCAATCCTCGCCGGAATTTGCCGCCGATCTGGCAGGCTGGCGCGACAAGGGGCGGCAGGATCTGGCTTTTGTCATTGGCGGCGCCGACGGGATTTACCCCGCACTGCGCGACCGGGCCGATGCGTCCCTGTCGTTCGGCCGCATGGTCTGGCCGCACATGCTGGTGCGAGTCATGCTGGCCGAACAACTTTACCGCGCCGCCTCGATCCTGTCGGGCGCACCCTATCACCGGGCGTGATCGTCGCTGCGGCTGTCCGCGGCAAAGCGGCGATCGGGAACGATCCAGGCGGCCGCAACACCGGCGATGAAGACCAGTGACAAAAGCGGCTGCCAGAAGGCAAGCGGGATCGAAATCACATAACTCGCCAACGAAAGTTTGCCCTTAAGGTCAGAGCCAAGGGCGCGCGCAAAGGCCGAATCCTTGCCATGTTGCGCCAGAAGGGCAATGACCAGCAGCGTATAAGACACAGCACACATCAGCAGGTCGACCGCATACACAGCGACCGTCAGTGTGCTGACGCCGTTTTCCCCCAGAAAGCCGGTGACAAAGGGCATCAGCGACAACCAGAACAACAGGTGCAGGTTGGCCCACAAGACCCAGCCACCCACATGCTTGACGGAATGGAACATGTGGTGATGGTTGTTCCAGTAGATGCCGACGTTGGCAAACGACAGGATATAGCACAGGAAGATCGGCCCAAGCTCCTTCAGCGTCGCCAGATCTTGCCCATGCGGCACTTTCAGTTCCAGCACCATGATGGTGATGATGATGGCAATGACGCCATCGGAAAACGCCTCTATCCGAGTTTTGGTTATGTGTTGCCCCTGCCTGCCCCACAATAAAAGCTAGGCCAGGAAGCGGTGGAAGACAAGCCGGGTGCCGGTGTCTGCCGCGGGAAGTATCCCCCGCGGCCGCAGTGCCGTTCAAGGTACTTCGGCCTGATCTACGGGAGCGGTCCGCGGGTTATCCGCCCACACGATCTGCATCAGTTGCTCGCGCAAGTCTTGGATTGAAGCAACAGGTTGGGCCGCAAGGGCGGTATTCTTGATGCTGAAAAGTGATTTACCTTGCACGACAAATGGCACCCGGTCGGCGTCATAGGCTTCGCCATCCTCCAGCGTCAGGTCAAAGTTGCTGACCGGCAGCCGGCTGACATTGACGGCAATGCGCGGCAGCCGAGCAGGAATTCAAAGCACAGGCATCGATTGATCCCAGAAAAAGCAAAACTGCCATACAATCTTTGGCCGTCGTTTCCGCGGGGATAAGCCGCATCTGGCAATGGCGAATTCCTGCGCGATAGCGGCGGATCGGAAGGTCTTGCGACGAAGGTTGGCTCGGCGCTGGCGGCGGGGAAATGCCCACGCGCCATTGGGTTTTGAAGATCAGGGCGTTGAACTCAAGGGGATTTTCAATGCGTCCACATCCGGATGCTTCAATTCACGCCCGATGCGCCCCGTCTGCCAGACTTTTGACAAAAGCCAGAACCTCGGCCACCGGCTTGCCCGCGCCAATCTCCTTGACGATGGCCGACCCCACCACGCAGCCGTCCGCTACGGCCGCGATGGAGCAGGCGGCATCGGGCGTGTTGATGCCAAAACCCACGATGACCGGCAGGTCGGTCGACGCCTTGATGCGCGTCACCTCTGGCGCCACATCGGCCGCGCTTGCCGCCGCCGCCCCGGTGATCCCGGTGATCGACACGTAATAGACAAATCCGCTGGTGTTTTGCAGCACCTTGGGCAGGCGCTTGGCATCGGTGGTGGGGGTGGCCAGCCGGATGAAGTTCAGCCCCGCCGCCTGCGCGGGAATGCACAATTCCGCATCTTCCTCGGGCGGCAGGTCTACCACGATCAGCCCATCGACGCCCGCGGCCTTTGCGTCCACCAGAAACCGGTCGACACCGCGCGAATAGATGGGGTTGTAATAGCCCATCATGACAATCGGGGTCGCCTGATCGCCCTTGCGGAATTCGGCAACCATCTCGAGCGTCTTTTGCAGGGTCTGCCCACCGTCCAGCGCCCTTTGCCCGGCCAGCTGGATCGTCGGTCCGTCAGCCATAGGATCGGTGAAGGGCATGCCCAGTTCGATCACGTCAACACCCGCGCCCGGCAGGCCCTTCATCAGTTCCAGAGATTTTGGCAGGTCCGGATCGCCCGCCATGACATAGGCGACAAAAGCCTTCTTTCCCTCGGCGCGAAGGGCAGCGAATTTCTGGTCGATCCGGGTCATGGCATTCTCCTGCACTCCTTTGCCTCATGCAGAAAAGTGCGGAGAAAAGCAATGGGGCTGGGGCCGGGCAACGGCGAGGCGCAAGCCCGGACGAAACATCCTTCCATCTTTCCCGATCCTGCTTTAGACCCCACGCGGTCCGCCGAAGGAGAGTCAGATGGGTTTCAAGATGGGTATCGTGGGTCTGCCGAACGTCGGCAAATCGACTCTGTTCAATGCGCTGACCCGCACGGCGGCGGCGCAGGCGGCGAATTTCCCGTTTTGCACCATCGAGCCGAACGTCGGCGAGGTGGCCGTTCCCGATGCGCGGCTGGACAAGCTGGCGGCAATTGCCGGATCCAAGCAGATCATCCCCACCCGCATGACCTTTGTCGACATCGCGGGTCTGGTGCGCGGCGCCTCGAAGGGTGAGGGCCTGGGAAACCAGTTTCTGGCCAATATCCGCGAATGCGATGCCATCGCCCATGTGCTGCGCTGCTTTGAAGATGGCGACATCACCCATGTCGAGGGGCGCATCGACCCGGTGGCCGATGCGGAAACCATCGAAACCGAACTGATGCTGGCCGACATGGAGTCGATCGAGCGGCGGCTGGCGAATCTGGCCCGCAAGATCAAGGGCGGCGACAAGGACAGTCTGGATCAGGACCGCCTGCTGCGGCTGGCGCTGGCGGCGCTGAACGAGGGCAGGCCCGCGCGCACGATCAAGGTTGCCGACGACGACCAGAAGCAATGGCGCATGCTGCAGCTTCTGACCGCGAAGGCGGTGCTTTATGTCTGCAACGTGGAAGAATCCTGTGCGGCCAGCGGCAACAGCCAGTCGGCGCGGGTGGCCGAGATGGCAAAGGCGCAGGGCGCGGCATCGGTGGTGATTTCGGCCAGGATCGAAGAGGAAATCAGCCAGCTTGCCGCCGACGAGGCGCAGATGTTCCTTGAGGAAATGGGCCTGCACGAGGCAGGTCTGGACCGGCTGATCCGGGCGGGGCATGAGCTTTTGGGCCTGCAGACCTATTTCACCGTCGGCCCGAAAGAGGCCCGCGCCTGGACGATCACCAAGGGCACTCTGGCGCCGCAGGCGGCAGGCGTCATTCACGGCGATTTCGAGAAGGGCTTTATCCGGGCCGAAACCATCGCCTATGAGGATTACATCGCGGGAAATGGCGAAGCCGGCGCCAAAGAGGCTGGCAAGTTCCGCGTCGAGGGCAAGACTTACGAGGTCAAGGACGGCGACGTGCTGCACTTCCTGTTCAACGCCTGAAATTGTCCGAGTTCGGACAAAGAACAAATTAAAGCAAAATCAATGGCTTAATCAAAAAAATTAGGCACATTTTAACCTTTGCCGCCTGAAGTGACGGGGCGAAACGGCGGCCCCGGATCAGGATCCGGGGTTTTTCTTTTGTTGTGACCCAAGGGGCAGCAGGGTCAGGCGCTGACCGCGAATTCGGTCATCATGCCGCTGGCCAGATGCGCCATGTGGTGGCAATGCAGCATCCAGCGCGCGGCCTCGCCGGCATCCAGCCCTATGGTGACCATCGCCATTGGCGGTACCTGCACGGTGTCGCGGCGCGCGCCCGAAAAACGCTGGCCATTGATTGCCAGCACCTGAAACGTATGGCCATGCAGATGCATCGGATGGGCCATCATCGACATGTTGTGGAAGGTGATTTCTACCCGCTCGCCGCTTTGCGCGTTGACCGGAACATGGCTGGCCCAGCTCTGGCCGTTGATCGTCCAGACATAGGGCTGCATCGACCCGCCAAGCATCAGCATCGGGCTGCGGGTCGCGGCACGGTCGGCCAAGGGTTCCAGCGCGCGCAGGGCTGATTCCTGTGCGAGATCATAGTCGAACGCCGGTGCCGCCTCTTCACCCAAGGGGGCGATGCGCGGCACCGCCGCGCCCTTGCTGGCCATAATCAGACCGGTGAGTTCACGCGCGCCTTCGCGCAGCGCCAGCACCGGGAAGGCGCCGCCTTCGGGTGGCAGGTCAAGCGTTATGTCAAGTCGTTGGCCCATGGACAGTCCGAACCGTCGCCCGGGCAGTGGCTGCACCCCATGACCATCCACGGCAACCAACTGCCCTTCGACCGCGCCGGTGTCGATCCAGAAGACGGTGGCTGCGGCGGCATTGATGATGCGCAGCCGGATGCGGCCGCCGGGGTCAACCGCAATAACGTCGGGGTCGTTTAGGGTGCGGTCATTGGTGAGGTAGGCGTCGAAGTTGAAATCATTCAGGTCCATCGCCATGGCTTCCATGCCGACGCCACCCATCTGGCCCATGCTGTCCATCTGCATGGTGCCCGCAGACATGCCCATGCTGCCGCTGTGGCCCATGTCTGAGTGATCCATCCCGGCCATGCCGCCGTCTGGCGCGCTGCCGAAGGCGGCCAGAACCTCTTGCGGGCTTCGGAAAGAGAAATCATGCAGGAACATCACCACCTCTTGCCGATCCTCGGCCAGATCGGCGGGGCTGCGCACGATCAGCGGGGCGGCCAGAAGCTGCATTTCCTGGATTGGAACATGGCTGTGCATCCAGTGTGTGCCGGGGGTGGGCGCATAGTCATAGGAGCGCTGTTCGCCGGGTGTCAGCAGCGGCGCGGGAAGGCCCGGCACGCCATCCTGAGCGTTGGGCGGGATCTGGCCATGCCAGTGGATGATCGTATCCACATCAAGGCTGTTGATCAGGTCAACCCGGAATCGCTGGCCCGGATCAAGGGTCAGGCCTTGGCCGCCGTGGCTGTTCAGAAGGCCAAGAACGGTCGCCGCCTTGCCGTCGATGTCCAGCGTCCGGCTGGTGGCGGTCAGGCCGAGGGGCGTGCTTTGGGCAAGGCTGCGGCCCGGCAGGGCCATGCTGGCCACCAGGCTGGCGGAGCCCGCGAGGACCTGACGGCGTGAAAGGCATAGGGGCATGGGTTTGCTCTTTTCGGCCCAGGGGCGGGTCAGTGTTGTTGATGTGCGCCACCCTTGCCGGGGGGCGCGGGTCTGTCAGGTGAACGAAGTCGGGTTGACCAACCGGAGGATCCGGAGGTGCATTGATTTAATCTAAGCCGCTGAGAGGGGGGCAGCAAGCGGCGGCACGCTGACAATAGCGTGTGCTGGCGCGAGGGAACTGCGACGTGCGGGATCGTGAGCCGCGTGGCTGCGGCCAGATATTGCACAGAAATTCTCGCCTTTCTGCTTGCCCCCGCGCGTGAGCGCCATTAAATGGACCGCGTCGGAGGCGTGGCTGAGAGGCCGAAAGCACTCGGTTGCTAACTGAGCGTGGGGGGAACCCCACCGTGGGTTCGAATCCCACCGCCTCCGCCACCAACCCCGGTCTCTCCTTTCATTGTCGGTTTCGGCCCGAATTTCCCTCGTGTTTCCGGGAGTTAGCGAGGCGGCCCCATAACGGAGACGACAGTTCCCGGTGATGATCCGACCCTTTCTGCCGCGCGTCTCTGCGGGCGTTGAGAGCCGTTCGGTTTGCCCTGCTTTACAATGGATACAGGGAATTATCAGGGAATTCTGGTTTTTCCGGGCTCTTTTGACGGTTTTTCTGCCTGAATCTGTGCGCTATTTCCGTGGCTTACGGGCCAATTCCCTGCTCAGGATCAACAGGGAAGTTAATTCGGCGTAACAGGGTAAAAAATTCCACCGAACAGGGAAAGAATTGGGAAGAACAGGGACGGCGCAATCGGGGATGGTGTGCAGACTGCCGGAGGTGGCTGTGGCGTTTATTTGTGGTGACCAAGCTGAATGATCGTCAGATCGGCGCGAAGATCTGCGCTTGCTCAGACCAGTCCATCGGACTGCCATCGCGCAGAAGCCGGGCGACGCAGAGGTCTGCAGGTTGGCGCCCATCGAGGATAGCGGCTTGGAGTTTGGGGGCGAGGAACGCCAGCGGGATGCGGGTTCGGATGTAGGGCTCCGAATGCCCGGTGGCACTGGCGATCTCGGTCAGGGACTTGCCTGCCCGAAGTGATCTGGCCCAGACATGCGCTTCGGCCAG
>CANJQT010000114.1 GCA_947476475.1 Paracoccaceae bacterium | reverse complement strand
TTCGGCCCGATCGCCGCAATAACCTTTTCCGGGTCAAGGCTGCCATCGGCTTCCGGCTCAACCCATTTCAGCACCACACCCTGCCGTTCACGCAAAAAATGCCAGGGCACGATATTGGCGTGGTGTTCCAGAACCGACAGAACGATCTCGTCCCCCGCCTGCATCCGGGGCGCGGCCCAGGCGTATGAGACCAGGTTGATACCCTCGGTCGTGCCGGTGGTAAAGACGATCTCTTCGGCGTCCTTCACATTCAGGAAACGCGCGATCGTGCCGCGCACCGCCTCGTATTTCTCGGTGGCAAGGTTCGACAGATAGTGCAAGCCGCGATGCACATTGGCGTATTCATGCGCATAGCCACGCGTGACCGCATCAATCACCACCTGCGGCTTTTGCGCCGAAGCACCATTGTCCAGATAGACCAGCGGGCGGCCGTTCACCTGCCGCGAAAGGATCGGAAAATCAGCGCGGATTTTTTCAACGTCATACATGGGTCAGACCTGGATCAGAAGATTGGGATCAATGCCAAGTGTGGCCAGCACGATGGCAAGTCCAAGCGCCAGAGCCACAAAAGCCCCGATCATGCCCAAAAGCACCAACAGCAAATTCTTGAACCCATGCAGGGCGGCCGCGAAACTGACCATCAGCCAAATGAACAGCGGAATCGACAGCAGCGACAGGATCATCCCCAGTATCGGCAGCGCCAGCAGCGCCAGCAACTGAATACCGGCGAAGGCAGTCAGCACGAATTCCATCCAGACAATCAGCAAAAGCGCGCCCATGAACTGGCCCTTGCCACCGAAAACCCGGCCGACAAACGTCATGGCCGCCGCGATGATCATGATCGAGCCGGCCTGAATGATTGTCCCCACCACCGGATGACGAAAGGCAAGCCCCACCCCGTTCAGCGCCTGGCCTTCGCCGACGGCAAGCAAAGACAACCGCAGCAGGATTAGCGTCATCACCGAAACCAGCAGCAGACCCAACCAGATCGCCTGCGACGGAACCCCCTCGGCCAACAGCCTGCGCGCAGCCGCCTGCGGGTCTTTCAGCGTCAAAACAAGCAGTTGACGCAATTCATCGCCCAGTTTCACGCCATATCCTTTCGACGATAGGCAAGTTGCAGCCCCCGCCCCCAAAACCACAGAAAGACCGCGAAGACCGCAAGGCCAACCAGTCGTGTGCCCGCCGCCTCTGCCCCGTTCAATCCCGACAACAGCCCGTGCAGCAAAAGCCCCGGCGCCACTGCGAGCATCGCCCAGAACAAGGCCACCCGCGCGCCAAAGGCCGCGCCAGGCCTGCCAAGGGAATGCAGCACGATATGGCTGATCCAGGCCACGGCATAAGCCAGGACCGGGATCACAAACAGCATCACGAACAATGTGATGCCCATCTGCGCTTGCAACGGCACCTCGGGGCTTAGCGCCGCGCGCCGCGCCAGATCGGGTGTGCGCGCGACGAACATCAGAACTGAAGCGGCCATCAGGATCACCAGCGACCGATCCTCGCGCGGGCCTGCGGCCAAAAGCCTGCCAACCGGCCCAGCCGGACTGCGCCAGGTTGCCAGAATTTCGCCTACCACGCTCATCCTTTGCGCCTGCGCGCCAGCCAGCCTTCCAGACGTGTAACGATTTCCGCCTGAAGGCCTTCGTCTTCGATCTCGGCAATCGCGTCCGCAAGGAACGACAGGACCAGAAGCGCTGTCGCGTCTTCCCGCGATACCCCGCGCGAACGCAGATAGAACAGCGCGGTATCGTCAATCGCGCCGGTCGTCGATCCGTGGCTGCACTTCACATCATCGGCATAGATTTCCAGCTCTGGTTTGGCCAAAAACTGGCTGTCCTCGTCCAGAAGCAACGCCTGGCTGATCTGATAGCCGTCGGTTTTCTGCGCGCCCTGCTTGACCAGAATCTTGCCCTGAAACACGCCGACTGCGCCGTTTTTCAGCACCTTCTTGAACACCTGACGGCTTTCGCAACCGACCGCGTCATGGGTGACAAAGACCGTGTCATCGTGGTGGAAATCCCCGGTTGCCCCGTCGCCAAGGGCAGCCCCCGCCACATGCGCAACGGCCCCGTCACCCCTGATGTCGATCACACATTCATTGCGCGTCAGCACCCCGTTCGCGGTCAGGGTAAAACTTTTGAACTGTGACCCCGCCCCAAGCCGGGTGAAGATGTGGGTGATCGCCCGACGCGAATGATCGCGGCCCTGCGCGCGCACATGGTGGAAGCGCCCGCCTGCAGCCAGATCAACCTCCATCACCTTCGAAAACCGCGCCGCCGCCGGCCCGGTTTCCAAAAGCGTCAGCTCTGCCCCGGACTCGATGCGGATGCAGTGGTGCAGGATCGCGTCAGAAGTGGTTGATTCGTGGTAATAAACCAGATGCACCGGCTTTGCCGCCCGCCCCGTGGCCCGGATCAGGACCCCGTCCGTCGCCGCCGCCGTATTCAGCGCCGCCAAAGGCCGCACCACGGGCTGCTGGCCGTCGGCCTCCAGTGCACCGTAAAGATCGCGCGCCCAGTGCAGATCAACAGCGTCCGCCACCGCCAGACGGGTGATTTCTACCCCCTCAAGCGCCAGATCGGCGGAAGATCGCTCCGCATCGAACCGTCCATCGGTAAAAGCAACGACCAACCGGTCCCGCGCCCCGAACAACTGCGGTTCAACTTGCCCCGCAAACAAAGCCGCCTCTGGCCCATCCGCCACCGTCAGTTCCGCCGGATTGGTATAGCGCCAGTATTCGTCGCGCTTGCTTGGCAGGCCGGCCGCCCGCACCCGCGCCAGCGCTGCAGCCCTTGCCATGGTGGTAAAGCCACCCTTGGGCAAATCCATCGCCGCCAGCCGCGCCTCGGTTGCCGCCTCGCGCGCCGCGTCTTTCCGTGCCGGGGCCGCCATCAGTTCACCTCGGCCAGCAGGTCGGCATAGCCGTTGTTTTCGACCTCAAGCGCCAGCTCCGGCCCACCGGTCTTGATGATGCGGCCCGCGGCCATGATGTGAACCACGTCCGGTTTGATATGGTCCAGAAGCCGCTGATAATGGGTGATGACCAGAAAGGACCGTCCGGCATCCCGCAACGCATTCACCCCGTCAGCGACCAGTTTCATCGCGTCGACATCAAGGCCCGAATCCGTTTCGTCCAGAATGCACATCTTGGGTTCAAGCATCGCCATCTGCAGGATTTCGTTGCGCTTCTTCTCGCCCCCCGAAAAGCCCACATTGACCGGACGCTTCAACATCTCCGCGTCGATCTTCAGCGTCTTGGCCTTTTCGCGCACCACCTTAAGGAAGTCGCCCGCCGAAAGTTCCTCTTCGCCACGCGCCTTGCGCTGTGCATTCACCGCAGTCCGAAGAAAGGTCATGTTGCCCACACCGGGAATCTCCACCGGATACTGGAACGCCAGGAACAGACCCGCCGCCGCGCGTTCCTCAGGCTCCATATCCAACAGTTCCTGACCTAGAAGACTGGCCGACCCTTCGGTCACCTCATAGCCGTCCCGGCCAGACACGACATAGGACAAGGTCGATTTGCCCGATCCGTTCGGCCCCATGATCGCATGAACCTCGCCCGCGCCAATCTTCAGGTTGACGCCTTTCAGAATTGGCTTGTCTTCAGCCTCAAGCTTGACGTGCAGGTTATTGATTTCCAGCATTTTTTCCTCGTTCAAATGGCAAATGCGGCCAGCGGGCGAATGGCCCGGGCCGCGCAGGTTTCGATGATTGCAGGGATCAGCCCTTGGGGATGTCCTGGGTGGCGCCTGCCACCGTGGCGACATAGTCCGCCGAGAAGATTTCGGAATAGAACTGCGGCGCGCTGGCCGCGAGCGCGCTTTCGCCAAAATGCATCAGCACACTGCCCAGCACCAGCGACTGCAACCGCGGCCGCGTGAACAGTTGAAAGATCACTATCATGCTCAAAGCCACGATCAGCGCCATCAGCAGCATGCCGCGGTTCTGAAGGCTGTAGAAAGACTCCGGCAGACCAGAGATGTGCGACAGATAGAAATAGGCCAGCCGTCCCAGCAGCACCGCCCCGGCACCGCACAGAAAGGCAAGAAGCACCATGATCCGGTCGAGGAAGGTGCGCTTGGGCTTTTTCGCCTTGTCGCCGAACTTGCGTTTCCACGCGGCCTGCGTGTGGTAACCGATCACGTCGGCATGCTCGAACTGCTTGCCGGAACTGATCCGTGACAAGCGTTCCGCAAAGGCCGCCTTTTGGTGATCTGCCAGACTCGTCATTTGCCCGCCTAAGACTTTCAGCTTCTTTATGAAAAACTGACAGATCGGTGCGGCATATGTGTGAAGCAATGCGGAAGTTTATTGTGACAAGAACGGGAAGTCGCTGCCACAATTTGCCGAAACCGGAAATATTGACAGGATTCCAGAGGATTGTGCACAAATCCACCTCTTTCCGGAACCGCATGGTTCCGGGGTTGGATCGTCTCTGCAACTGCGGGTGCGATAGACTCATCATATGACTGTCCGAAGGAACGGCAGGCGGCCGCGGCCGCCCCCGCTCACCCCACGCTTCCTTCCAGACTGATCGCCACCAGGCTTTGCGCTTCCATCGCAAACTCCATCGGCAGGGCCTGCAACACTTCCCGGCAGAAGCCGTTCACGACCAGCGCCACCGCCTCTTCCTCGTCCATCCCGCGCGAACGGCAATAGAACAGCTGATCGTCATCCACCTTGGATGTCGTCGCCTCGTGCTCCACACGCGACGAGTTGTTCTTCACCTCGATGTAGGGAACCGTGTGTGCCCCGCACTTGTCACCGATCAGCAGGCTGTCGCACTGGGTATAGTTGCGCCCGTTCGTGGCTTTCGGATGCATGCTGACCAGACCGCGGTAGGTGTTCTGTGCCTTACCAGCCGAAATCCCTTTAGAAACAATACGTGATCGGGTGTTCTTGCCAAGATGGATCATCTTGGTTCCGGTGTCGGCCTGCTGGCAATTGTTGGCAATGGCAATCGAATAGAACTCGCCCTGGCTGTCATCGCCGCGCAAGATGCAGGACGGATATTTCCAGGTGATGGCGCTGCCGGTTTCCACCTGCGTCCACATCACCTTGGCCCGGTCCCCCCGGCAATCGGCACGCTTGGTCACAAAATTGTAGATCCCGCCCTTGCCCTCTTCATCACCGGGATACCAGTTCTGAACCGTCGAATATTTCACCTCGGCATCCTCAAGAATGACAATCTCCACCACCGCCGCATGCAACTGCGCCACATCGCGCTTCGGCGCCGTGCAGCCTTCCAGATAGCTCACATACGACCCTTTGTCGGCGATGATCAGCGTACGTTCGAACTGGCCCGTGTTTTCAGCGTTGATGCGGAAATAGGTCGAAAGCTCCATCGGGCATTTCGTGTTCGGCGGGATATAGACGAAGGACCCGTCCGAAAAGACCGCGCTGTTCAGCGTGGCAAAGAAATTGTCGGACTGCGGAACAACCGAACCCAGGTACTTGCGCACCAGTTCCGGATGCTCGCGGATCGCCTCCGAGATTGAACAAAAGATAACGCCGGCCTTGGCCAGTTCCGCCTTGAAGGTGGTGCCCACCGAAACGCTGTCAAACACCGCATCCACCGCCACCTTGCGCGCTTCCGAGGGGGCGCCGTCCGCACCTTCCACACCCGCCAGAATCATCTGTTCCTTCAGGGGAATGCCAAGCTTTGCGTAGGTGGCCAGTAGCTTCGGATCAACCTCATCCAAGGATTTGGGCTTGTTCACCATGCTTTTCGGCTGGGCATAGTAATATTGCGACTGATAGTCGATTTCCGGATAGTGCAGCATCGCCCACCGCGGCTCCTCCATCGCCTGCCACCGGCGGAACGCCTGCAGCCGCCAGTCGGTCATCCAACCCGGCTCACCATTCTTGGCCGAGATCAGTCGGACAATATCCTCGTTCACGCCAATCGGCGCGTACTCCATCTCGATCTCGGTGTTCCAGCCGTATTTGTAAGCACCCATGTTCTGAACGGTTTCAACGGTTTCCCGGTCAACACCGTCGCGAACCTCCAAAATGTCCTGATCGGTATCGAGTGCCATTTTATCTTCCTTTTCCATGCCTTGATCGCCCATTCTCATGCCGCTCTCGCGCGAAAACGGGCCTGCTGCGCCAGCCACTGATCGGCAAAGCACATAACCTCATCCATTGTCGTCGTCGGGCCAAGCGATACCCTGATCGCCGAACCCGCCGCCAGGTCATCAAATCCCATCGCAGAAAGCACCCGGCTCGCACGGACCTTCCCAGACGAACAGGCCGATCCCGCCGAAACCGCAAACCCCGCCAGATCCATCTGCATCACCTGCGTCTCGCCCTTCCAGCCCGGCGTGACAAGACAGCTGGTGTTTGGCAGGCGCGGACGATCCCCCCCGGCAATCACCGTGCCCGGCGCCGCGTCCAGAATCCGCGCCTCAAGCCGGTCGCGCAGATCCCGCACCCGCTCCCAGACGCCGGCTTCCAGATCGCGCTGCGCGGCCCCAACGGCCGCAGCAAACCCAAGAATACCCGCCAGGTTCTCTGTCCCCGACCGGCGGCCCTTTTCCTGCCCGCCGCCCGGGCGCAAACTGGCAATATCCACCCCGTCCCGCACTATCAGCGCGCCCACGCCCTTCGGCCCGCCCAGCTTGTGGGCCGACAGGATGGCAAAATCCGCGCCCGACCAGCCAAAGGCAAAAGCCACCCGCCCCACCGCCTGCACCACATCCAGCAGTACCCCTGCCCGCTCTGGCACATCCGACAGAACCCCTGTCTCGCTGTTGGCAAGCCCAAGGGCCAGAAGTCCGCCCTTACCCTTGGCATGGGCCAAAAGACAATCATGCGCGGTAGGGTCAACCTCCACATCCGCAAAGCCGGCCAACACCCCCGCCGCCTCGGTCGCACCCGAGGTAAAGACCACCTCCGCCGCCCGGCTGCCCACCGCCAAAGCCACCGCCTCGCGCGCCCGCTCCAGCGCCATCTTCGCCGCCCTGCCTTCAGCATGCACCGAAGACGGGTTGCCAACCAGATCGAACCCCTCCGCCATCGCCGCCCGCGCTTCGGCCCGCAAAGGGGCTGTCGCATTCCAGTCCAGATAGGTCCGCATGCTCACGCAGCACCCCCATTTTCTGTCCCGAAATATCCCCGCCGGAGGCACACCGAGCCGACCGCCGTCAGGCGGCGGCGAGACAAAAGCCTTGGCGCCGCAGGCGCCGCACTATGATGGCAACGGATCATTCATCCACCAGCGTGAACAGGGCGGGCACTGCGGGACAGGGCTTCAGCCCATTCTTGATCACATCCTGAAGCGTGGTCTGGTGCAGAAAGACATACACATGCGCCGAAAGCCCTTCCCACAGCCGGTTGGTCAGGCTTTGTGCCCTGCTGCCCGAAACCCCGCCCGTGGCCCCTGCCCCGGTGTGCAGCGCATTCACCGTCTCATCCACCGCCCCCAGTACATCGCTGATGCGAATGTCGGCCGGGGCCTTGGCCAGACGGTAACCGCCACCCGGTCCGCGCGCCGATTCGACCAGCCCGGCCCGCCGCAACTTGACGAACAGCTGCTCCAGATAGGGCAGCGAAACATCCTGCCGCGCCGATATCTCAGCCAGCGAAGTCAGCGATTCCGGCCCTGCGGTCGCAAGATCGGTCAAGGCAACCATCGCATAACGGCCCTTCGTGGACAGTTTCATCAGTTAAAGCCCCCAAAAACATTGACGCGGGGCGATGGCGTGCTTAACTCCATCGCATCCGGCCGACCGGACCGTATCCGGTATTTAGAACCATTCTAGGGAACTTGAGCAAAACCGTCAAGAATGGCTTGCCATTCCGGCCCTGCCAGAATCCCTGACAGCAAAGAAGTCACGCGACAAGATGCCCGAAGTCATTTTTCCCGGCCCCGATGGACGCCTCGAAGGCCGCTACCACCCGCAAAAAGCACTGGATGCACCGATCGCGATCATCCTGCACCCGCACCCCCAGTTCGGCGGCACGATGAACAACAAGGTGGTCCATCGGCTCCACTATGCTTTCTATGAACTGGGCTTCACCGTCCTGCGCTTCAACTTCCGTGGCGTCGGCCGCAGCCAGGGCGAATATGACCAGGGCATAGGCGAACTGTCGGACGCCGCCTCGGCGCTTGACTATCTGCAGGCGATGAACCCCAATTCAAAGCACTGCTGGGTCGCGGGCTTTTCCTTTGGCGCATGGATCGGCATGCAGCTTCTGATGCGGCGCCCGGAAATCACCGGCTTCGTTTCGGTCGCACCGCCCGCCAACATGTATGACTTCTCGTTCCTTGCCCCCTGCCCCTCGTCGGGTCTGGTTATCAATGGCACCGCCGACCGGGTGGCGCCGCCGAAGGATACCGCCAATCTGGTCGGCAAGCTGCGTGATCAAAAGGGCATCACCATCACCCACGAAAAGATCGAAGGGGCCGGCCATTTCTTCGAGGATGAAGAAACCCACATGGCGCCGATGATCGGCACGGTGCAGGATTATGTCCGCCGCCGCCTTGGCGAAGTGTCGAGGTAAGACATGGGCGTTGTCGAAGATCTCGGCGATGCGCTGGCCATCGAAACCCTCAAGGCGATGGAAGAGCTTGATAACGACCGGTTCCACAACGAAGTGTCGCGTGTCGTCGGCGCCTCTTCCCCAACCTTGCAGGAAGCGTTTCTGACCTCGATGCGCATCCGCATGGCTGCGGAACGCGGTCGCAAGTTCGTAGAGGCGACCTTGAAGGCAAAGCGCGAAGGGGGCGCAGCCCCTGCCGCGCCGCGCGACACGTCGGCGCACTGAGTGGCACCGTGACCGCCCGGCTTGACGCGCAGTTCGCCTTTCTTCTGGAAGCAGACAGGCTGAAGCAGGTCTTGCGCGCCACTACCCTTGCCGACGGATCGCGTCGCGAAAATTCCGGCGAACACAGCTGGCACCTGACGCTTTACGCGCTGGTGCTGGCCGATCACGCCGCACCCGGCGTCGATATCAACCGGGTGATCCGCATGCTGATCTTGCATGATCTGGTGGAAATCGACGTGGGTGATGTGCCGATCCATTCGCAGAACGGCGAAGCCCACGGATCGACCGCCGTCGCCGAAGCCGAAGCCCGCGCCGCCGACCGCATCTTCGGCCTTCTGCCTGCCGACATCGGCGCCCCGCTGCGCGCCCTTTGGGTAGAGTTCGAGGGAAATCTTACCCCCGACGCGGTCTTCGCCAAATCCATCGACCGGGTGCAGCCGCTTCTCCACAATATCGCTTCGGGCGGCGGATCCTGGATCGACTACAATGTCACCTTCGATCAGCTGGAAGCGCGGGTCGGCACCAAGGTCGCCACCGGAGCGCCACGCCTATGGCCCTATGTGCGGGACAAGGCGCGGGTCTTTTTCGGCTGATGCCCCTACGTTTCGAGTCAGATGAAGTCGACTGCAACACGTGTATACTGTTGCATACCATCTTTTCATCACCCCGGTTTTCGCCTAAAGGCTAGACCAGCGATTCCCTCTGCCGAAAAGGGCCGGACATGACCAAGATCAAAGTCGCAAACCCCGTCGTCGAACTTGATGGCGATGAAATGACCCGGATCATCTGGGACTTCATCAAGAAGAAACTGATCCTGCCCTATCTCGACATTGACCTGCATTACTACGACCTCGGGATCGAACACCGCGACGCGACCGAAGATCAGGTAACCATCGACGCGGCCAATGCGATCAAGAAATACGGCGTCGGCGTCAAATGCGCGACCATCACCCCCGACGAAGCGCGGGTCGAGGAATTCAGCCTCAGGAAAATGTGGAAATCGCCCAACGGCACGATCCGCAACATCCTTGGCGGCGTGATCTTTCGGCAGCCGATCCTGTGCCGGAACGTCCCGCGTCTGGTGCCGGGCTGGACCAAGCCGATCGTCGTCGGCCGCCACGCGTTCGGCGACCAGTACAAGGCCACCGACTTCCGCTTCCCCGGCAAGGGCAAGCTGACGATCAAGTTCACCGGCGAAGATGGGCAGGTGATCGAGCATGACGTGTTCGACGCACCCGCCGCTGGGGTGGCGATGGCCATGTACAACCTTGACGCTTCGATCATCGAATTCGCCCGTGCGTCGTTCAACTATGGTCTGAACCTTGGCTGGCCGGTCTATCTGTCAACCAAGAACACCATCCTCAAGGCCTATGACGGCCGCTTCAAGGATCTGTTCCAGCAGATTTTCGACGCCGAGTTCGCCGAGCAGTTCAAGGCCAAGGGCATCACCTATGAGCATCGCCTGATCGACGACATGGTGGCAAGTGCGATGAAATGGTCGGGCGGCTACGTATGGGCCTGCAAGAACTATGATGGTGATGTGCAGTCAGACACAGTGGCGCAGGGTTTCGGGTCACTGGGGCTGATGACCTCGGTGCTGATGACGCCCGATGGCAAGACCGTGGAAGCCGAAGCCGCCCACGGCACCGTCACCCGCCATTTCCGCCAGCATCAGCAGGGCAAGGAAACCTCGACCAACTCTGTCGCCTCGATCTATGCATGGACTGGGGGGCTGAAGCACCGCGCCAAGCTGGACGGGAACGAGCAGCTCATGCGCTTTGCCACGACCCTGGAAAAAGTCACCGTCGACACCGTTGAAGATGGCTTCATGACCAAGGATCTGGCGCTGCTGGTCGGGCCAGATCAGAAATGGCTTACCACCATGGGTTACCTGGAAAAGGTAGATGAATATCTGAACAAGGCGCTTAAGGGATAAAGGATTTCGCCGCCTTTGGCGGCGACCCGGGGGGGGGGGGGGGGGGGGGGGGGGG
>CANJQT010000113.1 GCA_947476475.1 Paracoccaceae bacterium | reverse complement strand
TCGGCCAGCGCGACAGTCAAAAAGGGTGCTACCGGCCTAAACTTGCGCCAGATCGCCACTTGGCTGTTTCTGGCGTTTGTTCCTTCGTCCTTGATGTTGTCGATCACCTCTACGGTTGCGACAGACATCGGGTCGTTTCCGCTGATCTGGATTGTTCCGCTTGCACTTTATTTGTTGACCTTTGTGTTTGCCTTTTCGGGCAAGGCCTGGCCAGACCATCCGGCAATCGAAAAGCTGTTTTTGATATTTCTTATCTATGGCTTGTACATCTTCGCGGGTGGGCTGACAGGAAAGTTGGGCTGGTTGCCCTTTGCCATTCTGATCTGTTTCTTCTTCGTAGCCGCGCTGCTTGCTCATCGCAAACTCTACCTTGCCCGACCGTCCAATGAAAATCTTACGGTGTTCTACGTAACGATGTCGGTGGGCGGTGCGTTGGGCGGGCTTTTCAATTCGATCTTGGCGCCGGCCTTGTTCAATGACGTGTATGAAGGGCCCATTACTCTGGTTTTGTCCGCCCTCTTGCTCACCCGCAGCAAGCCAACCCGCGGAGAATTCCCATGGTCACTTGTTGCCACCGTTCTCTGTGCGGCTCCAATGGCTTTGGCGTTGTGGTTGGAGGTGGATCATCTGCGGCCATTCGCACTTGTGACCTGCACTTTGTTCTTCATCTGCTTCTGGTCGTTGCGCGGGCGCCCTTATGCAGCCTGCGCAACTGCAGCTTCGATTCTGGTGTTGGGTCAGTCCTTCTTGATGCCAGAGACCTTACTTAAGGAGCGCAGTTTCTTTGGGACCTACTCGGTTCGGGTGCGCGACAATCTGCGGGTGCTTGAACATGGCACCACACAGCATGGTGCGGAACGGTTGTCGGATATTGGCGAACGTCCGATGCCAACGTCGTATTACTTCCCCAGTGCGCCAATGGGCCGTATTCTGGGTGACCAGACACTGCATGGCAATGAAACGATTGGCATTGTCGGGTTGGGGGTCGGCGCTCTTGTGTGTTACAGGCAAGATGGTCAGATGTGGCACCTGTATGAAATTGACGCTGTTGTTGATCGGATCGCAAGACATTCGGGTTTGTTTGACTTCATGCCGAAATGCGCTGGCGATAGTCCGACCCATATTGGTGACGCGCGGGTCGTTCTGGAAAGCCAGGATGTCACCTATGATATCCTTGTGATTGATTCCTACAGTTCGGATGCGATCCCAATCCATCTCATGACGACCGAAGCCGTGAGCCTGTATTTGGACCGACTCAAGGACGACGGAATCGTGGTGTTCCATATATCAAACCGCTTTTTTGCGCTTGAGCCAGTTTTGGCGCGGATTGCGCGCGATCTGAATCTTTCTGCAGTTGTGGAAAATTTCGCCCCGACGAACGAGGAAGCGGATCAGGGGGCAGTGGGGTCCGACGTTGTTGTTTTTGCCCGCATGGAAGAACGATTGACCCAATTGGGTGTGTCCGTTGGCGGCACTTGGAAAGCGCTGGAAGCCGATACCAAAGCCGCGTGGACAGATGATCATTCCAATTTGCTTGGGGTACTGCGTTAAGGGGCGCGATAGGTTACATACGGGTGGCAAGGGCAACTTCGCCCGCTTCTCGTACAACACCTTTCCGGAGGCCCGAATGCCGATCAAGAAGACCGCGAAAGCTGGACCAAAGCCGGTCGCTTCGGATGCGCCAGTAATTGAGGAAGTCGGTGAAACGGCCACACTTAGGCTGAAGGACCTAATTGATAAGGTTGTTGTGATTTCCGGCGCCAAGAAGAAAGATGCCAAATCCGTAGTAGATGCGATGTTGCGCGTGCTCGGCGACGCACTTGCCGCAGGTGAAAACCTGATCCTGCCACCACTGGGTCGCCTTCATGTGAACCGCACTAAACAGTTGGTGTCAGGCGATGTGATGATCGTCAAACTGAAGCGTACCGATGCCGGAAAGGGCCGAGCAAAAGCGCGACAAGAGACTCTTGCAGCGCATAAGGAATAGCGTTAGGAAACGCGCCAGCGGGTGATTAGCTCAGTGGTAGAGCGCTTCGTTCACATCGAAGATGTCAGGGGTTCAAATCCCTTATCACCCACCATCCTTTCTTTGACGAGCACTTGTTCGGTGCGATTGTTCGCTAAGAGCGAGCTACTATGTAGTGCGGCGCAACCGTAGGTATGCTTGATCAGAGAGAGCCGAAAAGTCGTTCGCAAAGGCGTCGCGATACCGAACTGAGCAAAAAAGCTATTCACACACCCCGGCAGTGCAAAGGTTTCTTTCCGACGGCCCTGAAACATGCTGCAGTCGTTACGGCTGATTGCACGAAAGTTGCCACACAGACCCGCCAAGTGCGATTGCACCTCTTGCCGGAACCACGCATGCGGTCTATTAGGCCGCAGTGGGGTGATTAGCTCAGTTGGTAGAGCGCTTCGTTTACACCGAAGATGTCGGGAGTTCGAGTCTCTCATCACCCACCATTCTCTGCACTAGACTCGGTCTCTCCTCGTTGGAGCCTCTTAAAAAATCAAACCTATCATGAAAATCGTAATTGTAATCGTTTAGATTTGCGATAACCTTACTTCAGTCGTGCGGTCCGGCTTTTCCGGCGGCGAATCCTGGGGAGGAAACATGAAGAAATCAGCACTGTTCGCAGCCGCCTTTGCGCTTGCCGCATCTTCCGCTTATGCAGCGGACCTTGGGGGCGCGACCCTGAAGGTAGGTTCAGATACGACCTCACCGCCGATGGAATCCATTGACGAGGCGACCGGTCAGATCGTTGGCTTCGACGTTGATGTGGTCAACGCGATTTGCGTCAAGATCAACTGCAAGGCTGAATTTGTCACTACGGGTTGGGACGGGATCTTTGCAGCCCTTGATCAAGGGCAATTCGATCTTGTCGCCTCTGGTGTGTCCATCACGGAAGAACGCAAGGCGGCAATGGATTTCACGGAACCGTATATCATCAACAGTCAGGCGATCCTGATCAGGGTGGAAGATGACGGCCTCGTCGTTGGCGATTTTGAGGGCGGTGGCAAGAAATTAGCCGCACAGGCGAATACGACGGACGCGGCGCTGGCAGAAACCATTGTCGGTAAAGACAATGTGCAGGCCTATGACTCGTTCAACGCCGCGATCCTTGCACTGCAAAACAAGGATGTTGACGGAGTTGTCATCAATGGTGCCAATGCCGGTGCCTATGAACAGCAGTTCGCAGGTCAGTTGATCGCTGGCGTAAAGGATCTGCAATCTGACCCGTTGGGGCTGGTTTTCCGTAAAGGCGATGGCAACGTCGAAGCCTTCAACGAAGGATTGGCCGCCATTCGGGCCGACGGAACACTGGACCAGTTGATCGCCAAATATTGGGCGGCAAACTGAAGCTTCGGTAGCTGCACATTATGATCGGGGCGGGGCCTAAGCTCCGCCCCGACAATTTGCGCACTGGCAAGTGCCCGAACCTCCTGATCAGGGACTTTCATGAACGTTCTCATGCGACTTCGGCCCTCGAACCTGATTATCCTGTTTGCGCTGCCGTTCATCTTCTGGCTGTTCTTGACGGCGCCTGACTATGGAAGATCGCTTACCGCGATTGTCGGCGTGGAACGGGGATCAGCCACCTTTTTGCCAGGCTTCGGTCTGATGCTGTTGGCGGCGTTTTCGGGCCTGCTATCTGCGCACTGGGCTGGGCGCAAAAGCGGGATGGTGGCGTCGGGCATCAGTTTGATGACAGTATCGGTCCTGCTTCTCACTGATCTAGCCATACCGTTTTGGGCTTCGGTCCTGGCCAACGCGGTCGATCCTTTTTCATCAACTTTGGTGGTGCAGGGTGAGACACCCCGGCGCCTGACTGAAGCGGCGCTATCTGATTTAATTCGCCAGGCAGGGCAGGCTGTGGCGATCTGGCTCTCCGGGGCGCTGCTGTTGACGTTGATGGCCGTACCAAAGGGGCGGGCGCGTGTTTGGGGCAGGCGCGGGCTTCTGGGGTTGAATGGCGGCATTGTCATTTATCTTCTGCTGGTGGCGCATCTCGGCTTTGCCGCAGGGGTTGCGACATCGGTCCGCGCGGCCGTTCTGGCTTACGCGCTGGCAATCTTTCTGGGTCTGACTTGGGTGGGGCTGATGCAACTGCGTCCGCACCGACGCACACCCTGGGTCTTTGCGGGTGTGATCGCCGCGCTGGTGCTTGCGGCCTTGTGGCAATTCACGCAGCCGAAAGCTGGCTATGTGCTGGTAGGTGCGCCTGAGGCCAAAGTCGGCATTGTAAAGGGCACGCCTGCCGAGTTGATCAATGCCATCCAGTTTGGTCGGTTTCCCGGCGCGTCGGGCGACGATGTGCAGATACGCACATTTGCAACACCGGAAGTGGCTTTAGCCGGACTGTCGGATGGAAGCGGAGTTTCGGCCATTTTGGTCCCGGACGCGGCTCTGCCGGTCGGGATGGTGCCTTTCTGGCAAGCGGATGCACTTGGGGACGCAAACCGTGCCAAGGGGACAGCAGCGGCCGTAGTGGCAATCATACTCGGATTGCTGGTTCTGGGCGGCGTTGCCCACCATCGCCATCCACTTTCGGTTGGCGCGGAATTCATCATCGACACAATCCGCGGAATTCCGATGCTTGTCATTGTCCTGTACATCGGGCTGCCGCTGGCGGGGGCGGTCAAGGATGCGTCTGGCGGTTTCATTGACCCTCCGAACCTCCTGCGCGGTATTTTGGCGATGGCACTGGCCTATTCCGCCTATCTGGCCGAGATCTTCCGTTCCGGCATCAATGCGGTTCCCGTTGGACAAATAGAGGCGGCGCGCTCGATGGGCCTGTCGCGGTGGTCGACCGCGCGTCATGTGATCCTTCCACAGGCATTCCGGATAATTATTCCGCCGCTGGGCAATGAATTCATAGCAATATTGAAAGATACATCGCTGCTGTCGATCCTGTCGATCCGCGACATCACCCAACGAATGCGCGAATTCCAATCGGCAAGCTTCCTGCCCTTTGCGCCCTATAATTCGGCGGCAATTTTTTATGTGCTGTTGACACTGGTTGCGGCCAGCCTGGTGGCGTCCATTGAACGCAAGTACCATGTCGAAAAGCGATAGAACAGCGGTTGTCACCGGGGCTGGCCGGGGGCTTGGGCGGCATCTGACACTGGAATTACTGCGGCGTGGTTGGCGGGTCTTTGCCACCGTGCGAGAAGGCAGCGCGCATGATCTGCCGCAAGAAAAGATGCTGACTGTCCAGCTGCTTGATCAGGCCGATCCAGAGAGCATTGCCGAGTTTTCAATCCGGATCAAAGAACTGCGGCTTGATCTGTTGCTGATCAATGCGGCGATCAGGGGTGATACCCGGGGGCTGGCGGGGTTTGATGCCCAAGATTTTCTGCAGGTAATGGCAACAAATGTCGCGGGGCCACTGCTGTTGGTGCAGCATCTGATCAACCAGATTCCGGCCAGCGGAAAGATCGCCTTCATTTCATCGCGTGCCGGGTCGATGGCCCAGGGCGCGGATCCAGACGGTGACTACGCCTACTGTGCATCAAAGGCAGCACTGAATCGAATGATGGTAAAGTTGGCCGACGACTATGGGCAGACCTTCTTGGCACTTCATCCTGGATGGCTAAGAACCGACATGGGTGGTGCGGAAGCGCCAGTAGACCCGGCGGCCAGTGCCAGCGCGCTTCTGGCGCTGATCGACCGGGCAACCCACGAAGACAGCGGCTGCTTCCGCGCGTGGGATGGCACAAACGTAGCGTGGTAAAAAGAAAAACACCCCGCAGGGTGCCTGTTCTTTGGTTTTCGTGCGTCAGGCTTCAGCCGCCCCAAGTGCGGACAGGGCCACAGTCCATATGGACAAAATTCGATCGCGAATACTTGCCAACACCACCAGCCTCGCAGGCCATAGCTGCGCGGTAGATCTGGCCGACGGAACGCGAGCGCAAGCGAAGATCAGCTGCTTTGCCTTGGATGTGTAAGGAATTGCGGGCCACACCGCGCGACCCTTCGCGCAGCATCGCATTGGTTTTCTTGGTCCGAAAACCAGACAAAAGCATGAAAGGCTCGTCCACGTCCAGAAGCCGATGCGCCGCAGCGGCAATATCAAGCGTACGCGGATCCATCTCGCGCACCTCGTCCGAGCGCCAGTCGCGCATGAAATAGTTGATCTCATTCAGGGCTTCGGGGATGTATTCCCCTTCGATCCAATAGATCGAATTCAGGCTTTCGCCGGTACGGCCCGAATACATCTGGATCCGGCGCACATCGCCAGCGCCCTTTAGAAAGCTGAATGCATTTGAACAAGTCGGAGCTGCGGTGATGACTGTGGCAGCAAAAATGCCAAGCAATCCACGACGGCTGACCCCAGCGGTTCTCAATGAATTCATCTCGATCCTGTCCCTTGCCCTTGTTGCCGCTTAAGTGGCGGTTTTTTGGTGCAACTTATCCCCAAGTGCTTTGTTTATATGCCACAGTATGATTCTTACGCCAACAGTGGAATTGTTGCGCAATGAGAAAGCCCCCCGATATCGGCAGATTCCTGCTTAATTGGGCAACCCGAAGCGGCGAGTCCCGGCCTAGTGGCCTAAAGGCCCCAAGCCGCGACATTTTGTGGCTGGCCACGTGATTCTCACTTGGCCTAGCCCCCAAAATTCCGCATGACAAACGCAAGCGCTTTTTGAAATTCAGGGATTTTCATGCCGTCGGGAAATGGTCTCAGACGCCGATATCGGGGCAAGCTTACGCGGTTGATCGCAAGTTTTCTGCTTGCGGTTGGTCTTTGGATTGCAGCTCTCCCGGATCATGCCAGGGCGGGCACCGCGACGTTTGGCGCGACGCTGGCCGATGCGGCGGCGGACGACACGGCTATTTCGGCATTCTATCATGCCCAGGATTACCGCAGCCTGTGGACCGGGGTTGAGGACGCAGACCGCCGCGCTGCATTCTTCGCAGCTCTGTCTCATGCAGGCGATCATGGCCTGCCGGCCAACCGCTATAACGCCGAAGCACTGATTTTACGGTTTAGCACTGTCACTTCCGAGATCCAACGCGCGCGGCTTGAGGTGGATGTTACACGCGCTTTTCTGAAATACGCCCGAGACGTGCGGAACGGCTTTCTTTCTCCATCAGACATTGACCCGACGATGGTCCGCACTGTGCCCGTGCGGGATACTGCGTCGACCCTTTCCACATTTGCAGCTGCAGATCCCGAAGCATTTTTTGCATCCCTGCCACCGACTGGCCCTGAATACTCAGAATTGCAGCGCACGCGGCTGGATCTGATCGCGGCCATCGAGGCGGGAGGGTGGGGTCCGAAGGTCAAAGCGGAAAAGCTGGAAATCGGTGATTCTGGCCCTGCGGTCCTTGCCTTGCGTGATCGGCTGGCGGCGCTCGGCTACCTGCAGCCTTCGGTTACAGCTTCGTTCGATGGCGTCATTAGCCGCGCTGTGCAGTCGTTCCAGCTCGACAACGGCCTGACACCCGATGGTGTCGCAGGCGAAGGGACGATCGCTGAAGTAAACCGCGAGCCCGAGGATCGCCTGCAATCAGTCTTGGTTGCAATGGAACGGATGCGCTGGATGAATGGCGTATCACTGGGCAAGCGCCATATCTGGGTGAACCTTCCGGATTTTACCGCAAAGATCGTTGATGACGGCAAAGTGACATTCGAATCCGTGACCGTTGTAGGCCAGAATCGCCCGGATACGCGCAGCCCCGAGTTTTCCGATCAGATGGAATTCATGGTGATCAATCCAACGTGGAATGTGCCGCGTTCAATCACGGTGAAGGAATATCTGCCCAAGTTGCAAGAAGATCCAAACGCGGCGGCACAGTTGCGCATAACAGACAGGCAGGGGCGGTTGATTGATCGTGCAGCTGTCGATTTCACGCAGTTTACTGCCGCCAACTTCCCTTTTCACATGTCTCAGGCCCCGTCTGACGGCAACGCGCTTGGCAAAGTGAAATTCATGTTTCCCAACCAGTGGAACATCTACCTTCATGACACCCCGCAAAAGCCGCTTTTTTCAAAAGAAATTCGTGCTTTTAGTCATGGTTGCATTCGTCTTGGTCGTCCGTTTGACCTAGCGTATGCGCTGCTTGCCGCGCAGACCGATGATCCTGAAGGCCTGTTCAAGTCGTACCTGATTACCGACCGGGAATCGGTTTTGAACCTCAAGGAACCTGTGCCGGTTCACTTGGTTTATTTCACCGCCTGGCCGGACGCACGGGGACATATCGGCTATCGCCGCGATGTCTATGGACGTGACGCCGCGATTTTCGCTGCGATGAAGGCGGCCGGGGTGGCCTTGCACGGCCTACAGGGGTAATCCTGCGCTGGACGGGCGGGAAAGAGACAGACCATGTCAGACAGGCAAAAGCCGATGAAACTGGCCGACATTGCAGCAACACTCGGAGCGCGGGCCGAAGGCGATCTTGGTCTGACGATTATGCGCGCCGCCGAACCAAGCGAAGCAGGGCCGGACGATCTGGCCTTGGCCATGAACCCGAAATATGCAGGCGGTCTGGCCAAGGGGCTTGCACAGGCGGCTGTGCTATGGCCCGGGGCTGACTGGCAGGGGCTTGGGCTGAAGGCTGCAGTCTTTGTTGATCGTCCGCGGCTGGCCATGGCGGGGATCACCCGGGCCTTTGACCCGGGGCCGGACATTGCTGCGGGCATACATGTGACGGCGCTTATCGATCCCAGCGCCAAGATTGGCGAACGGGCGGCAATCGGCCCGTTTGTCGTCATCGGTCGTGACACGAAAATCGGCGCGCGTGCCCGGATTGCCGCACACACATTCATCGGTGAGGAAAGCCAGATTGGCGATGATGCACTGATCTTGCATGGCGTGCGCATCGGCGCGCGAATTCGAATTGGGCACCGCTTTGTATGTCAGCCTGGGGCCGTGGTTGGTGCAGATGGTTTTTCCTTTGTCACCCCAGAAAAGTCGGGGGTCGAACAGGTGCGCGAAACGCTCGGATCGCGCGAGGAGATCGTTGCGCAAAACTGGTTGCGCATCCATTCTATCGGGTCGGTAGAAATTGGTGACGATGTCGAAATTGGTGCAAACTGCGCCATTGATCGTGGCACGATCCGCGCCACACGCATCGGGTCCGGCACCAAGCTCGATAATCTAGTGCACCTTGGGCATAACGTTGAGGTTGGCCGGGACTGCTTGTTGTGTGGACAGGTCGGGATAGCTGGCTCGGCAAAGGTCGGCAATCGTGTGGTG
The DNA here is from genome assembly GCA_947476475.1 of Paracoccaceae bacterium. Taxonomy (GTDB): domain Bacteria; phylum Pseudomonadota; class Alphaproteobacteria; order Rhodobacterales; family Rhodobacteraceae; genus TMP-24. The sequence goes on along the minus strand of CANJQT010000113.1, from coordinate 1,928 downwards.
CTGGGCGGGCAGTGCGGCGTTTCTGACAATATCTTTGTAGGGGATGACGTGATTGCAGGGGGCGGCACCAAGATATTCACCAACGCTCCCGCGGGTCGGGTGCTATTGGGGTCCCCCGCGCTGAAGATGGAAACCCATGTCGAGGCGTGGAAGAATATCCGCCGCCTCTCGCGGCTTTTCGCGCAGGTAGCGGAATTGCGTGCAACCGTGTTTGGTGCAAAAGGCGGGGCCGAGGATGAGCCGGGACGTTGAGGCAGAGGTCATTGGCATTTTGGCCCGGCAGGCCATGCTTGACCCGTTCGACATAACCAACGACCTGTCGCCCGAAGATCTGGGGATGGATAGCCTTGGTCTGGTCGAAGCGATTTTCGCCATTGAGGAGGCGTTCGACATTTCAGTTCCCTTCAACGCGAATGTTCCTCAGGGCGGTGAATTCGATCTGTCCAGCGTTGGCAGCATTGTCGACCATGTCAAAATGCTGGTCACGGCGCGGGGCTGATGCGGGTCGTCATCACCGGGGCAGGAACGATCAACCCGCTGGGCGCGGATGTGCCATCGACTTTAAGGGCAATGGCTGCCGGACAATGTGCCGTCACGTCGCTGGCCATACGGGATCAGAGGCGCCTTTCAGTGCAGATTGCCGCGTCGGTCGCCGATTTTGATCCTTCTGCCCACTTTCCGCCCGAACGTCAGCGCTTGCTTGACAGGTTCAGCCAGTTTGCTTTGGTTGCTGCGCGGCAGGCAGTCCAGCAGTCCGGCCTCCAACTTACCGGGCGGCTGGCGGCTCAAACCGGCGCGATCATTGGCAGTGCGGCTGGCGGCCTTTCTACCAGTGATGACAATTTCCGCGCTGTCTATGAGGAAAGGAAGTCCCGCGTTCACCCCTTCACTGTGCCGCGCTTAATGGGCAATGCGGCCGCGAGTCAGATCAGTATCGATTTTGGCCTGCAAGGACCGACATTTGCTGTCGCCTCGGCCTGTGCGTCGTCGAACCATGCGATCGGGCTCGCTTTCCAGATGGTGCGTGCAGGCGTTGCACCAGTGATGCTGGCAGGCGGGGCTGAAGCGATGCTGACCCTCGGAGGCCTTAAAGCCTGGGAAGGACTGCGGGTTTTGGCGCCAGTCGCCTGCCGCCCCTTTTCACTGGATCGCACCGGCATGGTTCTGGGTGAGGGGGCGGGTGTTTTCGTCCTTGAGGCGCGTGATCACGCGACCGCCAGGGGCGCACCGATCCTTGCGGAGATAGCCGGATTCGCAATGTCTGCCGATGGGGCACATATGGTGTTGCCGTCTGCGATCGGGGCAGAGCGCGCCATGCGCGCTGCAATCGATGACGCGACGCTCGCACCCGGATCGGTTGGTTACATCAATGCACATGGCACGGGCACACAAGCCAATGATTTTGCTGAAAGCGCGGCCATCGCAGCCATCTTTGGAAGACGAGCTGCGGTTTCCTCGACGAAGGGCGCGCATGGGCACTTGATCGGTGCTTCAGGGGCGGTGGAGCTTCTGGCCTGCCTGCTGGCTTTGAACGAAGGGATCCTTGCCCCGACCGTAGGTTGGCGCATGCCCGATCCCAATTGCCCGATAGATATTGTGGCGGGAACCGCGCGGCGGGCTGTCGTGACAAGCTGTTTGTCGAATGCTTTCGCCTTTGGCGGGCTGAATGCCGTACTTGCGCTGGTAAATCCCTGACAAAAAACGCCGCCCTTAGGGGGCGGCGCGAAGTTAGATGACCTTGGCCACTGATCAGGGCTTTGGACGTTCTGCCTTGACCGCTTCGAAAGCGTCTGTGAATCCCTTCAAGGAGATATCGACCGAGACTACCTGATCCGGTGCCGCGATTGGCACAACAGATATGGTGGCCTTGGTGCCCTTTTTCAGGTTCTCAATTTCCTCCGCAGTAAAGCCGATCCGCGAAAAACAGC
>CANJQT010000112.1 GCA_947476475.1 Paracoccaceae bacterium | reverse complement strand
GCTTTCTGAATTGGCCCTTCTTCGAGGAGCGTCACCGCGCGTTGACCGACGCGCTGGAGCCGTGGTGCGTCGCACATCTGCCGGTGGGTCATGGCGATGTGGATGCGGCATGCAGAGGACTGGTGGCTATGCTGGGCGAGGGGGGGTGGCTGCGGTTTTCCGGGGCAGGGAGGGGCGAAGGGCTGGATGTGCGCACGCTTTGCCTGATCCGGGAAACTTTGGCGCGCCATGACGGCTTGGCAGATTTCGCTTTTGCCATGCAGGGACTGGGGATGGGTGCGGTCTCGCTTTTTGGAACAGATATCCAGCGCGAATGGCTGGTACGGACGCGGGCCGGCCGGGCGATTTCCGGCTTTGCCCTGACCGAGCCGGCTGCCGGATCGGACGTGGCAGCAACCGCGACGACCGCAGTCAGGGCGCAAGGTGGCTGGGTCTTGAATGGCGAGAAGACCTATATCTCGAACGGCGGAATTGCCGATATATACGTGATCATCGCGCGGACGGGCGAGGCACCGGGGGCGAAGGGACTATCGGCTTTCCTGCTGCCTGCCGACACGCGGGGCCTGAGCGTTATGGACCGGATCGAGGTGATGGCGCCACATCCCCTGGCCCATCTGGGGTTGAAGGATGTGGTGCTACCCGACAGTGCCCTGATCGGAAAGCCAGGGGATGGGTTCAAGATTGCGATGTCGGTGCTGGACGTGTTTCGTTCGACCGTTGGTGCAGCAGCCTTGGGTTTTGCCCGGCGGGCCCTGGACGAGGCGCTGGTGCGGGTGCAGCGCCCGCGGGCCGGGGGCGGGGTTCTTGCCGACCATCAGATGGTGCAGGGGCATCTGGCGGACATGGCCTTGCAGATCGACGCGGCGGCCTTGCTGATTTACCGGGCCGCCTGGACCAAGGACACGGGGGCCGCGCGCGTGTCGCGTGAAGCGGCCATGGCAAAGTTGTATGCCACGGAAGCCGCGCAAAAGGTTATCGACATGGCCGTGCAACTGCATGGCGGCGATGGAGTGCGAAACGGCTTTGCAGTAGAAAGCCTTTATCGAGAGATCCGCGCCTTACGGATTTACGAAGGCGCAAGCGACATCCAGCGGGTTGTCATTGCGCGCAGCATTCTGACTTAGCAACGGGAGGATAAGATGCCGAAAGATCTGGACGGCGGGATCACCCGCCATGGCACTGCCTACCATGGGCGCGAATTGAACATCCTGGGCCAGCGGTATTTTCCGAAGGCCAGCTGCGAGGCGACCTTTGCCTTTGAAACCAATTCCGACCCCGGCCAGTTCGTGCCGGTGCATATCCATCCGACCCAGGACGAATTCATCCTGGTGCAGGAAGGCCAGCTGGAGCTGAAGCTCGATGGCAAGTGGAGCACCGCCAAGGCGGGCGATCTGGTGCGGATGCCGCGCGGCGTGCCGCATGGCTATTTCAACAAATCCGACAAGCCGGCCCGCGCGCTGTTCTGGGTGTCGCCAGCGGGAAAGCTTGAGGCGCTGTTCGACGTGCTGCACGACATGACAGATATCCCGGCGGTTATTTCCGCCTCGGCTGCGCATGACGTCGATTTTCTGCCGCCCGAGGCGAACGACTGATGCCTTATTGCCGCACGATCCCCATCGAGTTCAACCACTGCGACCCGGCGGGGATCGTGTTCTATCCACGTTATTTTGAAATGACCAACTCGGTCACGGAAAACTTTTTCGCTGATCGGGTGGGGCGGTCTTATGCGCAGATGACCATGCGCGACGGCAACGGCGTGCCGACCGTGAAGATTGACGCCAATTTCCGGGCGCCATCGCGGTTGGGGGATCGGCTGGAGTTTACCCTTCAGGTGCTTCGGGTTGGCCGTTCCTCGGTCACGCTTGAGATTGCTGCGCGGCTTGGCGAAGAGTTGCGGATGGAAGCGGAGCTGACCCTTGTCTGGGTCAGCCCGGAGGGGGGCGCCACCCCTTGGCCCGCCGATATGCGTGCCCGACTTGAAGCGGAAATGCAGAAGGAGTGCAAAGAATGACCGACAGTCCCCATGAGTTTCTGCACCCGAAAGGCTGGAAAGCGACGCCCGGCTATGCTTGCGGGGTAGCTGCGCGCGGGCGGATGGTCTTCCTTGGCGGGCTGATCGGCTGGAACGCCGACCAGCTGTTCGAAACGGATGATTTCGCGGGCCAGGTGCGTCAGGCGCTGGAGAATATCGTGACGGTTCTGGCGGTGGGCGGCGCGCAGCCGCATCATATCGTCCGTATGACTTGGTATGTTACCGACAAGCACGAATATCTGTGTGCTTTGAGGGAGATAGGTGCCGCTTATAAGGCAACCATCGGGCGACATTATCCGGCAATGGCGCTGGTTCAGGTGGCGGGGCTGGTCGAGGACCGCGCCAAGGTTGAAATCGAGGTGACGGCGGTCGTGCCGGAGCAAGACGGCTGAGCTGTGTTGCAAAGCCATTCTCATCATTCAGGGGAGGGACGACATGCTGGGACCCACGGCGCATGAGGACACATTTACGCGGGACCGGCTGCCACCGATTACGGACTGGCCCGATCTGCTGCTGGAAAGGTTTTCCTATCCCGAACACCTGAATGCGGCAGTGGAGCTGACCGACCGTATGGTCGAAAAAGGTTTCGGCGATCATACGGCGCTGATCGGCAACGGTCGGTTGCGCACCTACAAGGAACTGGCGGACTGGACGAACAGGATCGCCCATGTCCTTGTCGAAGATTATGGCGTAAGGCCCGGGAATCGCGTCCTGATCCGATCTGCAAACAACCCTGCCATGGTGGCATGTTGGCTGGGGGCGACCAAGGCGGGCGCGGTGGTGGTCAATACGATGCCAATGCTGCGGGCGGGCGAACTTTCACAAATCGTCGACAAGGCCGAGGTCAGCCATGCGTTGTGTGACACCCGCCTGATGGAAGAGATGGTCGCTTGTGCCAAGGGGTCTGCTTTCCTCAAAACGGTTGTGGGTTTTGATGGAACCGCGAACCATGATGCGGAACTTGACCGGATCGCCTTATCAAAGTCGGTTCGTTTTCAGGCAGTTGAGACTGGGCGCGATGATGTCGCTCTGCTGGGTTTCACCAGCGGCACAACGGGCGAGCCAAAGGCCACCATGCATTTTCACCGTGATCTTATGATCATTGCTGACGGCTATGCCAAAGAGGTTCTGAAGGTGACGCCAGAGGATGTCTTCGTGGGTTCACCACCGCTGGCCTTTACCTTCGGTCTTGGCGGGCTTGCGGTCTTTCCCCTGCGGTTCGGGGCTTCTGCGGCGCTTTTGGAACATGCCACGCCCCCCAATCTGATCGAGATCATCCAGACCCACAAGGCGACTGTCTGTTTCACTGCACCAACGGCTTACCGGGTCATGTTGAAGGCCATGGCCGAGGGAGCCGACCTGTCCAGCCTGCGCGCCGCAGTCAGTGCGGGCGAAACGCTTCCTGCACCAGTCTATGACGAATGGCAGGCCAAGACCGGAAAGCCGATGCTGGATGGGATCGGCGCGACGGAGATGCTGCACATCTTCATCACCAACCGTTTTGACGACCACCGCCCGGCCTGCACCGGCCGACCGGTGACAGGCTATGAGGCGAAGATTGTCGATGACGCGGGGCGCGAGGTGCCGGCGGGCGAAGTTGGCCGCCTGGCGGTGCGTGGGCCGACGGGGTGCCGCTACATGGCGGACGAGCGGCAGAAGACCTATGTTCAGAATGGCTGGAACATCACCGGGGATGCGTTCTGGCAGGATGAGGGCGGTTATTTCCACTTCGCGGCGCGCAACGACGACATGATCGTCAGCGCGGGATACAATATCGCAGGCCCGGAGGTGGAGGCGGCGCTGTTGTCGCACCCGGCCGTTCAGGAGTGCGCCGTAGTGGGCGCTGCTGACGAAGAGCGTGGTCAGATCGTAGAGGCGCACGTGGTGCTGGCGGCGGGAAATGAGAAAACCGAACGCACGATCAAGTCTTTACAAGATCATGTTAAGGCGACGATCGCACCTTACAAGTACCCGCGAAAGATTGTGTTCACCGATGCGTTGCCAAAAACCCAGACCGGAAAGATCCAGCGTTTTCGCCTGAAGGCCGCGCACTAGGGTGCGCGGCGGAGGGTCTTGACACCTTCGGCGGACATCGACAGGGTGACAGCGCCGCTTGTCGGAACAACAATGGTAGACTGGGGCCGATCAGGCAAGCCCACATAGACCTCGTCCATCAGGTAGGGGCCAGGTGGCAGGTTCCTTATCAGGGCGCGGCCACCCTTGAGGCTGTCGAGGATCAGGTTGATCTGACCTTCCGGCGTCTGGAAAGCCGTCGCGCGCACCCTGTTCTTGCGGCCGCCGTCGGCCGCAATGCGCGTTGCGCCTGGACGGATGGCCTGCATGTAAAGGCGGTTCAGGCGGATATCGGGCGCAAGGGCAAAGTTGCCGTCCTTTTCGATGATGTGGTAGGTATAATCGGACCGCCCTTGCCAGGCACTGATGTTGGCAATGGTCAGATCTTCGTAAAGCAGGTCATGGGTCGCTTTGCCGAACCAATACTCAAGCATCGAGGTTTCTGCGCCAATGCGCGCGGCGCGTTTGGCAATGTCGGTCAGCACCCGTTCGGGTCCACCGTAGTACCTATGATAGGAGATTTCAGAGATCGCCTCCTGAGCGGCTCTGGTGTTGGCGATCCCTTCAAGCCAGTCATCGGCCTGGAAAATGTTGGAGACGGAAGGTGTAACGATGCGAGGGTGAAAGCCATGTTCAGCCAGACGTTTGACTGCGGCACCCAGCGCTTTGCCGAAACTCTCCGGCGTCCAGCGGCCGGCGAGGTCCGGTTCCAGAAGCGGTTCGAAGCTGCCCGGTGTCAGCGCGTATTTGTCCTTAAGGTGTTGGTAGGTCGCCAGCACAAATTCTGCGTATTCGTCTGGTTCGATGTGAAGATATGGTGCGCCCTTGTTCTGGTCGGTGAAGGCGACATAGGTCAGCAATATATCCAGCGTCTTACCTTGTGCTGCTGCGGCCCTGAGCATGGGCTGAACGCCAAGTTCTATACGGGTGTCGAGATCGAAAAAATCGAATCCGGCCGGGTTGATGTGAAATGGATCGGCGTCGTCATTCACTGTTGTGTAACGCCAAGGCCGCCAACCTTTCATGTCGGTTTTTCCGGCGTAATAGTCCCGCAGGGCGATGCCATTTCTGCCTTCGGCACCTGCATAGACCTCAAGCCGAAGGCGGGTGATACCGACATCCCGGATCAGGCTTTGGTAGACTTTGTCCCGAAATGGTTTCGGGGTCAGCCCGGGGGGCGTTTCCAGTGTGGCCTCCCAGGCGCGAAAAGTCTGGAACGTTCGATCGGGGTCCAGCGTGATCGTGACGGCCTGATGCTGGTAGAAAATTAATGCCGCAAGAGAGAGAAACGCCAGAACCAACGGACCGAGGAACGCTCGCCAGAGGATATTCAAAGGTATGGAGGGAAGGAAACCGAGGATGCGCATGGCTCTGCTCTTTAAGGATTCTTCTCACGTTTGTCGCCCCCGCCGTGGGTCGTCGCATGTGGCTCGCGGCGGGACTGTTGTCTTTTTGATGACAGTCCCAAGGAGCTTGTCCTACTTGTGTCAAAGTTTCTATCATGCGGCCATTGAACCCGGCATGGAATTGATTGCGATGCCGACTTCGACTGATAGTGATCTGCAACTATAGTCCCGATCTGTGCGCATTTTGGGATAATTCGTAAAAAGGTGGTTCCGAGATGAAATGCGTGATCCTTGCCGGTGGACTGGGCACGAGACTGGCAGAAGAAACCGTGCGTATCCCGAAGCCAATGGTCGAGATCGGAGGAAAGCCGATCTTGTGGCACATCATGAAGATCTACGGTGCGCATGGCATCACGGAATTCATCATCTGCCTTGGTTACCGGGGCTATGTGATCAAGGAGTATTTCGCCAACTTTTTCATGCATTCGTCGGACATCACGGTCGATATCGCTTCGGGCAGTATCGAGGTGCATCGCAATGCATCTGAACCCTGGAAGGTGACATTGGTCGACACCGGCCAAGACAGCATGACTGGCGGGCGTCTGGGGCGCGTGATGCCCTATCTGCAGGACGAGGAAGCTTTTTGCCTGACCTATGGTGATGGCGTGGGCGATATTGATATCAGCGCTGCCGTGGCCTTTCACAAGGCCCATGGCAAGCTGGCCACCGTCACCGCCGTGCCGCCGCCGAGGCGCTTTGGTCAACTTAAACTTGACGGAAGCTGCGTCGAGGACTTTTCGGAAAAGCCGGATGGCGATGGCGGACTGATCAACGGAGGTTTCTTTGTACTGTCGCCAAAGGTGGCGGGCTATCTTGATGGGGATCAGACTATCTGGGAACAGGCGCCATTGCGTAATCTGGCCGCCGATGGCCAGCTTCAGGCTTGGGAACACAAGGGCTTCTGGCAACCGATGGACACGATCCGCGAACGCCAGGAACTTGAAGATCATTGGGCGTCGGGCCGCGCGCCCTGGAAGGTTTGGAAGTGACACCGGATTTCTGGGCTGGCAGGCGGGTCTTTCTGACAGGGCACACTGGGTTCAAGGGCGCCTGGATGGCTGCCCTTTTGTCGCATCTGGGCGCAGACGTAACTGGTTATGCCTTGGCGCCAGAAACCGAACCGAACCTCTGGACGCTTCTTGAGCTGAAGAATGTCCGTTCTGTTGTCGGAGATCTGAATGACCGGGCGAAACTTGATCAAGCACTGGCAGAGGCGCGCCCCGAAGTGGTGCTGCATCTGGCTGCGCAGGCCTTGGTGCGGCGCAGCTACCGCAACCCGGTCGAGACGTTTGCATCGAATGTAATGGGCACGGTGCAGCTGCTGGACGCTGTGCGCGGCTGCGCCGATGTTCGGGCGGTTGTCGTGGCCACTTCCGACAAGGCCTATGATAATGTCGAGCAGATCTGGGGTTACCGGGAATGCGATCCGATGGGCGGGCGCGATCCCTATTCGGCATCAAAGGGCGCTTGCGAAATTGCAGCGCAGTCGATGGCGAAAAGCTTCTTTATGCCGCACGCCTTGGGCGGCCATCCTGCGCGGGTGGCCACGGTGCGCGCCGGCAATGTGATCGGCGGCGGCGATTGGAGCGAGGACCGGCTGGTGCCCGACATTGTGCGCGGCTGTCTGGGTGACGCGGGGCTGGTCACGCTGCGCGCACCGAATTCAGTGCGACCTTGGCAGCATGTTCTGGAACCGCTGCGCGGCTATCTGATGGTTGCCGAGCGCTTGGCGAATGGTGATGATGCGGCGGCGTCGGGCTGGAATTTCGGGCCGGACCGGCAGGATGAACATCCGGTGATCACTTTGGCCGAGGCGGTTGTTGCAGCCTTGGGGCGCGGCAGGATCGTGATTGATGACCAGGGCGCCAGCCTGCATGAAGCCAAGATCCTGCGCCTGGATTGCACCAAGGCGCGGGTAGAGCTGGGTTGGCAACCGGTGTTACGCTTTGCAGATTGTGTCCGCCTGACAGCCGCCTGGTACGCGGGCTGGGCGGCTGGCCGTCCTGCTGCCGAACTTTGTCGTGAACAGATTTTGACTTGTGAAGGTATTCTGAAACAATGACTCATTCAGCTTCCCCCAAATGCCGGTCTTGCGGTGCCCCTTTGACGCTGACCCTGGTTGATCTGGGGATGCAACCTTTGGCCAATTCCTATGTGCCGATGGCCAACGCCGGAAAGCCCGAAGCCAAATACCCGCTGCATGCCCGTGTTTGCGAATCCTGCTGGCTGGTGCAGGTTGATGATGTGGTCCCGGCAGATGCAATTTTCCATGGCGACTACGCCTACTTTTCGTCTTTCTCGGAAAGCTGGCTGGCACATTGCAAGGCCTATGCTTCGAAGATGACAGACGAGCTTCGGCTCAATGGCCAGAGCCTTGTGATCGAGATCGCGTCAAACGACGGCTATCTGTTGCAGTACTTCAAGGGGGTTGGAATTCCCGTGCTTGGGGTGGAACCATCGGGCAATACAGCGGCGGCCGCCGAAAAACGTGGCGTGCCGACTTTGGTCGAATTCTGGACCGAAGCGTTGGCGCGGCGACTTTACGACGAGGGCAAGCGGCCCAACCTGATTTGTTCGGCGAATGTGCTGGCCCATGTACCTGACATCAACGATTTCGTGCGCGGAGTTTCGCGGCTGTTGACCGGCGACGCGGTCTATACCGTAGAATTTCCGCACCTTTTGAACCTGATCCGCCTCGTGCAGTTTGATACGATTTATCACGAACATTATTCCTACCTTTCACTGCTTGCCGTCGAAAAGATCTTTGACGCGGCTGGTTTGCGCGTCTTCGATGTTGAGGAAATGCCGACCCATGGCGGTTCCTTGCGTGTCTATGCCTGCCGCAAAGAGGCAAGCCATGGCGAACGGCCGGGTCTTGCGAAGGTGCGTGCGGATGAGGCTGCAGCAAAGCTTGACCGGGCAGAGGGCTATCAGGGTTTCACCGCGCGGGTCGAAGCTGTGCGCGAAGGTCTGCTTGATTTTCTGACCTCCGCCCACCACGGGCGCAAGACGGTCGCGGCCTATGGGGCGGCAGCCAAGGGCAACACCTTGTTGAACTATTGCGGGGTGGGGGCGCAAAGCATCACTTACTGCGTGGACAGGAACCCGGCCAAGCAAAAAACCCTTCTGCCGGGCAGCGGCATTCCGGTTTTCGACGTTGATGAATTGCAACGCCGCCCGCCGGATTTCATCCTGATCCTGCCCTGGAACCTGAAGGCTGAAATTATCGACCAATTGTCCGATCTGGGACTGAAGGGGACCCGTTTTGTGACGGCAGTACCAAACGTCAGCGTCACGGCATGAGCGTAGGGACTGTCCTTCTGACCGGGGCTGGCGGGCTGATCGGGCGGCAGTGCATTCCTTCCTTGACCAACCTTGGCTTTCGCGTAGTCGCGGTCAGCAGGACACGAAGGCCGTTGGCCGGGGCAGAAAGCCTTGCGATCGACCTTCTTGATGCCGATGCGGTCCGGAAACTGTGCACAGATATGCGCCCCAGCCATCTGTTGCATCTGGCTTGGCATGATGGCGCCAAAGACCGATGGGTTGGTGCCGCCAACCTGGATTGGGTCGGCGCAAGCCTGAACCTGCTGCGCGCCTTTGCCGGGGCCGGGGGGCAACGTGCGGTGATGGTGGGATCCTGCGCTGAGTACGATTGGGCGGACAGTGCTGGCCGCCCTTTGCATGAAGCGTCACCCTTGCGACCGACCACGCTTTATGGGGCGGCCAAGGCTGCGACGGGATTGGCGGCACTGGCGGGGGCAGGGGTGCTTGGCCTGTCTGTTGCCTGGGCGCGACCCTTCTTTTGTTTTGGCCCCGGCGAGCCCGAAGGCCGGCTGTTCGGCGACTTGATTCGGGGTTTGGCAGCGCGGCGCCCGGTCGACTGCACTGACGGGCTTCAGGAACGGGATTTCATGTCGACCATGGATCAGGGCCGGGCTTTGGCCGCCTTGCTGGCAAGCCCGGTTCAGGGGGCGGTGAATATTGCTTCGGGGCAGGCCGTTGCCGTGCGGGATGTGATTTTCGAACTGGCTGCCCAGATGGGGCAGGTGGATCTTGTTCGGCTAGGGTCGCGCCCCCGCCCGCAGGATGATCCCGCGCGGATTGTGGCAGATGTGACCCGGCTGCGCGAAGAGGTGGGCTTTGCCACCCACTTCGATCTGGCCGAAGCAGTTAGCGGCACACTGAAAGCCGAGGGGGTCTTGCCATGACCGGTGATCAAGTTCGTCTGCTGCGGTTTTTGGCAGTGGGCCTGATCAATACTGCATTTGGCTATACTGTTTTTGCGCTTTTGGTGCTGGCGGGGCTTGGTGAACAAATGGCGCTGGCGTTGGCCTTTGCGCTTGGCGTCTTGTGGAACTATGCCACCCATGCACGACTGGTTTTTGGCACCAGAGGGCGGGGACGGATCTTGCCGTATGCCTTGGCCTATGCAGGGATTTATGCGCTGAATGCAGCCTTCTTGAAGGCGGCCACCGCAGGAGGTTTGTCGCCATTGATGTCGCAAGCTATTCTTGTGCTGCCCATGGCTGTTCTGTCTTTCATACTTATCTCGCTGGTTCTGACCGGGCGCTTGCCCTTTCGCAGCGCCAAAGCCGGAGGAAAATGATCATGAGTGATCGGAGTGCACGCAGTCTTGCCAAGGATGCGAACCGTTCGCGGCGCCAGAACAGCACCTTTGCCCGCGGGTTGATTCTGGTGATGCTTCTGTCGGGGGCGGTCGGGTTTCTGGGTCTTGGGACTGTCCGGCATGTTCTGTCGTCGTGGCAATTGGGGCAGGTCCCTCATCCCTACTTCATCCCGTCCGAGGCATTGGCATTGTATTTCATCGTGCCACTGTCCTCTATCTGCGTTTCAGTCTTTTTCCTGATGCCGGGACTGACCTTGGCCGCAGCCTTCGGGCGCGAAAAAAGTTTGGCCCTGTGGCTTGTGGCCGGGCTTGGTGGCAGCATCGTCTTCTTGACTGCTGCCGTTACTGCGGTTGAGCTTTCGACTGGATGGACGTTGACTGGCGGCAACTTCTATGGATTCGTCGCATTGGCCAATGTTATGGCCAGTGTGATTTTGGCGCTGCAACTGGCCCGCGGCGGTAAGGTGCAGGTCAATCTGCAAGGGCAGCAGACCGACATCTGGGTCGCACTTGGATTGTTCTGGTCTGTATTGTTGTTGATGGCCCCGAAGTTCTATTGGGAAAACTTCTCTGGTGACGGGTCGGGTGCGCTGCAGTTTGCCCGCAATCTGATCCACTCCCATTGGCCGTTCTGGCCCTACGAGGCAGGGGTGATCCGGCAAGCCCCGGGGCTAAGCTCTGTCCTGTTCGTGTTCCCGGAAAGCTGGTTTGTGCGTTTCTGGGGGGAATGGGAATATTCTGCCCGCGCGCTGCACCTGATGGCGCTGGCGCTGCTATATCCGATCCTGACAGCCCTGATCCGCTTCAATCGCCCTGACGCCATTTTGCGCTGGACCGATCATCTGCTTTTGGTCGCTGCACTTTGGCTTTATTCAATGACCAACATTTATTCCGGTGGCTATCACGCCTGGTTTGGCGACAGCCCGATGCCCGCAGCGCGCGAAACTTTGGCGATGGTCTGCTTCATGGGCTACATTCTGGCCTTCCTCACGGATCATCGTCGGCTC
>CANJQT010000111.1 GCA_947476475.1 Paracoccaceae bacterium | reverse complement strand
GGTCAGTTTCGAGGAGGTCGTCTTTGGCTCGGGCCGGTTTGCCGAGGTGATGCGCGGCGGGCTTGATCTGCTGGATGTGGTCGAAGACTGGCTGAGCGGGCAAGGGTCAGAGGAAGAGGCGGATATGTTCCTGGCCCATTGGTTCGCGCATGAAGCGACGCCGGACGAAGAGGCTGGTAGATGGCTGGATATGTGTCCGCAGCGCAAGGTGATCGGTACCAACAATGAGCCGCGGCGCACGGGCTATATTGAAACGGTGATGGGGTTTGGCGCGCGGGTGGAGCAGGTCTTTGCTTCGGGACGGATCGGGGCTGTGAAGCCCGAGGCGGCGTTTTACCGCGCGATCGAGGATTGGTCGGGCGCGTCGCCGGGACGGATCCTGCTGATTGACGATAATCAGAAATATGTGGAGGGCGCCCATCGTCGCGGGTGGAATGCCTTTCACTTCACTGACGGCAGCCGGCATCGTTTGCCGGGGATATTGGGGATTGGCTGATGGGCAAGGCTTTGATGATTCAGGGCGCGGGGTCGAACGTCGGCAAATCGATGCTGGTGGCGGGCCTTTGCCGGGCGGCGCTGCGGCGGGGGTTCAGCGTGGCACCATTCAAGCCGCAGAACATGTCGAACAATGCCGCCGTGACCATCGATGGCGGCGAGATCGGTCGGGCGCAGGCGATGCAGGCGATGGCGTGTGGGTTGCAGCCGGTGGTTGACATGAACCCGGTCCTGCTTAAGCCCGAAAGCGATGTGGGCGCGCAGGTGGTGGTGCAGGGCAAGCGGCTGACCACGGTCAAGGCGCGGGATTATGCTGCGCTGAAGCCCAAGTTGCTGGCGGCGGTGCTGGAGAGTTTCAACCGCCTTAAGTCGACCCATGATCTGGTGATCGTCGAAGGGGCGGGCAGCCCGGCCGAGGTCAACCTGCGGGCGGGTGATATCGCCAATATGGGCTTTGCGCAGGCGGCGGGTGTGCCGGTGATACTGGCAGGCGATATCGACCGGGGCGGGGTGATCGCGCAGATAGTGGGTACGCAGGCGGTTCTGGATCCCGCTGACGCGGCGCTGGTGGCTGGGTTTCTGATCAACAAGTTCCGGGGCGATCCCAGTTTGTTCGACGAGGGTTACAGGTTGATCGAGGCCCGGACAGGGTGGCGCGGCTTCGGGGTGCTGCCCTGGTTTGCCGAGGCGGGCAGCCTGCCTGCCGAAGATGCGCTGGATCTGCCGAAGGGTGGCGGCAACGGGGCGCTGAAAGTGGCCTGTCTGACCCTGTCGCGGATTGCCAATTTCGACGACCTGGATCCTTTGAAACTGGAACCGGCGGTCAGCCTGACCATGGTGCGGGCCGGGCAGGCGGTGCCGGGGGACACGGATCTGGTCATCATTCCGGGGTCGAAATCGACGCGGGGCGATCTGGCGTTTCTGCGCCAGCAGGGCTGGGACGTGGATATTGCCGCGCATGTGCGGCGGGGCGGGCATGTGCTGGGCATCTGCGGGGGCTATCAGATGCTTGGCAGGGTCGTGCGCGACCCGGAGGGGATCGAGGGTTCTGCTGGCGAGACGGAAGGGCTGGGGCTGCTGGATGTGGAAACCCTGATGAGCCCTGACAAGCACCTGACCCGGACCAGTGCTGTCCATGCGGCGACCGGCACGGCGATGGAGGGCTATGAGATCCATATCGGCCGGACCGAGGGGCCGGACCGGACGCGGCCTTTCGCGCGGGTCGGGGGCCTGCCGGAGGGGGCGGCGTCGGCTGACGGGCGGATCATGGGATCCTATCTGCACGGGATGTTTTCGGGCGATGAGTTCCGGGCGGCTTTCCTGAAGGGTTTCGGTGCATCTTCGGCACTGTCATACGGTGCCGGGATCGAGGCGGTGCTGGACCGGCTGGCCGACCATATGGAGGCGCATCTGGATGTCGCGGGCATGCTGGCGCTGGCGCGTTAGGGGCTGTCCGCATGTGGACAAATAAACTTTCAGTTTACTATCAACGCCTTAACATTTTTCGTTCATTAAATATTAACCGGATCATCGCAGCGCTGCCCCCCCCGCTTCGGGTCGGGCGTCACTTGCGCAGCGTATGGGCCAGCGCGCCAATCATGTCGGTGCGGGTCACCAGCCCGACAAGGCGCTGCCCGTCAAGCACCGGCACGGCCTGTTGGCGGCCGTCGGCCAGCAAGGACAAAAGCGGGGCCAGCGGCATGCCGCGGGGCGCGGTAACGAAACTGGTGGACATGATCTGTTCGGCTTCGTCGCGGTCGTCGGTACGGGCCAGCAGATCGCCTTGCGACAGAAGTCCAAGATAGGTGCCGTCTTCGGCCACCACCGGAAGGGTCTTGAACCGGCGATCGCGGAACAGGCGGGCCAGCGCGTCGGGGTGGGCATTGGCGGGAACCGTCACCACATCTTGCGACATCACGTCGCCCGCCGTCAGCCCGCCCAATTGGCGGGCGGTGGCCTCGGCCTCGGCGGCGCCGATCAGACGGGCAAGGTCTTCGGCACCGATGTTGGCGGCAAGGTTCATCTTTTGCAGGATCTGGCCAAGATCGTCGGCCGACAGGCCAAGGCGGCGATCGGGCGCCGCATCGGCGGTGCCATGCGCGCCGGTCGCCGCAGGTTGGCGGAACGGATAGGTTCGCCCGGTCAGGCGGTTGAACAGAACGGCCAGCGCCACAAGGATCAGCGTGTCTGTAAGGACTGGCGCCACGGCATAGCCAAATCCGGTTGGTGCGCCGGGTCTGGCGGTCAGCGCAATCAGCAGTGCCACCGCGCCGCCGGGCGGGTGCATGGCGCGGGCGGCCATCATTGCAATCATCGCCAGAGTGACGGCAATTGCTGCGGCAAGGCGCGGATCCGGCACCAGACGGATCACCAGCAGGCCCGCGATGGCCGAGAGGAAGTTGCCGGTGACCGCCGACCAGGGTTGTGCCAGCGGGCTGTTGGGCACCGCGAACATCAGGAACGCCGAGGCGCCAAGCGGGGCAATCAGAAAGGGAATTGCATCGCCGCCGGGGTAAGGCACTGCGCGCGCCAGAAAGCCTGCCGCCAGCAGACCAAGGCCAGCCCCGGTAGCCGCGCGCAAAGTCTCGGCCGGGGTCGGTCGCGCCACAGCCGGGCCAAGGCCGCGAAGGGCGTTGCGCAGGCGTTTCATCGACGCATCATCGACAGGCGGATCAGGGCGCGTTCCATGACTGCCATCGCGGGTGCCCGCGACGAGGATCGCAGGGCAAGGTCGGTTTCGATCAGGATCTGGAGGGCCGATTCAAGCCGGTGCATGCCCCAGCCCTGCACCTGTTGCAGCATCCGGTCGCGGCGGGGGCCGAAGACCGGTGGCCGCATCCGGGCGAGGCCGGCCGCTGCACCGCCGGGGTCGGACGCCGCAGCATGCAGGGCGCGGAAATGGCGAAGCGCGCCGATGCAAAGGGTGACCGGGTTCACACCCTGGCCTTGCAACCGCCGCATCAGATTGCCGACGGTGACCGCCTGGCCTTCGGCGACGGCATGCAGCACATCGTCCACCTCTGCCTCGATCGTCAGGGGGGCGCAGGCGGCGACATCGTCGGGGGTCAGGGGCGTGGTATCGCCCCATTTATAAAGGGCGATCTTTTCGATGGTCTGGCGGAAATCGCCGGGATCAAGGTCACGCGACAGGGCGGTAAGATCGGCCATTGCGGCGGTGCCGATGTCTTTCAGGCCTGCCTTTTGCAGAGTCGCTTCGATTTCTTCGCGGGTGGGCGGGTCATCGTAGATGCCAGCGGCATAGGCCGCCGGGTGATCTTCAAACAGTTTTTTCAGGGCCGAGGCTTTGGTCAGGTTGCCTGCGGTGACGATCAGGCTGGCGTCGCCCTTTTGCCAGTCGGCGAGGGCTGCGGCCAGAATCGGGGCCAGCGTGTCGCTCGCCTCTTCGATGAAAGCCACGCGCGGGCCGGGGAAGAAGCCTTTGGCCTTCAGCGCGTCTTGCACAAGGGAGGGGTCTTTGCGCAGATCTGATCCGGGAATGCGGGTCAGGCGCATTTCGGCCTCGCCTGCCGGGCCGACAAGGGCTGCGATCACCTCCTGACGTTTCAGCGCCACGCGCATGGCGTCCGCGCCGAAGATCAGCAGCCCGGCGCGGTCCGGGTCGGGGCGCGCGAAGTAACGGCTTGCCGCGGCCCCGGTCAGTTTCACGGCTGCGCCCAGACCGACGAGGTGGCGATGAGGTCGGTGATGATCTGGTCGGCCAGAATCCGCATGAGCCGTTCATAGGCGTCACGTTCCGAGGCCGAAGTGGAAACGATGGTGCCGGAGGCGGAATAGGAGGTGAAGTTGTTCACATGGCCGGCAGTGGCCTGACTGCCATCGTCAAGACGGTGCAGGGCATAGGTGATTGTGCCCAGAACGTTGTAACGGGTGATGGCGTTGGTCGAGGTGATGCCCAGACCCTCGCGCGTGACGTCGATCATATAGGACAGCCGCCATTTGCCGGGTCTGGCGCGGCCCAGCCGTTCTTCCAGACGGCCAACCAGGTCGAAGCCGTATTTGTCGGTGGGATCGTCAAGCGCGATCTGGCCGTTCAGGGTGGCGGCGGGGCCGACCGGGCCATAGGCCGGAGTGAAGCCGCAGGCCGCAAGCGGGCTTGCGGCCAGAAGCGCCAGAAAGCTGCGGCGGTCAGACGACGACATTGATGATACGCCCCGGAACGACGATGATTTTCTTCACCGGCTGGCCAGCCAGGAATTTGACCACAGCATCATCCGCCAGCGCGATCTTTTCAACCTCGGGTGCGGGCATGTCTTTGGGTACGCTGATTTCGGCGCGGCGCTTGCCGTTGATCTGGATCGGCAAGGTGATGGTGTCGTCTTCCAGCATCGCGGGGTCGGCCTTGGGCCACGGGGCTTTCACGATCAGCCCGACGCCGCCCTGCGCGGCCCAGACATCTTCGGCCAGATGTGGGGTCATGGGCGACATGAGTTGCGCCAGCACCATTACCGCCTGCCGCTGGGTGGCCTTGTCCGCGTCGGATTTCTGGATCGCGTTGGCGAATTCGTAAAGCTTGGCGATGGCCTTGTTAAAGGCAAACCCTTCGATGGATCTTGTCACATCGGCAATCGCCCGGTGCATGGCGCGCAGCAGGTCGGCATCGCCCTTTCCTGACCGATCAGCAGGCAGGCTGGCGATCCGGTCCGACAAAAGCCAGACACGGTTGAGGTGTTTGTAGGCGGCTTCCGCGCCGCTTGCCGTCCATTCCACATCGCGTTCGGGCGGGCTGTCGGACAGCACGAACCAGCGCGCGGTGTCGGCCCCGAACGAAGCGATGATATGCATCGGATCGACGACATTCTTCTTTGACTTCGACATCTTGGCCGAAGGGATGATCTCTACCGGAGTGCCATCCTTCAGTTTTCCGTCCACCACATCTTCGGGCAGGTGGTAGACCGGGCGGCCCGCAGCGTCGGTGGTCTTGTAGATTTCGTGTGTGACCATGCCTTGGGTGAATAGCGCATTGAACGGCTCGATCGCCTTGGCGGGAAGGTGGCCGGTCTTGTGCATCGCCCGGGCAAAGAAGCGCGAATAAAGAAGGTGCAGAATCGCATGTTCGATGCCGCCGATATACTGATCGACGTTCATCCAGTAATCGGCTTCGGCCAGATCGGTTGGCGTCTTGGCGTGGGGCGCGGTGAAGCGGGCGTAATACCACGAACTGTCCATGAACGTGTCCATGGTATCGGTTTCGCGCCGGGCCGGGTTGCCGCAGGTCGGGCAGGCGCAGTCGCGCCATGTCGGATGGCGGTCAAGCGGGTTGCCGGGCACGTCGAAGGTGACGTCATAGGGCAGTTCGACCGGCAGGTTCGCCTTCTTTTCAGGAACCACGCCGCATGTGTCGCAATGGATGACCGGAATCGGGCAACCCCAATAGCGCTGGCGCGAGATGCCCCAGTCGCGCAGGCGGTAGTTGGTGACGCCCTTGCCAACGCCCTTCGATTCGCAGTGGGCGATGGCGGCGGCAACGGCGTCTTCGCCGGTCTGCAGATCAGACCCGGCAAAGCCCCGCACATAGCGGACGCGTTCGGACTTCATCGGCACGAACGCTTCGGTCAATGCGGCTTCGTCAGCCCCTTCTGCAACAAAGACCGGCGGGATCGGCAGGTGGTATTTCGTGGCGAATTCGAAATCGCGCTGGTCGTGCGCCGGGCAGCCGAAGATCGCGCCGGTGCCGTAATCCATCAGGATGAAGTTGGCGATATAGACGGGCAGTTCCCATGCCGGATCAAAGGGGTGGCGCACCCGGATGCCGGTATCCATGCCGCGCTTTTCGGCGGTTTCCAGCGCCTCGGCCGAGGTGCCGATACGGCGGCATTCAGCGACGAAATCGGCAATCAGGGGGTCATTCGCCTCGAGCGATTTGGCAAGGGGATGGTCCGGGCTGATCGCGGCAAAACTGGCGCCCAGCAAGGTGTCTGGCCGGGTGGTATAGACGTCAAGCCGGTCAAACCCGGCGGGCGCACCGACGGTTTCAAAGGCAAACTGCAGGCCGCGCGACTTGCCGATCCAGTTGGCCTGCATCAGGCGGACCTTTTCGGGCCAGTGGGTCAGCCCGTCCAGCGCCGCCAGAAGTTCGGCAGAATAATCGCTGATCCTGAAGAACCACTGGGTCAGTTCGCGCCGCTCAACAGGCGCGTTCGACCGCCAGCCGCGCCCGTCGATGACCTGTTCGTTGGCCAGCACCGTCATGTCGACCGGATCCCAGTTCACCACCGCGTTCTTGCGGTAGACAAGGCCCGCTTCCATCATGTCGATGAACATCGACTGCTGTTGGCCGTAATATTCGGGGTCACAGGTGGCGAATTCGCGGCTCCAGTCGATTGACAGGCCCAAGGGCTTCATCTGCGCCCGCATGTCGGCGATGTTGCCGTAAGTCCAGTCCCTGGGGTGGCCGCCGCGTTCCATCGCCGCGTTTTCGGCGGGCATTCCGAACGCGTCCCAGCCCATCGGATGCAGGACGGAAAACCCAGACGCCGCCTTATATCGGGCCACCACGTCGCCCATGGTGTAGTTGCGTACATGGCCCATGTGGATGCGCCCCGACGGATAGGGGAACATTTCAAGCACATAATATTTCGGCTTTGCCGGATCGCGCCGCGCCAGAAAGGCTTCGGCCTGATCCCAGGCCTGCTGCCATTTCGGTTCACTTGCTGCTGGCTCGTAACGCGACATCTTCATCCCCGGAAAGTCCATCGCGCTGGTTATACCCGCGCAAGAGCCAAGGTCCAGAGCGCAAAGCCTGCTTTCACCTTGCGCAAATACTCCGGGGGAATCGCCGCGCCTGCGGCGATGGGGGCAGAGCCCCCGCTTAAAGCTTGCTGTCCTGAATGCGCAGTTGGCGGGCGCGGGTCAGGATTGCGTCTTCGATGGCGCGCTGGGTGGTGGCGTCAACCGGCCCGCCCTTTGATTCCAGCGACACTTTCAACGAGCGGGCATCAAGCGCCGGATCGGTGACAAGGATGGTGGCGCGGTAGGCGCGGCCACCGCCGGGCGGGGTGCCAAATCCGGTCACGATGACGCCAGAGAACGGATCGACGGACTGCATGGGCAGGAAGTCCAGCACTTCAAGCGAGGCGCGCCAAAGGTATTTGTTCACGCCGACGGTGATGTTCGGGTCGGCGTTGTTCTTGAACAGGTCGAAGAAGGACGAGCGGTTGGTCTTGGGTTCCAGCGCCGCCAGTTTGGCGCGCTGCGCGTCGGCGGCGGCCTGCCTGTCGGCGGTGTCGGCGGAGGGCGCGCTGCTGCGTCGTCCGAACAGGCCGGAATCACCCGAACCGATGCCGCCACAGGCAGCCAGGGTTGCGACAAGCGCCCCAAGAATCGCCCACCGAACGCCCTGCCGGACCGCTTGCTGCATGATTGCCGCCCATATCACCTGAATTTCCTTTTCGTTGTCTAGCCGACCCCCCGCCCGCGAACAAGGCTTTTCCCGCCAGCGCCTTACCGACAACTATAGTATACATTGGCCACCGGCCCGCCCCCCCCAGCGGTCACTGTGGCAAGACTGCACCATCCCGGCGCATCTTGGGCAAACGCCCCCCCTTTCCATTGCAATGCCCGCCCCGAGGAGAGAAATAGAGACATACCCAATTCGGATTTCCCTGAGTTGGGGCTACCTTTGACACACGAGGGAAACCGAAATGAAAAAAATTCTCCTTGCGACCACTGCACTCGTCGGCTTCGCTGGCGCTGCAGCCGCTGAAGTTAAACTGTCGGGCTACGCCGAAATCGGTGTTGTCGGCGGCAGCGGCGGCCCGTCCGCCATCGAAACCCAGTTCTGGAATGACCTGAACGTCACCGTCACCATGACCGGCGCCACCGACGGCGGCCTCGAGTTCGGCACCGCGCTGAACCTCGAAGACTTGGCTGGCGATACTTCGAATGACCCGAATGTTGGCGACGGCATTGTCCCGACTCAAGACAACGACACCAACGTTTGGGTTTCGGGTTCGTTCGGCAAGGTTACCCTGGGTGACACCGATGGCGCGCTTGATTGGGCCGCTTCGGAAATCTACATGGGCACCTCGCTGGCCGATGACCATTCGACCCACGCTGGCGCCTACTGGAACACCGGTCTGGACGGTCTCTATGACAACCAGGTCATGCGTTACGAATATTCGTTCGGTGACTTCGCGGCTGCCATCTCGGCAGAACTCGACGACACCGGCACCGGCGACGCAGTTCTCGGCCTCGGCGTTAAGTGGTCGGGCGACATGTCGGGCACCGCAGTTTCGGCTGGCCTTGGCTATCAGTCGGCAAACGGCCTGGACATGACCGCTGTTTCGCTTGGCGCGAAAATGTCGAACGGCGTTTCGGCTAACTTCGGCTACGCAACCGGCGACTTCTGGGGCGTCTCGAACGGCGACTGGATGGGTCTTGGCCTTGGCTACACCACCGGCGCTCTGACCGTTCAGGCGAACTACGGCGTCTACGACTTCGGCGCTGGCGATCTGTCGGGCTGGGGCCTGGTTGCCAACTACGACCTGGGCGGCGGCGCTGTTGCGATGCTGGGCTACGGTTCGGGCGACGTGACCTCGTCGAACGGCCACGGCGAATCGACCTGGTCGGCTGGTCTCGGCCTGTCGTTCTGATCTGACGATCAGACAGACTTCGGAAAGAGCGGGCATCACGCCCGCTCTTTTCTTTTTTGGGGTCAACTCGACAATTCCCGAGGTGCTGGTTAAGGTCCGGGCGGCCAATGAATTGACCCGGAAAACCGAATGCAGCCTTTGACGCCCGCCCAGATCAAGACCCATTACGACGCAGCACTGAAGCATCTGGCCGCACGGCGGTTTGATGATGCGCTGAAGCTGTTGCAACAGATCGTCGCGGCCAATCCCAATATCGCGGAAGTGCATTATCAGGTTGGCAAGATCGGGCTGGACAGCAACCGCCCGCAGCTGGCCCTGCGCCCGTTGCGCGCCGCCGCGCGGCTGAAACCGCAAGAACCGTCAATCTGGCGCAGTTGGGCCGAAGCGGTGGCCCTTGGTGGCCGCGCCGAGGATGAGGCCGATTTTCTGGCCGCGCTGAAAGTGGCGCAGATCAAGCCAGACCTGAAGATTCACCTTCAAGACCGTTTTGGCGCGCAAAAGGCCAGTTCGCGCCGCACGTTGGCCGGGCAAAGCGCCCAGGATACCCAACGCCTGCTGGATCTGATGAAAGACCGCAAATATGCAGAGGCCGAACAGATGGCCCGGCGGTTGTTGTCGCTTTACCCGCTGTCGGCGTTCACGGTGAATGTGCTGGGCGGGGCGCTGGCGATGCAGGGCAAGTTGCCCGACGCCATCGAGCAATTCAGGAAATCGATCCAGATCGACCCGAACTATGCCGAAGCGCACGATAATCTGGGGCGTATCCTTCTGGATATGAACCGGGTCGAGGAAGCGGCGCGGCATTTCCGCGTTGCGGTGACGCTGACCCCCTATCTGATGTCGGCGATCATCAACCATGCCGCCTGTCTTTCCCGAATGGGCTTTGCGTCGGCCGCCTTCGTGCCGCTGGAACGGATGATTGCCGCCCACCCCGATCTGGTGATCTGCCGCATCGCCCTTGGCAATGCGCAGACCCGCGCCCGCAATTACGCGCAGGCCGAGGCGACGCTTTTGCAGGCGGTGGAACTGAGCAAGGGAAGTTCGGCCGAGGCGCTGGGCCTTCTGGCGCAGGCGCAGGCCCGTCTGGGCAAGGATGAACTGGCGCTTGAGAATTTCGACAAGGCCCTGAAACTGGACCCGAATTCACCACTTGCCACCGGCGGAAAAGCATCCGCCCTGCAAACGCTGGGGCGGTTCGAAGAAGCGGATGATCTGTTCCTGCGGGCGTTCGATCTGGACCCCAACAACGGAGAAATCTATCGGTCTTACGTTGCTGCGCAAAAGGTCAAGGCGGGCGATCCGATCATCGCACGCATGCAGGCGCGCTATGACGATCCGATTCTGGGGGATCTGGATCGGATGAATCTGGGCTTTGCCCTGTCGAAGGCGATGGAAGACACCAAGGAATATGCGCGGGTTTTCCCCTACCTGAACCGCGCCAATGCGCTGATGCGCAAGATTTATCCCTACGATCCCGCATTGCGCGACCGCGAGATTTCCATGTTCAAGTCGGCGCTTGACGGCGTGGACTGGCACAATATTTCCGTGCCGGATGCGACGGACTATGCGCCGATCTTTGTCACCGGGATGCCACGGTCAGGCACGACGCTGATCGAACAGATCATATCCAGTCATTCACGGGTCACCGGGGCCGGAGAGGTTGGCAAGGTGACCGCAATGCTGCAAAAGGCGCTGGCGCAGGGCGACAGGTTCCGACCGGTTTCGGGCTTTGCCCCCAGCGAGATTGCGGCCCTTGGGGTCGAATACGCGACCTACATGCGCGAGATGTTTCCGGGCAAACCGCAGGCGACCGACAAGTCAATTCAGACCTATATGTATATAGGATTGGCGAAGCTTGCTTTGCCGAACGCCCGGATCATCGTGGTGCGCCGCGATCCGCGCGATACGCTTTTGTCGATGTACAAGAACAAATTCCCGGATGGCACCCATCTGGCCGCATACGACCAGCGCGACCTTGTCCATCTGTATGCCAGTTTCGTGGACATGGTGAATTTCTGGCGCGAACGGGTGCCGGACTGGTTCTATGAGGTGGAATATGAAACGCTGGTCGCCAACCCGGAACCGGAAACGCGCAAGCTGATCGCGGCCAGCGGGCTGGAGTGGGAAGACGCGTGCCTGAGCCCGCAAGACAATGACCGCAAGGTGGAAACGCTGAGCCTGTTCCAGGTGCGCCAGCCGATTT
>CANJQT010000110.1 GCA_947476475.1 Paracoccaceae bacterium | reverse complement strand
CGGTCGATCCGCGTGATCGCCTCGGCCATGCTGGCACCCGGTGGCAGGCCCAGGTCCTGCTCTACCCCCGTCGCCTGCGCTTCTGCCCGGATGTCCGTGATCAGCCGGTTCCGGCGCGAAGGGTCCAGGCCGTCAGCGGTGGAGTATTCGTCCAGAAGGCGCTCCAGCCGCGACATCGCCTCGGGGACTGAGGAGGCAACCAAAGGCGGCGGCAGGTGGCCCAGGGTCAGCGCGCCGATGCGGCGCTTGGCTTGGGCGGCCTCGCCCGGATCATTGACGATAAAGGGATAGATCACTGGCAGATCGCCGGTCAGCGCCTCGGGCCAGCAATCGGGCGAAAGGGCCACGGATTTCCCCGGCAACCACTCCAGCGTGCCATGTGCGCCCATATGGATCAGGGCGTGCAGACCTTGCGACCGGAGCCAGAGGTAGAAGGCCACATAGGCATGGCGCGGCGTGCGCGACAGGTCATGATACTGCGCGTCGCGCTGGTCAAGGTCACCGCGTTCTGGTTGCAAGGCCACCAGCGCTTTGCCCCGACGCTGGGCGGCAAAGCGGAAGGCACCATTGTGGCAATCAGGGTCAGCCTCTGGCGCGCGCCATGCCTTGTGCAGCGCATCCCGCAGGGGTTGGGGCAAGGTGGCAAGGGCGGTCAGATAGTCCTGCACCGGCCATTCCAGCCGCTCTGCCGCCAAGGCCGCGCCAAGATTCTGGTCGGCATGGGTGTCATACCCTTCGGCGCATAGGTCGGCGAGCAATGCCTCGGTCGAGGCCAAGGCATCCAGACCCACCGCATGGGCCAACTGGTGCTGCCGCCCGGGATAGGTGGAAAGGACCAATGCCAACTGCCGTTCCGCCGCCATGGTATTGGAAAGCCGATGCCATCCCAACACCCGCGCGACCACGCGGCCCACCAACCCCGCATCGGGACGATGGCCGAAGCGGGAAAACTGCAAGTCCGGGTCGCGTTGGCCGGGGGTCTTGAATGACGCGATCCCTGCGAACAGGCGGCCATCGACCTCGGGCAATACAACATGCATCGCAAGGTCAGCCGGTGAAAGCCCCCGGTCCGCTGCCCGCCAGTCGCGCTTGCGGGCGGTGGACAGGGCGACCTGGAAGACCGGGCAATCAACCCCGTCAAAGGGGGTAGAGCCATCATCATTGCGGGCCGAAAAAGCGGTAGCGTTCACGATGGCCAGGGGCCGGGCTGCCTGTAGGTGCGGGGCCAGCCAGTCTGCAAAGCCCGGAGCCTTCAATGACGGCGCAAAGACGCCTGCGGCGGCACAACCAGCCTGCCGGAAGGCCGCGACCAGATCATCCACCGGCGCGGTATCGGCGGCGGTCAAGTAACTGCGGTAAAAGCTGATCAGGACCAGGGGCCCTTCCGGCAAAGCCGGGATCACGCCCTTGGCGGGATCGTAAAAGCCAAAATCCGGCATCCTTTTGTCGCCCGGCACCGGACCGGCATAAAGCCCTGCCGCAAGGCTTAGCTGCGCCAAGGCCGCCTGCGCGGCCACAGCACCGCCTGCATCGCACAGTTCCTGCAGCCGCCGCAGGGTGGAAACCGGCAGGGTCGAGGCCGCATCCAACGCTGGATCAGCCCGCCCGTCCGCTGGCAACACGGCCAAGGCAATCCCCTGCCGCCGGGCAAGGTCCTGAATGCTGGCAATGCCGTAGGGCCAGTAAGCCTCGCCCCCGATCAGCCGGATCAGGACGGCCTTCGCGCCTGACAGGGTGCGCTCGACATAGGTATCGACCGAGACCGGGTGCTTCAGCGCCACGATGTTCTGCAGCCGCAGGGTCGGCAGTTTTCCTGCCGCCCGGTGCCAGCCCGCCGCAAACGCCCCAAGGTCACTGTCGGAAAAGGACAGAACCAATAGTTCGGCCGGGTCCTGACCCGGATCGAACGGCGCTTCGGTCTCTTCCAGACCATGGGTTTCGCGAAAGACGACGTGCATCGGCTGCCCTTACGCCCCCAGAACCTTGCGGATCGCGGCTTCGTCAATGTCGTGATGCTCGGCGATCACCACCAGCCGCGACCGGCGGGCGTCACTGCCCCAAGGGCGGTCGAACTGATGCCTCACCCGCGCGCCCACCGCCTGCACCAAAAGGCGCATCGGCTTGCCCGCCACAGCGACAAAGCCCTTGACGCGCAGGATATCCTGTTCCCACGCAAGGCGCTGGATGCGGGCGACAAGGTCCTCGATATCCGTCACTTCCGGCAGCTCGATCAAGACGCTTTCGAAATCGTCATGCTCATGGTCGTCATGGCCATCGTGATGGCTGGGTCGGGCGGCAATGTCATCCTCGGCCGCCGCTTTCAGCCCCAGAAGGACCCGAGGGTCTACGATCCCATCCGTCACATGCAGCATCGGCAGCTTACGCGGGGTTTCCGAATCAATCACCGCGCGGGCGGCGGCAAGCCCGGCTTCGCCCGCGAGGTCAGCCTTGGTCAGCAGGATCAGGTCGGCACAGGCAATCTGATCCTCAAACACCTCAGACAAAGGCGTCTCATGGTCCAGACTGTTATCCGCCGCCCTTTGTGCATCCACCGCCGCCACATCCGCAAAACGCCCGGCCGCCACGGCCTCGGCATCTGCCAAGGCGATCACGCCATCGACAGTGATCTTCGAGCGGATCGCGGGCCAGTCGAACGCCTTCAAAAGCGGTTTCGGCAGCGCAAGCCCCGAGGTTTCGATCAGGATATGATCCGGGGGCTGCGGCAGGGCCATCAATGCCTCAATCGTCGGGATGAAATCATCCGCGACGGTGCAGCAGATGCAGCCATTCGCCAGCTCGACGATATTCTCGACCGGGCAGGCCGCATCCGCGCAGGACTTCAGGATATCGCCGTCCACGCCGACGGTGCCAAACTCATTGACCAGAATGGCCAGCCGCTTGCCCTGTGGGTTCTGCATCAGGTGCCGGATCAGCGTGGTCTTCCCCGAGCCGAGAAAGCCGGTAATAACGGTGACGGGGATCTTGGTCAGGTCGGTCATTCAAGACTCCATCGGGGGAATGCGGGCAAGGCTTTGCTTGCGGAAGATCAAAGGGCGGTCGCGCCAGGGAATCAGCCCGGCGGGTGCTGCAGAATAGGCAGCCGCTCCCCGTAGGATCTCGGGCGCATCGTGGGTGGCCAGCCCGCCGTAAACATATGACCAGCCACCGGGCTTTGTCAGCGCGATGCTGCAACCGCGATCGCAGGCCGACAGGCATTCGACCTCGCGGATGGTGACCCCAGTGGGGGCGCCCATGGCCTTCAACGCAGCGCAAAGACCTCTGCCGGGGACTTCAGAGCCCTCGGGCACCGGTTGGCCGGCTCGGCAGGTCATGCAGACATGCAGGATGGCGGTCATTTCCGGCCCCTTGTTCAGACAAACGGGGATGTGCCAACGGCGTGAGCGGGAAAGCCCAAATCCGAAGGTCACGGAACACCCCGTCCGCGCATTTCAGTCCAGTGCTGGCAGGTCTCCCGGCTTGCGGATATCGGGGGCGGGCGCGAGGCCTTTCCCCGGCGGTCCACCCGCCTTCCCAAACCTTGCGGTCAGTGGCGTTGGGCAGACCTTCCCGGTCACGGTCGCGGGGGCGGCTGCGCTTTGGTCGATTGACCCACTGGGTCGCAAAACCTGTCGCATTCCCTTTTGGCCTGTCCTAGAACAGGCACCAGCGATGTTGCGTCAATCCATCGTCCACCCGAAGCCCGGAGTCAAGAGAAAGGACTGTCTGCATGACCGACTTAATTGAACATGCCGTTGAGAACAATCTTGTGGATCTTTCCCGACATTCGGCCAAGATGGCGAAGAAGAAGGCAGCGCGCGATCGGATGATGGCGACAAAGGAGGGACAGAAAGGTCTGATCATAATCCACACTGGCGCGGGGAAAGGAAAGTCATCCTCTGGGTTCGGGATGATCCTTCGATGCATCGCACATGGAATGCCCTGTGCAGTGGTGCAGTTCATCAAGGGTGCCTGGGATACGGGTGAGCGCCGACTGATAGAGGAGCGATTTTCCGATATTTGTCAGTTCCACGCCATGGGCGAAGGATTCACCTGGGAGACGCAGGATCGCGCCCGCGATGTGGCGGCGGCCGAAGCCGGCTGGGAAAAGGCAAAAGAACTGATCCGGGATCCGGCGATCCGGTTCATTCTACTCGACGAGATTAACATCGCGCTACGCTATGAGTATCTGAAAATCGACGCGGTCCTGGCCTTTCTGCGCGACGAAAAGCCTGAGATGACGCATGTTTGCCTGACGGGGCGCAATGCCTCGGATGCACTTATTGAGGCTGCCGATTTGGTGACTGAGATGGCGCTGATCAAGCATCCGTTCCGGTCGGGCATCAAAGGGCAAGCAGGGGTCGAGTTCTAATGCCTTTCGGTCGGTATCGGGAGGGGCGATGACAGCACTGATGATCCAGGGCTGCGGCTCGAATGTGGGCAAGTCGATGCTTGTGGCGGGCTTGTGCCGGGCGGCGCGGAGGTGTGGGCTGTCGGTAGCGCCGTTCAAACCGCAGAACATGTCGAACAATGCGGCGGTAACGGAAGATGGCGGCGAGATCGGCCGGGCCCAGGCCCTGCAGGCGTTGGCCTGCGGTCTGCCGCCCGTCACCGACATGAACCCGGTGCTGCTGAAGCCTGAAACCGACGTCGGTGCGCAGGTCGTGGTGCAGGGCAAGCGGATCGCGACGGTCAAGGCGCGCGACTATGCGGCGCTGAAGCCGCAGCTGATGGGGCCCGTTCTCGAAAGCTTCCGGCGGCTCAAGGCGGCTCATGATCTGGTGATTGTCGAAGGCGCGGGCAGTCCGGCCGAGGTGAACCTGCGCGCGGGCGACATTGCCAACATGGGTTTTGCCCGGGCGGCGGGCGTGCCGGTGATTCTGGTCGGCGATATCGACCGGGGCGGGGTGATCGCGCAGATCGTCGGGACCCAGGCCGTGATCGACCCTCAGGATGCCGCCACGGTCGCGGGGTTCATTGTCAACAAGTTCCGCGGCGACCCTCAGCTGTTCGATGACGGCTATCGGCAGATTGAATCCCGAACCGGCTGGCGCGGCTATGGCGTGCTGCCCTGGTTTCCCCAGGCGCATCTTCTGCCGGCCGAGGATGCGCTCGACATCGCCTCGACACCGCGTACCGGCGGTGTGACCATCGCCTGCCTGACGCTGTCACGCATTGCCAATTTCGACGATCTTGATCCGCTGGCAGCCGAGCCGGGGGTGAACCTGATCATGGTCCGCCCTGGCGAGGCCATTCCGGGTGATTCCGGTCTGGTAATCGTGCCCGGATCGAAATCGACCCGGGGCGATCTGGCCTTTCTGCGCGCACAGGGCTGGGACATCGACCTTGCCGCCCATGTCCGGCGCGGCGGGCATGTGCTGGGGATCTGTGGCGGTTATCAGATGCTGGGCCGTTCGGTTCAGGACCCCTTCGGCATCGAAGGCCCGGCGGGCGCAACGCCTGGCTTGGGTCTTCTCGACATCGAGACGGTGATGACCCCAGACAAGCGGCTGGCCCGCGTGACCGCGACCCATGCCGCCAGCGGCCTGACCATGGACGGCTACGAGATCCATATCGGCCGCAGCGAAGGCCCCGACCGTGCTCGCCCCTTCGCCCAGGTCGAGGGCTGCCCCGAAGGCGCTCGCAGTGCCGACGGCCGCATCGCGGGCAGCTACCTGCACGGGATGTTCGCCTCGGACGCCTTTCGTGCCGCCTATCTGTCCGGTCTTGGCGTCGCCACCTCTGGCCGCGCCCATGCGGCCACGGTCGAGGCCACGCTGGACGCTTTGGCCAACCACCTCGAAACGCATCTCGACGTTAAGGGTTTGCTGGCGCTTGCGCGCTAGGCAAGCGCGGCGGCGAGCCTTTCCCACTCGGTTTCCGGGCCGGGCAATCCCAGGCGCAGCCATCGGTCCGACCAGGGAAAAATGCGGCTCCATATCCGATGTCGGGCCAGCCGCTCTTGGGCGGCGACCGCATCGCCGGTCTCATAAAGCCGGAACAGAGAGGTGCCCCCGATCAGCGCCCAACCGGCGCTCTCGGCCAGCCGGTCGGCCCGCCCCGCATCCTGTACCAGTTGGTGCCGCATCGCCTGGGCCCATGCCCCATCCGCCAGCGCCACTCGCCCTGCGGCCAGTGCCGGGCCAGAGACGGGCCAGGGCCCCGCCATAACTGCCATCCGGTCGATCAGCCATCGCGGACCGAAAGCAAAACCTAACCTCAGCCCCGCCAGCCCATAGAACTTGCCGAAGGATCGTAGTACCAAGAGGTTATCCGGCGGCGCCAGCGGCAGCACGGACCGGCCCGGTTGCGGATCGGCGAAACTTTCATCCACTATGAGCATCCGGGCTTGTCCAGCAAGCGCCCGTAGCTCAGCGGGCGTATGGCAGCGACCGTCCGGATTGTTCGGGTTCACCAGCACAGCCAAATCTGCCCCGGCGAGCGCCTTGACCGTTTGCACCTCGTCTAGCGCCCAGCCCGCGGACCTCAAACAGGCAGCATGTTCGTTATAAGTGGGCGCCAGAACCCGCGCCCGCCCCTTGCCGACGACCCAAGGCACCAGCTGGATTGCCGCCTGTGCACCCGCGAGCGCGAGCCCCGCCCAGCCCGGCGCGACGTCCCAGGCGCGCCGGGCCGTTTCCATCAGCGCCTCTTGCTCTGTGTGTGTCGGCAAGCAGTGCAGATCGGCCTCGGCCAGCACGGGCATCGGATACGGTCGTCGGTTGATTCCGGTCGACAGATCGATCCAGTCGCCGGCACCAAAGCGTGCCATCGCCATGTCCAAATTACCACCGTGATCGCGCATCGCCTGTTTTCCTCAGTGGTGTCCGGTAGCCAGAATTTGAATGCCGCGCAGGCCCGCAGAGCGTAGCGCCGCTGCCGCGCTGGTCGGCAATGCACCGGGCGAAAAAATCAGTACCCGCGCCGGTCCGGAATGTGATCGCGCCCAACCAAGCGCTCCCAATTCGCGCGCCAGTGTCGCCGTCGGATCAGCACTTGGCCCCCGCCGCTCCTGACATCGCCGGGCACTTTCGCTGGCGAGCGCGGCGCAGACGGCCAGATCCGGTCCCGCTGCCCATCCCGCCACCAGATCTGAAATGTCGTCGTAGTCGTCATCGGCAGATCGGGTCCGCTCCGGGGGCCCCCAGAACCCAGCAAGTAGTTGCGCCCGGGGAGGTGGTGGCAAGTGTCCAAGTATCCTCCCTAGCCGCGAGGCCCACAGTAACTGGTCCGGCGCGGCGTACATCAGAGGATCGCTGGCACCCTCCGCCGCAAGACAGGCCCGAGCCAACACTGCGGGCGAGCCACGATAGCCAGCCAGCGCCGCCACCGCTAGTAGAGCCGATGTCGACATGCCCGTGCCCGAGCCCGGCACGAACCGCGGGCGCAGCTCGAACCGCCCGGTGGCGGGCTGTCCTAAGTCGGCCAGGAACCGCCGCAACACCGGCAACGGCAACCGCCCTGCACCGGTGCCGAACCAACACGGTGCCAAGACACCCGATTGCCGCCGAGCCCGCATCCCTATCCCGCGCGGCACCAGGGTTACCAGCGCCACCGGGCCACTCGCGCCAAGTCGGCCCTGAAGCCATTCGCCGAAATGGCAAGGCAGAACCATACGCCCAGTATCTCTTGCCTTCCACCAGTCGGGAAGTGATTCAGCGCGCACTTTGTGCCCATCCGTCGTGATGGATTAGGTCATTGAGTGGCAGTCGTTGGGCCCAGCCTTTGGCCTGCAACTCTGGCTCGCTGTAAAGCTCGTTGACGTGGCCAAGGCAGAGATAGGCTACTGGCACCACCTGCGCGGGCAGGCCAAGGATGTCACGCAGTGCGCCTTCGCGGAAGATGCTGACCCAACCTACGCCAATGCCCTCGGCTCTTGCAGCCAGCCAGAGATTCTGTACCGCACAGACTGTGGAATAAAGATCCATCTCGGGCGCATGCGTGCGACCCAATATGACCGGTCCGCCGCGGTCGCGGTCGCAGGTGATGCACAGATTGACCGGCGCCTGCACGATACCTTCCAGCTTCAGCGCAGAATAGAGCGGTTGACGCTCCTCGGCGAACATCTCCGCCGCCTCTGCATTAGCGGCGGCAAAAGCCGCCTGGACCTGTGCTTTCACGGTCACCTCGCGGATGACGATGAAATCCCATGGTTGCATGAAGCCAACCGAAGGTGCGTGATGCGCCGCCTCCAAAAGGCGCAGCAACACCGGCTCTTCGACCGGACGGTCGGTGAACTGGCTGCGCACGTCGCGGCGGCTGTAGATAGCACGATAGACGGCAGCGCGCTCCTCGGCGCTGAACGGGCCGGCAGCAACCGGCTTGGCTGTGGTGGGTAAGGCGATGGCAGTCATGTCAGGTCCCCTGTCGTCGAAACAGCGCACAGGCGACCAGCCTGCACCCCGGTTTCGTCTGGCCGGTCTTCTGACTTGGCTTCATCCGTGACTGCGCCTTCCCGGTTCGCACCAGTGGCATCCACAGTCCCGTCCACCTTACAGCGTTGGGCACGTTGCGGCCTTACACCGCATTCCCGATTATCCCGCATTCTGCGGGCACCAGACCGCTGCACGCTATCCGCGCTTTTCGCGTTGCACAATCTCGGATCAGTGCTTGCGCGACATCATCCAGATGAAGAACATGCCGCCGACCAATCCGGTGACCACGCCAATGGGGATGTCCTCGGGTGCCACGGCCACGCGGGCCAAGGCGTCCGCCCAGATCAGGAACACCGCCCCCGCCAGCGCCGAGGCCGGCAGGACATGCGAATTGTCGCCGCCCACCAGCAACCGCACCAGATGCGGCATCATCAGGCCGACAAAACCGATCAGGCCGGAAAAGGCGACCATCACGCCAGTGATCAAGGCCGCCGCAACAAAAATCGTCAGGCGAAAGCGGCCGACCTCGATGCCGAGGCTTGCCGCGGTCTCGTCCCCGAGACTCATCGCATTCAGCCTTCCGGCCTGCGCCCATAGCCAAAGCCCGCAGGGAACCAACACGGCAATCGGCCATACGAGGTGGCTCCACTGCGCCAACCCCAGCCCGCCCAGCATCCAGAACACCACGGTATGCGTGGCGCGCGGATCCCCCAGGAAGATCAGGATGTTGGCACCTGCCATGATGACGAAGCTAACCGCCACGCCCGCCAGCACGAGGCGGTCGGCGCTGCTGGCGCCTGCAAGGCGGGCCACGCCGAGGACAAGCATTGTCGCCAGCAGGGCGCCGCCAAAGGCCATCAGCGGTACCGTGAGCAGCCCAAGGAACATGCCGGTGTGCAAAAGCGCCGCGATCGCACCAAAGGCCCCGCCAGACGAGATGCCGAGTAAGTGCGGGTCGGCCAGCGGGTTGCGCGTCACCGATTGCAGGGCCGCACCTACCAGCCCAAGGCCCGCGCCGACCAGCCCCGCCAGGATCACGCGGGGAAAGCGGATTTCCCACACGATGTTCTCGCGCCCTGCGCTCCAGTCCGGAATCACCAGGCCGGGTGAAACCCGGTCCAGTGCGATGCCCCAGACTACTCCCGGCGGGATGGCCACCGCACCCACTGACACCGCCAGCACGACAGACAGCACCAGTACAGCCGCTGCTGACAGCGCGATGCCAGATCCTGTCCCGATCCGTCGGGTCAGCGTGGGTGCAGTGACATGCGCCATCGCTCAGTTGGCCCAAAAGCCGGCGACCAGCTTTTCCACCGCCTTGATGTTGCGGGGACCTGGTGTCGCCTCGACATATTCCAGCACGACGAAGCGATCGTTCATTACCGCGTCGATGTCGACAAAGGCGGGGTTCTCCTTCATGAAGGCGATCTTCTCTTCTGCCGTTACATCGCCGTAGTTCACGATCACCACCACTTCAGGGTTGCGCTCGACCACCGCTTCCCAGCCGATCTCGGCCCAACTCTTCTCCAGGTCATCCATGATGTTGACGCCGCCCGCCGCTTCGATCATCGCGGTGGGCATGGCGTAAGCCCCGGCGGTGAAGGGGGCCTCCTCGCCGCTGTCGTAGACAAAGACCCGCAAGGGGGCAGAACGGTCCACACCCGCCGTGACCTCTGCCAGGCGCGCCTTCCAACCGGTGACAAGCTCTTCGGCCTTGACTTCGACGCCGAAGATTTTCCCAAGATTCAGGATGTCGGTGTACATGTCGTCCATGCTGGACTTGGCCTTCGGGCCGATGTGGATGCAGCTTTCGGTAAGCTCATAAACCGCGATGTCAAAGGGGGCGAGGGTTTCGGGCGTGACCTCACCACCCGCCCTCATGCCGTAGTTCCACCCGGCAAAGAAGAAGTCTGGCTCGGCCCCCGCCAGAACTTCTTTCGTCGGATATTTGGCCGACAGTTCCGGCAGTTCGGCGACCCCTTGGCGCATCTCTTCATCCAGTGTCTTCCAGCCGGAAATCCCGGTGTAACCCACCATCCGGTCGCGCAAGCCAAGGACAAGCATCATCTCGGTCAGGTTCACGTCGTTCGAGATGGCTCGGGCGGGGGCGGCGTCGAAGGTCACCTCGCGGTCGCAGCTTTGCACGGTGACAGGATAGGCAAGGGCCGCTGTAGCCGAAAGAAGCAGGGCAGCAAGCGAAAGACGGATCATGTCGTGGTCCTTTGTGGTTCAAAGATGGAAGGAAAAGCGCGGGGCATCGCCGGTGCGGTCAATCCGCGCGCATACGTTGAAAGCCTGTGCGAGGTTAGCCTCGGTCAGGGCGATGTCCGGGGGGCCGTCGGCCAGGATACGACCCTCCGCCAGAATCAGGACGCGTTCGGCGAATTCGGCGGCCAGCGTCAGGTCATGCAGCGTGGCGATGACGGTCAGGCCTAACCCCTTGAGCAGGCCCAGCAACTCCAGCTGGTGGCGGATATCCAGATGGTTGGTCGGCTCATCCAGCACGATGACGCGCGGTTCCTGCGCCAGCGCGCGGGCGACCATCACCCGCTGACGTTCGCCGCCCGAGAGCGTGCCAAAGGCGCGGTCAGCCACCGCGCCCAGATCCATCCGCCGGATCGCAGCCGCGATGATCGCGGCATCCTCGCCGCCGGGCGTGGACAGACCCGCCCCCCAGCCCCTGCGATGCGGCAGGCGGCCAAGCGCCACGATCTGCCGCGCGGTCAGGGCAAAGTCGGTCGGCTGTTCTTGCAGCACGGCCGCCAAATGGCGCGCGGTCTCGGGCGCGCTCATCAGCCAGATGTCCTTGCCCATCAACCACACCGTGCCCCGGCGCGGGGCCTGATGCCGATAGATCAGCCGCAAGAGCGAGGACTTGCCCGCGCCGTTCGCTCCGCAGATCGCCATGATCTGGCCTTGCGGCACGGTAAAGGTGATGTCTGCCAGAATGTCAGCGCCCCCCCGGGGCCCCCAAGAGGCGCCTTCGACCTCGATGACATTCATTGAACCGCCCCTTCGTGCGTGACGATCATCGCCGCCGGAAGCTGGGCGAGGGTGTTCTCGCTGAGGCGGGGTGGACAGTCCTTTCCGCTCATCCAGCCGTCTTCCAGGGCCGCATAGAGGCGCGAGAATTCAACCAGATCGTCAATCGCCTGGGCGGGGTCTAAATCTCCGAACAGCCTGGT
>CANJQT010000109.1 GCA_947476475.1 Paracoccaceae bacterium | reverse complement strand
CGGCCTCGGGGATCATCGGCATATAGATCACCCCCCGGTCACCGCGCATCACGCCCTGGCTAAGCAGCACATTGGCCATGCGGTTCACCTTGTCCGACAGTTCGCGGTAGGTGATATGGCGGGCGGCGGTTTTCGGGTCATCTGGTTCCCACAGGATTGCGGTCTGATCACCGCGCGTCGCCAGATGACGGTCAATACAATTGACCGAAACGTTCAGAACCCCATCCTCGAACCAGCGGATGTCAACCTTGCCAAATTCGAACGAGGTGTTTTTCACCTTGGTGAACGGCGTGATCCAATCAATCCGCTTCCCTTCCCGGCCCCAAAAGGCCTCGGGTTCGTTCACGGATTCAGCATAGCGGTCCCTGTAACCTTCGGGCGTGACATGAGCGTTTTCCCACCCCGCCGGGACCGCCCGCATTGCCTTTCCATGATCGCCTGATGTCACGAAATGCCCCCTTCGCAGATCTGCTTTCTACGAGTGTAAAGCATTTCCATAAAAATTGGTAACTCATTTTATTAAAACATTAATTCTGTAAATAAATTCACATAGACTGATGTAATTTTGTAAATTTCTTGAAGTGGAATGGAAATTTCTTAAATAGAGCGGATTCTTGCCTGTTCACCGCTTGCGCCGATCCTTGCCAGCCGTCGGGATGGTGCGCTTCACTTGCCCCCATTTGCATCCATCACCGCGCGCGCTCATCAAGACTCAGGCCTCTCTGGTGATTCGCCCCTTGTATCCACTCCCGCTGATTGCCAGTTTGGGCCAGCCCATCACCGAGTTGCCGATGCCTGACCCGAGCCCACCGATCCGCCCCACAGATGACCAAGCCCGTGCCTTAGCGCGGGGATTGCTACGCACGGCAACCACAGCGGCGCTGGCCTTCACCAATCCAGAAAGTGCCGCGCCCGCGATCAGCCTGATCGGCTTTGGCCTTGATAAACAGGGAAAGCCGACTAGCCTTTTTTCTGATCTTGCCGTTCACACGCAGGCCCTGCGCCCGAATCCTGATTGCGCGCTACTTCTGAGTGAGTCCGGCCAGAAAGGCGACCCTATGGCCAGCCCCCGCCTGTCACTGACCGGTCGCGCGACCTTCGTCGCAGACAACGACGCCGGGCTCCCGGATCTGCGCCAAAGCTGGTTGGCCACGCACCCCAAGGCTCGGCTTTATATCGGCTTTGCCGATTTTCATTTCGTGCGCTTCACGATCAGCAGCGCCTTCCTGAACGGCGGCTTCGGTCGCGCCTTCCGTCTGTCCTCCGCAGACCTGTTTTCCTGACGAAAACGCCCCGCCCAAAGGGGCGGAGCCAGACCCGGATCAACGCCGGGGGATCACAAGGGATTATCCATCCGCACTCGCACCTGAATCCGCCCCTTCGAGGCCGCCAGCCAATTGATCCGCACTTCGTTCTTGGCTGCACCCTGTTCAACATCAACATAAGGCATGTCGCTGCGTCGTTCTCCTAGCGATCCTGTGATCATTCCTTCGGCAACAACTCCCTCGACATTGCGTGCCCAGCCGCAAAAAGGCAGTATCGCACCGGGAAGAACCGTCCATCCGGTGGCCGGCGTCGCCTGATCCACCTGCAGGCAGGTCGGGTTCTCGGTGTTCTGGGTGATGCCGTTAAAGATATTGCCTTGGAACAGCACATTGCGCATCCGCCCGTTGTCCAGCACTGCAAAAGACGTGTCGACCCCCTCAACCCGATCGACAGTCGAATTGATCACCCGGAAGACGTTGCCGGACACCGTCAGCCCTTGAATGAAGTGGCCAGCACCATAGGGCTTGATGACAATCCATTTGAACCAGTTTGCCACATCCGATGCCATGAAGCTGTTGGCCGTCAGCGTCAGCCCCCCGAAAGAGAATTGGTTCGCAAAGGCGGGGCTTGCGTCGTATTCGTTCGTCCACTCAAGAAAGCTGTTGTCGATATAGTTGCCCGCGATGGTTGAACGCACGTTCGTCCCACAAAGAATAATCCCTGGCATCCGCACGCCCAACGTCTGAGTATCACCCTGAAACCAATGGTTGCCCATGATAAGATGGCCATTGCCACCCAGCACCGCGAAATGCCGGAACTGCGTGGCGCGGTTTTCCCGGACCTTCAAGTCATTGGCGTTGGCGTTAAAGGCAATCGAAACCCGGTCCTGCGCCCGCAAAGCGCCTTCGTTCGACAAGAACTGACAGCGGTCGATCAGCATCCCCTGACAGCCAGTCCCAATTGAAGTGATCCCCCGGTCCCTGGGCTGCGAAATGAAACTGTCGCGGATCTGAAACGTGATCCCTGCTGGGGCCAGCAGAATGCCGCTGGCTACGCCATTGCACTGAAACTCAACATCGTCGAACTGCATCTTGTCCAGCTGGGCAAAACTGGAAAAATCCAGCAGATATTTGAACCGCGTGAACGTATAAACCTGCGTGCCTGGCGCCCCGTAAAGCGGCTGGCTTAGCGTCAAGGTGCCCGCCCCCACATTCTTCGCCGTCACATAGACCTCGCGCCCGACGCCGGTGCCCTGCACCAGCGATCCCACGGCGATATTGGCCACATTGACCACGCTGGTCAGTGTGTTGGGGTTCGCAGTCGCGTAGCTGGCCTGTGATGTGGTCACCGTCGTGTCCCAAGCTGGCCCGCTCACCACATTGAACTGGCCATTGCGGATCACCCGGCGGCTGGTGAAGGTCGTCTTGTTGTTCACCGCCGCCTGCATGTCGATCGGCGCAGTCACCTCGATCCGCCGCCCGCCAAGGTCAAGCGATTCATGGTCGGTGAAATTCAGCAGCGCCTGAAAGGCCTTCTTGAAGCCCACCTCCTCACTGCCGAACGCTGCCGCATATTGTGGCAAGTTGAAGTTGCGCGTCAAAGCCAGCCGCTTGTTGGCCGGCATGGTAACCGTGCCTTCGAACCGTGCCGGCGCATCCAGTTGCACATCGGCATTCAGGAAATAGACACCTTTGGAGAAGTAAACCGTGCGCCCACTAGTTGCCGCATCAGAATCTGCGGCTTCAACCGCAGCCGCATCGTCAGCCACGCCGTCGCCAAGCGCGCCGTAATCCCGGACATCGACCCAGTCCATCATGTTGCGCAGGAAGGCCGAGGTGATGTCCTCGATCACGATGTCATCGACCCGCACGACCCCGCCCATCGCCCCGGTCAGGTCAATGCCGAAATGCCCAAGCGTCGCCGCCCGGCCCCAGCTCATATCCACCCCCTGCCGGAAGCCGATCCCGACGATTGCACTCACTGTCTCGACCTTACCGTAAGCGGTCAGGGCCAGTGCTGGGCCTGCCTCCACCACACCCGCCAGATGGGTCGCTGCATTAAGCCCCGCCCAGGCGGCAATCCGTACAGAGGGCAGGTTCCCACTCATCGCCTTTACACGGGCCGTCACCCGCAGATAGCACCCTGGCAGGATGGGCGTGTTTGCCATCGACCGCAAAGGCATTGTGGCTGTCGTTTTCTGCAGTTCCAGGCAGTCTCCAAAGTCCTGATCAGCAGCAACAAGTGCCGCATCGGCCGCCCCTTGATAGGTCGGCGACCCGACTGTGCCATCGGTGCGCGACCAGGCAGAAAGCCCGCTGGCAAAAGGTGGCGGCATCAGGATAATTCCGTCGGTAATGACCTTGTTCATTCAAGACCCTTTCATGGTTCAAGACGCGCCCGCCAAGGCTCCGCCGCCGCCGGGACAGGCACGCCAGAACACTTCTCGGGGAAACGGGGCCACTTGCCCGCTGCGGCTGCCTGAATAGCCAGAAAGCCCTGACCGGCCTGTGAAGGCAGCGCGCGCTGCCAGTCCGATGGCGTTCAAAGCCAAACAGAAAGGCCCGCAGGGCGCCATTCACGGGACACTGCGGGCCTTGTTCGTCTCGTCATATGGGGCGGTTCAGGCCAGAAGCTTCCCGGCCAATGCGCGCTCTATCAGCGCCACGGTTTCCTCAACCCCAAACAGGGCTATGAACCCGCCGAAGCGCGGCCCCTGGCTCGCGCCAAGCAGCACTTCATAAAGGGCGGTGAACCAGTCGCGCAGCGGCTCGAACTGATGCTGGGTACCCACCGCAAACACCATCGTCTGCAATGCCTCGTCGTCCAGCCCTCCGGTCCAGCCTTTCAGCCGACCTAGAAGATCCTCGAACGCCGCGCGTTCCCTGTCGGTCGGCAGTCGGAAGGCCCGGGTCGGCGCCACAAAATCGCGGTAATAACGCACCGCAAATTCTGCTGCCTGATCAAGCTGCGGGTTGGTCTCTGGCGAAGCGTTCGGCGCATAGCGCTTGATAAAGCCCCAGAGGCCGGTCTTGTCACTTGCCCCCGCCACGCTGGCCAGGTTCAGAAGCATGGCGAATGACACCACCATGTCCGAGGCGGGCGGCTGTCCATGATGAATATGCCAGACCGGATTGGCCAGCCGACCTGCGTCGTCCTGGGTGGCGAACGCGCGCAGTTGCTGATGGTATTCATCCACCGCCTTCGGGATCACGTCGAAATGCATCCGCTTCGCGGTCTTGGGCTTTAGATACATGAAATAGCCCAATGACTCTGACGCCGCATAGGTTAGCCATTCGTCAATGGTCAGGCCATTGCCCTTCGACTTTGAAATCTTCTGGCCGTTCTCGTCCAGAAACAGCTCATAGGTGAAATGCTCGGGCTTCCTGCCCCCCAGCACCTCGCAGATACCGTCATAGATTGGCGTATTGGTGGAATGGTCCTTGCCATACATCTCGAAGTCCACGTCCAGCGCGGCCCAGCGCGCACCGAAATCCGGCTTCCACTGCAGCTTCACCTGCCCGCCAGTCACTGGCAACGTCCACTCTCGCCCTGTCTCGTCGTCAAAGGTGATCGTATGGTTCACCTTGTCGATATGCTTGATCGGCACATAAAGCACCCGCCCGGTTTCCGGGTGGATTGGCAGGAAACAGGAATAAGTCTGCTGTCGTTCCTCGCGCAGGCTGGCCAGCATGATCTCCATGATCGCCTCGTAACGCTCGACCGCCAGTTTCAGCGTGTCGTCAAAGCGGCCTGACTTGTAAAAGTCCGTGGCCGATATGAACTCGTACTCGAACCCGAACGTGTCAAGGAACCGCCGCAGCATCGCGTTGTTGTGGTGGCCAAAGCTTTCATATTCCCCGAACGGGTCAGGTACGCTGGTCAGCGGGCGCTGTAGGTTCGCCCGCAACATCTCTTGCTGGGGCACATTGTCCGGCACCTTGCGCATCCCGTCGACATCATCGGAAAAACAGATCAGCCGCGTTGGAATGTCCGAAATCAATTCGAAGGCCCGGCGGATCATCGTGGTGCGCTGCACCTCGCCAAATGTGCCGATATGCGGCAGGCCGGAAGGGCCATAGCCAGTTTCGAACAACACATAGCCCTTCTTGGGCGGTGCCTTCTCAAAACGTTTGAGCACGCGGCGCGCTTCCTCGAAAGGCCAGGCTTTGGAGATCATCGCTGCATCGCGCAAAGAAGACATTTTTCACACTTTCAGGGCTTACGCGGCACCCATTGTGCCGCAAGGTCCGGTTCCTATTGAACACAGCGCAATAGGTCAATAATTTCAAGTTCGGAACATAAGGACAAAACCCGTGCCCCACACCCTGCCCGACTTCTCTGCACAAGATGCGCTAATAGCATTGATGGTCACCGTTTCCGTGTCTGATGAAACCATCCGCACTTCTGAACTGGTGGCAATCGAACGGCAGGTCAACCATCTGCCGATCTTCGCCAACTACGACATGGAGGCAGTGCGCGAAGTGGCGCAGACAGTCTACAAGCTGATGGAGGAAGAGGACGGGCTTGATACGCTTTTCGCCATGGTCCGCGCCGCACTTCCCGAAAGGCTTCACGAAACAGCCTATGCGCTGGCCTGCGACGTTGCCGCAGCAGATGTTCGACTCGGCCAAAGCGAACTGCGCCTGCTGGAAGAGGTGCGAGAGGAACTGGAGATAGACCGCCTTCACGCCGCCGCCATCGAACGCGGGGCAAGGGCGCGGCATATGGTGCTTTAACCGCCAGACCCAAAAGTACCACTACCCCTCAACTCGGTCCGCCGCTCCTTCATCCTTTCGATAGCCAGCGTCACAAACGCGTCTACGCGCGGTATGTGCCGCCGGTCTTCCGGCGTCAGGATCCACAGCGTCGAATTCAACTGCGGTTCAGAGGGAAAACAGCGCTGCAAGCCGCTATCACCGTCGCCGTGGAAACAGGGCAATAGCCCTATGCCTACTCCCGCACGCAAGATGCTTGTCATATTCGCAACCGTGCTCGAGTAGCCTGCAATCTGGCGCGTATCGACCTTCTGCATGAACAGCACGTTGCCACCCCGCTCTGCGACCGCGCCCGAATAGGCAACCACCTGATGCCCGACAAGTTGATCCAACCCGGCAGGGCTACCGCGCGCCGCAACATAGGCCGGGCTGCAATAGGCGGTCCAAGCCACCTCGCCAAGCTTCAGCGCCACCAGCCCTTCGGAATGGGGTCGTTCCGTCGCGCGCACGGCCACGTCCGCCGCGCCGCGCGTCAGATCCACCAGTACCTCGGACGCATCATATTCGATCTTCACCTCGGGATGCCGATGGCGGAACTCCGCTACGATAGGCGCCAGAAAATGGCCAAAGATCACCTCCGGCGCCGTTACCCGGATCGTGCCCGACAGTCCACGCCGCTGCTTTGCCGCCTGCGCCCCGATCAGTTGCGCCTGCTCTCCCATGGGTCGCGCCACCGCAAGCAGGCCCTCGCCATCTTCGGTCAGGCGGTAGCCTGCGCTACGCCTGTCAAACAGCACCAGCCCCAACTGCCGCTCAAGCACGTCCATACGCCGCGCAACTGTCGTCTGGTTCAGGCCCAAAAGCCGGGCGGCCGCAAGGGCCGACCCTTCCTCTGCCACTGCCAGAAACAGCCGCACATCATTCCAGTCAAACATAGTACCCTCTGCATTTTTGCAGAACCATAATTCATTTGCCCGAATTGGAAACAACATTTCCAGACGGCATGGTCAGCTCACAACAGCCCACCCTTGCAGCTTGAAAGGACACCCTATGAACGCGCCCGTCGTGCCGCGAAAAACCCGCGAAATGCACAGCCACCATTTCGATTCCACCATCTGGAACGACTTCGCCTTCCGCGATGACGACATCATCATCTCGACCTATGCCAAATCCGGCACCACGTGGATGCAGCAGATCATCAGCCAGCTGATCTTCAACGGCGAAGCCGGTCTTCCCGTCGCCGAAATGTCCCCCTGGCTCGACCTGCGCGTGCCCCCGAAAGAGGTGAAGCTACCCGCCGTCGAAGGCCAGACCCACCGTCGTTTCGTCAAAACCCACCTGCCGGTCGACGCCTTGGTCTTTTCGCCCAATGCAAAATACATCTACCTCGCCCGCGATGGCCGCGACGTAGTCTGGAGCCTTTATAACCACCATGCCAATGCCAACGACTTCTGGTATCATGCATTGAATGACACGCCCGGCTTGGTAGGTGAGCCGATCGGCCGCCCGAACCGGTCGATCCGTGACTATTTTCACGAATGGCTGGCCAAGGATGGCTATCCCTTCTGGTCCTTCTGGGAAAACCTGCGCAGCTGGTGGGCGATCCGCGACCTGCCGAATGTCCATACGGTCCACTTCGAAACACTGCGCACAGACATGCCTGGCGAAATCCGCAAGATTGCAGCCTTCCTCGATATTCCGGTGGACGAGGCAAAATGGGAAGCAATCCTCACCCACTGCTCGTTCCCCTACATGAAAGCCAACGCCACTCCTTCAGTGCCGCTTGGCGGTGCCTTCTGGGACGGCGGGGCAGAAACCTTCATCAACAAGGGCACCAATGGCCGCTGGCGCGACACGCTGACCGCTGCCGATAGCGCCGCCTACGAGGCCCGCGCCCTGAAGGAACTGGGGCCCGAATGTGCCGGATGGCTGGCCACCGGGTTGCGCGGTCGCTAAGCAACCGCCTGGTTGGCGCCAGTGCCAGCCAGGCGCACTACCCCCAGCTTGCCAACAGCTGCAACTGCAATCGCCGCGCCCGTTTCAACCATCCGTTCAAGCCCGCTGGCTTTTCGCGCTGATCGGGCGGCACTGCGTCGCGCCGGGCAACGTCGGCGGCGTAAATGGCAAAGACCCGCTCCTCACCCGCGGCCGTGGTCAGAAAGCCTGCAAGGCCGGACACGAAATTCAGCGTCCCGGTCTTGGCTACCACCCGCTGTGGTGCACGGCCCAGCCCGAGATCGTCCCTGGCCTTGAACTTCACGTCCTTCATCAGCTCTGGCAGCCCGGCCTGCGGCCCCAGCTTGCCAAGCGCCGCCACCATCCCTGCAGCCGTCACGCGCGACGCGCCGCCCAAGCCGGAATGATCCACAAAACGCGCATCAC
The DNA here is from genome assembly GCA_947476475.1 of Paracoccaceae bacterium. GTDB lineage: Bacteria > Pseudomonadota > Alphaproteobacteria > Rhodobacterales > Rhodobacteraceae > TMP-24. Next base: position 3,455 of record CANJQT010000109.1, on the reverse strand, counting down.
CCCGCCCGATGGCCACCGAAAGCCACCCCGCCATTGCCTGCGCCGATCCCAGATGACTTGTCACCCCGATCTTGGCCGAGGCGGCCATGCCCACCGCTTCTGCGCTCATGTTGGTCGAGTATTTCATCATCAATCGCAGCAATTCGGGCAAGCCATCACTCCGATGCTCGACCAGAACCTGCCCCCGCGGCACACGCCCCAAAACTTCTGGCCGGGGAAGATCAATTCCCTGAGCGCGCGCCAGCGTCTGAAACACATCACCCGCGTACAGATCGGGCCTGCGCACCGGCAACCAGCGGCTTCCAGATTTATTCAGCGCGGCCTTCGATACTGTCCAATCTTCGGTCCTGCCCGCCTGCGCATAGGTATAGACAGGTAGATCGCGGTCCACGACCTCGATGTGCGCCATGCTGACTGTGGGCGCGAACCGTTCTGCCCGCGCATCGAACCCTACCTGCCAGCCGTTACCGGCCTTTTCCCAGATAAAGTTGACCCTGTTGAAATTCAGGTTCAGCCCGCCGACCGCAGGATTATAGCCCAGCCAGTCTGGCTGGCCGGGGTCGATCGCCGCCAGATAGGGCAAGGCCCCGGCCCAGACCAGAAACCGCCCACCGACGGACCGCACGCCAGCCTGTGCAAGCGCACCAGCCATATCACCCAGATGGTCCGTGGTAAGGGTCGGATCGGCGCCCCCCTCCAAGATCAGATCCCCTTCGATCCGCCCCGCCCGGACCGGCCCTGTCGCCAGCAGCCGCGTGGGAAAGTGATGGTCCCGTCCCAGATGCTGCAAGGCATAAAGCGAAGTTATTGCCTTTGCCGTCGAAGCCGGCGGCACGGGCAGGTCTGCCCCCCTGGTCGCCAGCAGGGCCCCGCTTTTCAGATCGGCCAGCGCAAACACCACATCCCCCGAAAACCCGGCGTCCGCCACCAGCGTTTCCAACAGGTCTGGCTCTGCCGCGCCACTGCCCAGTGACCGGGGTCGCGGGAAGACCGAAGTCAGCGGCGCGTCTGCCAAAGCCCGTCCGGCCACGCCGACCGCCAGCCCGGACAACATCATCCGCCGTGTCAGACTGATCCCCGGCCCCGGCATCCTACCTCCGCCAATCGCCCCGCGCCCTTATAGCAGATGATGATAGATCGTTCAGCGGCATGTCCAGAAAAACCCACGCCGGCGGAGGAAGGCCAGGCAGCAGCCGCGCGGCCTCGGCGGGCAGGCGAAAACGCGCATATTCTTCGGCCGCCCTCGATCCGCGCCCCTCCAACCGCGTGCCGGGGCGCGCCAGAACCGCCACTGGCACCGTCCGCATGATGCGGTCCCAGTTCTGCCAGCGGTGGAACTGCGCCAGATTGTCGGCGCCCATCAGCCAGACGAACCGCACGCCGGGGTAAAGGGCGACCAGCCGGGCCAGGGTTTCGGCGGTGAAGCGTGTGCCTTCGCGTGCTTCGAAATCGGTAATGACAACACGGGGATGATCCATCACCGCCCGCGCCCGCGCCATCCGCACCGGCAGGGGGGCCGGGGGATCGGCCTTCAGCGGATTGCCCGGACTGACCAGCCACCAGACCCGGTCCAGCCCCAGCCGCTTCATCGCCTCGCGCGTCAGATGCGCATGGCCTTCGTGCGCCGGGTCGAAAGACCCGCCCAGAAGGCCCACTTTCATGCCGGGGCGGGCAATCGGATATCCCTGTCTCATCCGTCATGGCTAACGCAAAGCCATACGGCAATGAAAGGCCAAACCTTCGGCCAGCCGTTCGCGCGCGGCCCTGCACACGGTCTGTGCGCCGACGGGGAATGGTTTCGCTTTCGCGCTCAGCGATATTCCGGCCTGCCGATCCATGCTTGATTTACAAAGGGAAAACCCATGACCACCCAGTCCACCAACTTCGCCGCAAGCCAGAACCCTGACCTTGCCGCCCTTGTCTTGCGCTTGACCAACGGCGTCCTGTTCGTTCTGCATGCCGGGCTGAAGATCTTCGTCTTCACCCTTGCGGGCACTGTCGGCTTTTTCGAAAGCATCGGCTTGCCGGGCTTTCTGGCCTATGTCGTCATCGCCGCCGAACTGTTGGGCGGGGTTGCGCTGATCGTGGGGTTCAGGACCCGCCTTGTCGCGCTGGCGCTGATCCCGGTGCTGCTGGGGGCCTTGTTCACCGTCCATCTGAGCAACGGTTTCTTCTTTTCGAACGAAGGTGGCGGCTGGGAATATCTGGCCTTCTGGATCGTCGCCCTTCTGGTCCAGTCGCTGCTGGGCGCGGGGCTTTACGGCGTCGAAAAACGCGGCTGACCGGCGCTTTTGCAGCGTATGGCAACCTGAGGCATTTGGCCTGAAATGAAGACCACATTTCGCCCCCCGGCTGATCAGTCGGGGGGGTGTCCGAATTCGGACAGAAAGCGTATTCGTTTTATATCAATGGGTTGGGATTTTTCGTTAAGCGGATTTTAACGATTTGGCGGGGGTGTGGGGTGGGGTTGCCGCGCCAGTGCGGGGTGGTTGGGGGGAGAGTCGGGGTGAACCCCGACCTACGGGGGCTGCAAGCCGAGGGAGAGGCCCGGAAGATCGGGCGCAGAGTGCGGAACGCCTTGGAGGGTTCAGGGATGCGGCGAAGGGGAAGGCGGCGCGGGCATAGCGGTGCGCAATGAATGCGCACCCTACGGTTCGCTTACGCGAGCCTATTGTGTTAGGCCTTCTTAAGCCCAAGCCATCCAACATAGACGTCATCGAAATAATCGGAAACGGAAAGGTCCGATGGGCAGTGATCCAGTTTGCTGTCGTTGAGGCAGGTGGATCCCTTAACTAGTTCATAGCTATTGATATAAAGACCGGAGCAAATCTGGAGATGTTTCATTGCTTTCTCATTGCCCAATCCTCTGGTCTCTCTTGCGTGAAAAATTTTCCCAACCCGCGAAATAATTCCCGCAACGTGATATTTTTCACCCACGCGCCGCATAGCGGCAATTGCAATTCGGCATCTATCGACTTCGCGCTGGTGTTTGGGTCTTCTAAAACGAATCCTGTCAGACAGAATTCTCTCGCTGACCTCTGATACAGCTACACCGGTATCTAGCGTTGCATGGCACATATACCCATCTCCAACATACACGGCGGCGTGACTCCATTGAGAATGCTCCTCCCGGTAGCGTTCGCGCTGATAATTACGCACCGCAAGGCTTGTTGCGCCGTCTTCAATTGGAGAAAAGAGGATCAGATCTCCTATAAGTACATTATTGAAATTTATTTCAACTCCCAGCCTCCGAATAACTCGTGTGGTGGGTCTGATCCCCGTGTCTCTGCTTGCAACTTCGTCAACAACAATATTGCGACTATCAAGGTAAAACATGCTCATTATTAATTATATCGGAGATACAGATTTGATCTGACCATTTCTAAATGTAATAGAAACCTCAGAATTGATTGGAAAACTTGCATTGTTTATTGATCGCTCTGAGTCGCTCAATT
>CANJQT010000108.1 GCA_947476475.1 Paracoccaceae bacterium | reverse complement strand
CCAGGAGGAATATCAGGTCGTTCCGGGCCATAGAAAATCCGGAAGTCGAAATCCTCCCCCGGACGGAAATTGCTATTCCGTTCGGCGGTAATCTCGACCGAGACGCCAGGGTTGCCGACAAGAAACGTGCCGACCTGTCCGGCCAGCCAACTGGAGGCGAAGTCGCGACAGACCAGGACTCGCACCCTTTCGCCCTGAGCCGCCCGCCGGGCCAGACTTTCGACCGATGTCGAGATCAGATCAAAGGCCTGACGCAGCCCCGCCTGCAATTCTTCCCCTGCCGCAGTGAGTGAAATCCGGTTGCCGTCGCGATGCAGCAGCAGGCAGGCCAGATCGCGCTCCAACAGCGCAACCTGCTTGCTGATCGCCGGGCGGGTGACATTCAGTTCGGCCGCCGCTGCCGAGACGCTGCCATTGCGCGCTACTGCCTCGAAGGCGCGCAGGGATGTGAGGGATCGCCACTTCCGCATTTGCCCATCTTCCGTAACCTGAAGTAACGCTACTGGAAAAGATGCAACTTGTCACGCAGGCCTCGGCCCGATCATCATCCAAACCCAAGCAATACTCGCAAGGCAAGACCGATGGTGCCGGAAGCACAGCGGCTGGCTGAACCCTTGCGCGCAACAATGGGGGTAGAAATGAAGTTAACCAGACGTGCGGCCTTGGGCGGAATTGCCGGCGGCCTTGCCATGCCCTTCGTGAAGCCTTCTTACGCGCAGGCCGGAAGTGTCAACATCTTCAGTTGGGCCGAGTACATCGGCGAAACGACGCTGGCCGATTTCGAGGCGGCGACCGGCATCAAGCCGGTCTACGACACCTACTCGACCTACGAGGAGGGCGAGGCAAAGCTTCTGACCGGGCACACCGGCTATGATGTCGTGGACGTCGCGGGCCGGTCGATGCCGATGCTGCTGGCCGCCGGGGTATTCGATCCGCTGGACCGCAACCTGTTGCCGCTTTGGAGCAACCTAGACCCCGAGCTTCTGAAAATCCTTGAGCCCTGGGATCCGGGGCTGAAGCACTCGGCCCCCTACATGTGGGGTTCCGTGGGTTTCAGCTTCAACGCCGACATGGTCAAGAAACGCATCCCGGATGCCGATTTCGAAGATCTGGGACTGATATTCAAACCCGAGAATGCCGCCCTTCTGGCCGAATGCGGTCTGTCGATCCATGATAGCCCGCGCGACATCGTGCCCATGTTGCTGAAGTACCTTGGCGAGGATCCCGACACCACCGATGTCACGAAATACCAGATGGTCGTTGATCTGTTCAAACCGATCCGCGAACACATCACCGCTTTCGACAACGAACAATACCTGACACTCCTGCCGAACGAACAGGTCTGCGCTGCCAACACCTGGTCGGGCGACTATGCCGTTGCCAAGGCCCGCGCGGCCGAGGCGGGGATTGACCTCAACCTTGTCTATGCCGTGCCGAAGACCGGCGCGCCCCTGTGGTTCGACGTGATGTGCATTCCCAAGGATGCGCCGAACAAGGCCAACGCGCATGCTTTCCTCAGTTTCCTCATGCAACCCGAGGTCATCGCCGCCTGCACCAATTTCGTTGGCTATGCCAACGCTAACAAAGCTGCGAGTGCCTTTGTCGATCCGGCGGTGCTGGCCGACCCGGCAATCTATCCCGACGCCGAGACGATCAGCCGGCTTTGGGCCCCCAAGGCCCTGACGCCCGAGCAGGAACGCGAACTGACCCGGATATTCCAGGATATCAAATCCGGCTGAAACCGGGCCAGTACTCTGATCCCAGCCCCCGGCCCGAAACAGGGTCGGGGGTCAACTTTCCCAACATACATGGCCGCGTATCATGCCCGATCCGATCACCCTTTCCGCCACCGGCCCCGCCGATTTTCTGACAAGGACGCCAATCGCCCTGCCGACCGCCAAACTGATCGAAGGGCAACCCTTCGGCTTGGACCACGCCTATTTCACCCGGCCCGAGGCCAAGCTGAAGGTCGGGATCTGGCGATCGTCGGCCTATACGGAATGGTACGAAAGCTATCCCTGCGACGAATTCATGGTGGTGCTTGAGGGCGAAGTCACCATTGAAAGCGAAAGCTTTTCCGCAACCTACGGGCCGGGCGCCGCCTTCCTGATCCCCAAGGGATTTCAAGGCTACTGGCGTCAACCGGTGGCGATGCTGAAATACTACGCCATCGTCGAGTAAGCGATGCGCGACGAAGGCAGCTACGACTATATCATCATCGGCGCAGGTTCGGCCGGGTCGGTTCTGGCCTATCGGCTGAGCGAAGACCCGAAGGCGCGCATTCTGGTGCTTGAGGCGGGGGGCGATGACCGGGCGGTGATTGTTCAGATGCCATCGGCGCTGACCATTCCCATGAACACCACGCGGTTCAACTGGGGGATGGAGACCGAACCCGAACCGGGGCTGGACGGGCGGCGGGTGAACCTGCCGCGCGGGAGGGGTTTGGGGGGGTCATCCTCGATCAACGGCATGTGCTGGGTGCGCGGAAATCCGATAGACTACGAACTGTGGGAGGCTTTGGGCGCCGATGGATGGCGCTGGTCGAATGTGCTGCCCTATTTCCAGCGGCTGGAAGCGGTGCGCGAAGGCGGGCATTTGCGGGGAACCGATGGGCCGATCAAGGTGACGCGCGGGCCCGAGAAGAACCCACTATATCATGCCTTTGTCCAAGCGGCGGTTCAGGCGGGCTATGCCGAAAGCCCGAACATGAACCAGCGACAGCACGAAGGCTTTGGCCCGATGGAGATGAATGTCGGCGATGGCAAACGCTGTTCGGCGGCGGTGGGCTATCTGCGCCCGGCGATGGCGCGCGGCAATGTGCGGGTGCTGACCGGTGCGCTGGTGGAAAAGGTCATGACCGAAGGCAAGCGTGCGGTGGGCGTCGCCTTCCGGCTGAAGGGCGCGGCATGTCAGGCGCGGGCCGGGCGCGAAGTGATCCTCTCAGCCGGTTCGATCATGTCGCCGGTGATCCTGAAACGCTCAGGCATCGGACCCGAGGCGGAGTTGCGCGAGCATGGGATTGGCGTGGTGCATCACGCGGCGCAAGTCGGCGAAAACCTGATGGATCACATGGAGTTGTATGTTCAGCAGGAATGCATCCGGCCGGTCAGCCTTTACCCGGATGTCAGCCTGTTGGGGAAAGCGAAGATCGGGGTCGAATGGCTGCTCACGCACAAGGGCCTTGGCGCAACCAACCACTTTGAGACCGGCGGCCATATCCGCAGCCGGGCCGGGATCGTTTACCCCGATATCCAGTATCACTTCCTGCCGCTGGCTATTTCCTATGACGGCAAGACGCTGGCCTCGGGGCACGGCTATCAGGTGCATGTCGGTACAAAGCGGTCGAAAAGCCGGGGCTGGGTGCGGTTGCGCGATGCCAGCGCCGAAAGCCTGCCGCGCGTGCGCTTCAACTACATGAGCCACGAAGACGACTGGCTGGAGTTTCGCGCCTGCATCAGTCACACGCGCGAGATTTTCGCGCAAAGCGCCCTTGCGCCTTATCGGGGCCGGGAACTGGCGCCCGGTGATGCCGAGATTGACAACTTTCTGAAGCGCAAACTGGAAAGCGCCTATCACCCCTGCGGCACTTGCCGGATGGGCACCGATGACGCTGCGGTGACGACGCCGGATGGCCGGGTGCGTGGGATGGACGGCTTGCGGGTGATCGACGCGTCGGTGATGCCGCAGGCGACGGCGGGCGATCTGAACGCGCCGACCTTGGCGATGGCTGAACGCATGGCCGATCTGGTGCGCGGGCGGCATTTACCAGAGGCCGAGGATGCACCCCTGTTGGCGGATGCAGAATGGGCGACGCGGCAACGAAGCCGCTCGATCACAAAGGATTACGCAGGCGACCGCGCGGCCCTGCGCGAGGCTTTGCTGGCCAACAGCCAACAACCATGAGCGCCCAACTAACCCCCCAGACCGACCCACGCCACGCCCTTCTGTTTCAGCCGTTGCGGATCGGTCCGGTCACCGCACCGAACCGCTTTTACCAAGTACCGCATTGTACAGGCATTGCCGACCGCGCCCCCGATGATGTGGCCGCGATGCGCGAGATGAAGGCGATGGGCGGCTGGGGGGTGGTCTGCACCGAGAATATCGAGATTTCGGCCGATGCCGACATCTCGCCCTATCCGGCCCTGCGCTTTTCCAGCGACAGCGACATCCCCCGACAGGCCCGGATGGCCGATCTGGTGCATCGCCATGGCGCGCTGGTGGGGGCGGAACTGGCGCATATGGGGCTTTATTCAGCCAACCGCACTTCGCGGCTTGCCAGTATCGGCCCCTCGTCGCGGCTTTTGATCGAAGCGGTGGAACCTGTCCAGGCCCGTGCAATGGACAAGGCCGATATCCGTGCGCTGCGACAGGATCACCGGGCAGCGGCACTGCGTGCAAAGGCGGCGGGATTCGACATCGTCTATGTCTATGCCAGCCACAACCTGTCCATCGCCTCGCACTTTCTGGCCCGCCGATTCAACGACCGGGGCGACGAATACGGCGGCAGTCTGGAAAACCGTGCGCGACTGCTGCGGGAATTGCTGGAAGACACGCAAGAGGCCGTGGGCGACCGCTGTGCCGTAGCCCTGCGGTTTGCGGTAGAAGAATTCCTTGGGCCCGACGGTCTGACCCATGACGGCGAAGGCCGCGATGTCGTCGAACTGCTGAAAGACCTGCCCGACCTTTGGGACGTGAATCTGTCAGACTGGTCGAACGACAGCCAGACGTCGCGGTTTTCTTCGGAAGGCTATCAGGAATCCTATGTCGGCTTTGTCAGGAAGATCACTGGAAAGCCGGTGGTTGGGGTGGGCCGTTTCACTTCTCCCGACACGATGGCCGACCAGATCCGGCGCGGCATCCTTGACCTTATCGGCGCGGCTCGCCCTTCGATCGCCGATCCTTTCCTGCCCCGGAAGATTGCCGAAGGCCGCAGCGATGACATCCGCGAATGCATTGGCTGCAACATCTGCCTGTCTTGCGAAAACAGCTTCGTGCCGATCCGCTGCACCCAGAACCCGACGATGATGGAGGAAGGCCGCAAGCTCTGGCACCCTGAGGTGATGCGCCCCCGCAGCGCCGAAGACAGCGTACTGATCATTGGCGGCGGCCCGGCGGGGCTTGAGGCGGCCATGTCGCTGGGTCGGCGCGGCTATGACGTCACCCTCGCCGAGGCAGAGGCCAGCCTGGGTGGCCGGGTCAGCCGCGAGGCGCTTTTGCCGGGGCTTTCGGCATGGGGACGGGTGCGTGATTACCGGCTTGGGCAATTGGCGAAGATGGCAAATGTCAGCCTGTACCCCGCCAGCCGAATGGAAAGCGCCGATATCCTTGGCTTCGGCGCGGGCCGCGTGGTCTTCGCCACCGGTGCCCATTGGCGGCGCGAACCCGTGGGGAGAGGTGGGCGGGCGGCCCTACTATTGGACGGGCCGATCCTGACGCCGGACGACATACTGTCGGGCCACCGCCCTGTTGGTAATGTTCTCGTCCATGACACCGAGGGCGGCTATATCGGTGGCCTCATCGCCGAGGCGCTTCGGACCGCCGGGGCGGACGTGACCTTTTCCACACCTGCCCTCAGCCATTCCGGTTTCCTTGCCCTGACCCTGGAACAGAGCCGAGCCCTTTCCCGCCTCATTGCTCTGGGGGTAAATCTGATCGCCGCACATGACCTTGCAGGGTTTCAGAGCGGCTGCGCCAACCTGCACTCGACCCTTGGCGCCGCCAGGGTCGATATCCCCGCCAATCATCTTGTCCTCGTGGCGGATCGCATCCCCGAGGACAGGCTTGCGCGCGACCTGCTTTCGATGCCCAACCGACTGCAAGCGTCCGGAATCCTGTCGGTCGACCGTATCGGCGATTGCTACGCACCGGGGCTGATCGCCCACGCGGTCTACGCGGGCCACCAGCTTGCGCAGAGCTTTTGACCCTCCTCGGCATCCCTTCCACATTTCTGGCCTGCCTCTTGCTTCCCCTCTGCGCCCTGATCCCGCGTAGGCTGAGTTCCGTGGCGATGGCGCACGGGCTTTCCGCACCGATAACCCTGATGTCTGCTTCAACCGCCGCCAGTTCTGCTGCAAACGCATCCGCATTGGCGGAAATTGCCGCCCGCAGCGCTGCGTTACCATCGTCCTGCGCCAGATTGCCTGGCGCTGCGCCTCCAGCCCGAGCTGGCCGTGCCGTGCCGTCGAGAGCCCCGCAAGTCACCAGCCGTTGCAAAACCGCCATCCTGGTAACCCTGTACGCACCTGCGTAACGTTCATTGCGCAGTTCTGTACTATGGAAAGCCGCAACAGCGCAGGGTCAAGCCACTCTCTCAATGGGCTGCAGATCAAACCCTGCCGTCAGGCAGGCAGTGCAGAAGTACCGAACATCGGAGCATTGGGTCATCTCTGAAAGTCATGCTGACGCCATGCCAAGCTCTAATCCGGTTCTTTTGACATTGCCCGATGTCAGGGGTGCCGAAGGGCTGGGTCAGGCCGATAGCCTTCAGAGGCGGCCAGCAGATCGCGGGTATAGGGTTGGGTCGCCTCATGCGCCTGCAGATGGGCGCGGGTCAGTTCCTCAACCGCTCTGCCATGCTGCATGACGAGGAGACGTTCGCACATATGCGCGACGACGGCCAGATCGTGGCTGACGAGGATGTAGGTCAGGCCGCGTTCGGACCGAAGCCGATCAAGGAGGTTCAGAACTTCGGCCTGGATCGAAGCATCAAGGGCCGAGGTCGGTTCGTCGAGCAACATCACTCGCGGTTCCAGGATAAGGGCGCGGGCGATGGCCACGCGCTGGCGCTGACCACCCGACAACTGGTGCGGATAGCGGAAGCGGAAGCCGGAACCCAGACCCACCTCCTCCAACGCGCGTTCGACGCGCTTTTCGGCATCGACAAAGCCGTGAATGGCGAGGGGTTCGGACAGTACTTTGTCCACCGTATGGCGCGGATGGAGCGAGGCGTAGGGGTCTTGAAAAACCATTTGAACGTGGCGGTAGAAGTCGGGCTTGCGTGGACCTTCGAGTGTCTCGCCGTCAATCACTATGGAGCCCCCGGTGACCGGGGTCAGACCGCAGATGGCACGCAGGACGGTCGATTTTCCCGAGCCGCTTTCGCCCACAATGCCGTAGCTTTCACCCTCGCTCACATGGAAAGACACGTCGCGCACGGCGGAGACAGGGCCGAAAGATACCGAGAGACCGGATATATCGATAAGAGGCATCAGAGCGCCCAGTCCGCATCGCGCTGCAGGGTGGGAAGCGGTGCGCGGTCACCGTCGATAAGGGGCAGACACTTGAACAGACCCTGCGTGTAGGGGTGTTTTGCGCGGATCAGGTCCTTCGCCTTGACCTCTTCGACCACGCGACCGGCATACATAACAAGCACACGGTCGCAGAACGAGGAAACCAGCCGAAGATCGTGGCTGATAAAGATCAGGCCCATGCCGCGGTCGGTGACAAGGCGGTCAAGAATGCGAAGCACTTCAATCTGGACGGTGACATCAAGTGCGGAAGTCGGCTCGTCGGCTATAAGAAGGTCAGGCTCTGTGATCAGCATCATGGCGATCATGGCGCGCTGGCCCATGCCACCGGACAGTTCATGCGGATAGGCCCCGAACACGCGGTAAGGGTCGTGGATCTGGACCGCTTCGAGCATGGCCATGGCGCGGTCTTTGGATTCGGCCCTGGACGAGGTGCGCCGCGCGGCTTCAATCAGTTGGCGACCGATCGTCATCACTGGGTTCAGCGAAAACTTCGGGTCCTGCATGATCATTGAGATGCGGATGCCACGGAGCGACCGCCAGGCGGCAGGCGTGGCATGGCGCAGGTCGATCCCGTCGAAATCGAGGGTACGGGCGGTGGCGCGGCCCGGACGGGGGGTCAGGCCAAGGATCGCGCGCCCGGTCTGGGATTTGCCAGAGCCGCTTTCGCCAACGATGCCGAGACGTTCCCGGCCAAGGGCGAAACTGACGCCGCGCACGACCTCTACAGGGCCATGGCGCGAGGGGAAGGCGATGCGCAGATCGTCAACCGTAAGAAGGGCCTTGGATCCGGCGTTCTTGAGGCGGTCAGGGTTCATTATGGCTATCGGCTGCTTTGGGGTCGAGTACGTCGCGCAGGCCGTCACCAAGAAGGTTGAAGCCAAGCGACACGAGAAAGATTGCAATGCCGGGCATGGTGGCGACCCACCACTGATCAATGATGAAACGTCGCCCGGTGGCGACCATCGCGCCCCATTCGGGTTGCGGTGGCTGCGCGCCAAGGCCGAGGAAACCGAGCCCTGCGGCGGTGAGGATGATGCCCGCCATGTCAAGCGTGACGCGCACGATCACCGATGACAGGCATAGGGGCGTGATGTGGCCCCAGAGGATGCGTGCCGAGGACGCGCCCTGCAGGCGGATCGCGTTGATGAAATCCGCCTCGCGGATGGTCAGGGTTTCGGCCCGGGCAAGCCGCGCATAAGGCGGCCAAGAGGTGATGGCAATGGCGATGATGGCGTTTTCAATGCCGGGGCCAAGCGCCGAGACGAAAGCAAGGGCCAGGATCAGACGCGGGAAGGCAAGGAAGATATCGGTGACCCGCATAAGGACGTTATCGACCCAGCCGCCAAGATAACCCGCCGTAGTACCGACAGCCAGGCCGATCGGCGTTGCGATTACGGCCACAAGGGCCACCACCATCAACGTCAGGCGACTGCCGTAGATCACCCGGCTATAGATGTCGCGCGCAAGGTCGTCGGTGCCCATTGGGTGATCCCAAGAGGGCGGCAAAAGCCGTCCGGTGCGCAGATCGCCACCAGTCAGCGGATCGTAGCGTACCAGCAGGGGAGCAAAAACCGAGATCAGGACAAGTGCCATAATGATGAAAAGGCCAAACATCGCGAGGCGGTTTGCACGCAGTGCCAACCAAGTGCGGTAGGTCTGCCCCAGACGGGCCTGCCGTCGCGACGCGGGCTGTTCGGTCAGGAGCCATTCGCGGCGGGAGATCGGGGCCGTCATCTTTGGCCCACCCGGCGGCGCACGCGAGGATCAAGAAGCGTATAGAGAAGGTCTGAGAGCAGGTTTAGTGCAATGAAGATCACACCGATGAGCAGCGTTCCACCAAGGACGGCATTCATGTCGGCCACCTGAAGGCTGTTTGTCAGGTAGAGCCCGAGGCCGGGCCAGGCAAAAACGGTTTCGGTCAGCACGGAACCTTCCAGGAGGCCCGCGTAGCTAAGCGCTATGACGGTGACAAGCGGCACTGCTGCGTTGCGAAGGGCATGTACCCAGATGATACGCCATTCCGGCACGCCCTTGACGCGAGCGGTGATGATATATTCCTGCGCCAGTTCGGTCTGCATGAAGCTGCGCGTCATGCGGCTGATATAGGCCAGTGAGTAATAGCCCAGAAGCGATGCAGGCAGGGTGATGTGCGAGACGACGTTGCGGAACGCATCCCACTGGCCCTGCATGGCGCTGTCGATCAAGAGAAGCCCGGTGGTGCGGGTGACGTTGTATTCAAATTCAATGTCGATGCGACCGGGGCCAGATATCCAGCTGAGTTTGGCGTAGAACACCAGAAGGCCAAGAAGGCCAAGCCAGAAGATCGGCACGGAATAGCCGATCAGGCCTATGACGCGCACGATCTGATCGGTCAGCGTGCCGGATTTGACGGCTGACAGAACGCCAAGTGGAATGCCAACGAGCGTGCCGATCAGGATCGACACCGTGGCGAGTTCAAGGGTTGCAGGAAAGGCGCGCGCCAGATCGTCGAACACCGGCTTCTTCGTCAGGAAGGAATTACCAAGGTTTCCGCTGAGCACCTTTTCGACATAGAAGAAGAACTGTTGCCAGAGCGGTTTGTCGAGGCCCATCTCGATGAACATCTTGTCATAGGTTGATTGGCTTGCACGGTCACCGACAACGGCAAGAACGGGATCAACCGGAATGACATGGCTGATGAAGAAGGTGATGAGCAGCAGGCCAAGAATGGTGACAGCGATGGTCGCAATCAGTTTGGTTCCCTTCCAGAACCAAGTGGGAAGGGCGCCGTAGCGCCCTTCCGTCTGTTGCAGGAAGGTGCCTGCCATTTACTTTGTCACGCCCTTGAACAGGTTGTCGCTGAACGCCGGACCCATCACGAGACCTTTGACGTTCGAGCGGAGGGCCGCGATTTCGGTCTGCTGGAACATTATGATGAACGGCGAGGTTTTCAGGTTTTCCTGCTGCAGTTCAACATACATCTGCGCACGCTTTGCGGGGTCAGCTTCCATGACCGCCGCGTCGGCCTTGGCGGTCATTTCCGGGATATCCCAGGCGTTGCGCCAGGCAAGTGTCTTGGCGGTCGCATCGTCGGAATTGTCCGGGTTGCGCGCAAAGGTCGCGTTAGTGTGCGGGTCCTGATAGTCCGGGCCCCAGACACCGATGTAGATGTCATGTGTGCGGGCGCGGTACTTTTCCAGCGTCTGGCCGCCGTCGCCCGGGATGATCTCGATTTTAATCCCGGCTTCGGCCATTGTCTGTTGGACGGCTTGCGCGATTGCGGTCACGTCGGGCGAATTGCGCGTGTCCATCGTGACAGTGAAGCCATCAGGCAGACCGGCAGCGGCCAGCAGCTCCTTGGCCTTCGCAACATTTAGCGAGTAGGGATTTTCATCGAGCGCACCAAGGAAGCCTTTTGGCAGGAACGTCTGGTGGACCGAGTACTTGCCTTTGACGATCGTGTCGGCGATCGCCTGGTAGTCGACCAGATATTTCATCGCCTCGCGCACTTCGGGCTTGGCAAGGAATTCATTCTTCTGGTTCAGCGCGATGTAGAAGATCGTGCCCTTGTCGGCGCTTTGGATTGCGACGTCTGTGTTCGTCGACAAAGCCGCCAGCTCTTCGGGCAGAAGGTTGCGGGCAATATCGATGTCACCCTTTTCCAAGAGCAGGCGCTGCGTCGCGGCCTCGGGGATGTGGCGATAGATGGCGCGGGCCAAGGCAGGCTTGTCGCCAACATAATTGTCGTTGCGCTCCATCACGACCGACTCGTTCGCGCGCCATTCGCGGATCGTGAAGGGGCCGGAACCTGCGTAGGAGGTCTTTAGCCAATTGTAACCGTAGTCGCCGTCGACTTCATTTGCCATCACCAGATCCTTGTCGACAACGCTCGCGACAGAGGAGGTCAGGCAATAGAGCAGGAAGGTCGGCGCATAGGCCTGATCCATGGTGAAATCGAAGCTCAGATCTCCGGTTTGCTTGACCATAGTTTCGACGTTGTCAGGGGTCAGGCCAAACTGACCAAGAATGAAGGCAGGCGACTTGTCGAGCTTGACGGCGCGCACGATGGAGTAAACCACATCATCGGCGGCCAGATCGTTGCCCGAGGCGAATTTTTTGCCAGGCTTCACTGTGAACGTCATGGTCTTGCCATCTGCGGACATCGTCCAGCTGTCGGCTACCACGCCGAACAGCTTGCTGACATCGTTGAGGTCATAACCGATGATGGTCTCGTAGCTGTTGCCCAGCATTTCGGTGGTGGAGATTTCAAAGACCTCGGCCGGATCGAGCGAAATTATATCGTCGATTGCCAAAGCCTGAATCAGCGTGTCGGGCGGCGTTTCCGCGTAGAGCGGCATCGTCGTCGACAAGGCAAGGGCGGTGGCTGCCGCTGTAGCCATGGAACGGACTCGGATAAACATTACATCCCCCTGTTGTGGTAGACTAATGGCCCTCGACGCGCGAATTGCACCTCGTCGACGCTGGCAACAGTTGCGCGCGCGGGGATGGAACTGTCAAGCGAGTCGGCCAGGGCCAACATTGGCCTGTGGGTGGTGTCAGACAAATGCGAACCAGTCTCTGTTTGCCCTACCCTGCCCTGACGCCAGGCAGCAAGAAGACCACGCCACTCGGCCAGAGCTGCGGCACGGTTCAGCTTGAATTTCTGCCGACTGTAGAGGGCACGCTCCTGATTGAAAT
>CANJQT010000107.1 GCA_947476475.1 Paracoccaceae bacterium | reverse complement strand
GGCCGCTCGGGGCCTGACGCCGCGGGGGCGCCGCCCCCGCACCCCCGGGATATTTGGAAAAAGAAGAAGCATACACGAAATGTTAACCAACACGCGCAAATCTGATCGCACGGTACAGGCGGGGACGCCGATGACTGTAAAAGGAGAAGGCGCTCTGCCCCATACCGGGCAGGGCGTTTCCCGTTTCTTCTTTTTGAAAATATCCTCGGGGGTCCGGGGGCAGACAGCCCCCGGCGTCGCGGGTAAAGCGGGGCACCGGACATGAACCGCGATTTCACTCGTCTTTTGCGCCCCCGCTCGATTGCTGTGATGGGCTCGGTCTGGGCCGAGAATGTCATCGCCCAATGCCGCAAGATGGGCTTTGAGGGACCGGTCTGGCCCGTGCATCCGACCAAGCCCGCGATAGGCGGGTTCAAAGCCTATGCCTCGCTGGCGGATCTGCCCGGCGCGCCGGACGCGACCTTCATCGGGGTCAACCGTCATGCGACGGTGGACGTGGTGCGCGAGTTGTCTGCCATGGGTGCCGGGGGCGCGATCTGTTTCGCCTCGGGCTGGACCGAGGCAGGCGAACCGGAACTTCAGGACAGTCTGGTCAAGGCCGCTGGTGAAATGCCGATCCTTGGGCCGAACTGCTATGGGGTGATCAATTACCTTGATGGTGCGCTGCTATGGCCCGACCAGCACGGCGGCCGGAGGGTGGAAAAGGGCGTGGCGCTGCTGAGCCAGTCGTCAAACATCGTCATCAATCTTACCATGCAGGCGCGCGCGCTGCCGGTGGCTTATGTGGCTTGCTTGGGCAATGCGGCGCAGGTCGGGCTGGCGGAGCTTGCGGGCGCGCTTCTGGCCGACGAACGAGTGACGGCGATCGGGATGTATGTCGAGGGGATCGACGATGCCCCCGCCTTTGCCGCTTTGGCCGAAGCGGCGCGGGCCGCAGGCAAGGGCATTGTCTGCATCAAATCCGGCAAGACGGAACTGTCGCGCACTGCGGCGGCCTCACACACGGCATCACTTGCGGGTGGTGGGGCGGCCTCGAGCGCTTTTCTGAGCCAGGCGGGTGTGGCCGAGGTCAATACGCTGTCGGAGTTGATTGAAACGCTGAAGATCTTCCATAGCCACGGCCCCCAACTTGGCAGGCGGATCTGTTCGCTGTCCTGTTCGGGCGGCGAGGCGGGGCTGGTGGCCGATCTGGCTGCGCCCTTCGGGCTTGACTTCCAGCCGCCAGATCAGGGCACGCGCGAGCGGTTGGGTGAAATTCTGGGACCGATCGTCACTATTGCCAACCCGCTGGACTATCACACCTTTATCTGGGGCGACGGCCCGCGCACCACCGATGTTTTCACCACCATGCTGGCAGGCTATGACGCGGGGATCTATATCATCGATCCGCCGCGACCGGACCGCTGCGATCCGGCCTCGTTCCAGCCGGCGCTGGATGCGATCGTGGCCGCAGGTCGGGCCACCGGCAAGCCGGCCTTTCCGGTTGCCTCGTTACCCGAGAATTTCGATGAGGACCGGGCGATAACCCTGATGGAGCAGGGGGTGGCGCCGCTGATGGGGCTGGAGACGGCGCTTGGGGCGATCAGGGCCGCGCAGACGCCGACCGGGATCAGGGGCTGGCGTCCGGCACCGGCCATCGCTTCGCGTGAGGTGGTGATGCTGTCCGAGGCCGAGGGCAAGGCGCTACTGGCCGAGGCGGGGGTTCCGGTTCCGCGGGCCGTGACGGGGGCCACGCTGGCCGAGGTGCAGGAAAAGGCGCGCGGTCTGTCCGCGCCCCTCGCGCTCAAGGGGCTGGGCTTTGCCCACAAGACGGAAGCGGGTGCGGTGCGGCTTGGGTTGATGTCGCTTGAGGGGCAGGCCGAGATGGCGGGTGCCACCGGATATCTGGCCGAGGAAATGATCACCGGCACGGTCGCCGAGATCCTTCTGGGGCTGCGCCGCGACCCGGTATATGGTGTTTCACTGACACTTGGCATGGGCGGGGTGACTGCAGAGGTTCTGGCCGATACGGTCACGCTGATCCTGCCGGTGCGCGAGGACGAGGTCCTTGAGGCGTTGAGACGGCTTAGGCTTTGGCCGCTTTTGGACGGTTACCGTGGCAGGGCCAAGGCCGACATGGCGGCAGTCGCGGCGATTGCCGTCAACTTGGGCGCGCTGATGCTTGAGCGTCCCGATCTGGAAGAGATTGAAATCAACCCGATCCTCGTCCGCAGCGTAGGTGCGGTTGCGGTGGATGCGCTTGTCCGAAAGGCAAAATGATGGCTGAGATGACGATGCTGACCGAAGGTCCGATCCGGACCCGCCGTGAGGGTGCCATTCTTGAGGTGACGCTGGACCGGCCCAAGGCCAATGCGATCGATCTGGCCACCAGCCGGATCATGGGGCTGGCCTTCCGTGCTTTTCGCGATGACGACAGTCTGCGCGTTGCGATCCTGCGCGCCGAGGGCGAGAAATTCTTTTGCCCTGGATGGGATCTGAAGGCGGCGGCAGGCGGCGATGCGGTCGATGGCGACTATGGGGTGGGTGGCTTTGGCGGCCTGCAGGAATTGCCGAACCTCAACAAGCCGGTGATTGCCGCAGTGAACGGTATTTGCTGCGGTGGCGGGCTGGAACTGGCGCTGTCAGCAGATCTGATCCTTTGCTCGGACACTGCCACGTTCGCGCTGCCGGAGATCCGCTCTGGCACCGTGGCTGATGCCGCCTCGGTCAAGCTGCCGAAGCGCATTCCTTATCATGTGGCGATGGACCTGCTGCTGACCGGGCGCTGGTTCGATGCCGAAGAGGCTTTCCGGTGGGGGATCGTCAAGGAAATCACCAGCCAGGCCGATCTGTTGGCCAAGGCCTGGGATCTGGCGCGGCTGCTGGAAAGCGGGCCGCCCCTTGTCTATGCCGCGATCAAGGAAGTGGTGCGCGAAGCGGAAAACCTGCGCTTCCAGGATGCCCTGAACCGGATCACCAAACGGCAGATGCCGACGGTGGACCGGCTTTATTCCAGCGAGGACCAGCTTGAAGGCGCGCGTGCCTTTGCGGAGAAGCGTGACCCGGTCTGGAAGGGGCGCTGAGGCTTTGCGGCCGGTGCGGGGGTTTCACCCCCCGCACCCCCGTGGAGTATTTGAGCCAAGATGAACCCGCATTCACCGCGGGGAAATGGTGCCGCGCGCTGCGTTTTGAAGTTTCACTCTCCGCGTGGGAAGCGTTTGGAGTCTTCCAGCACATTCAGGTCCATGTGATTGCGCATGTAACGCTCGGATGCGGCGCGAAGCGGCTGGTAGTCCCAAGGAAAATAGGCACCGTTCCTGAGCGCTTCATAGACCACCCAGCGGCGGGCCTGTGACTGCCGAACCTCTTCGTCGAATCTGGCAAGGTCCCAGCGGGCGTCGGCCTGCGCACGCAGGCGCGACAGCAGCCCGGCATGGCCAGGGACAGGGGCAAGATTGATCCGTTCGCCGGGGTCGGTATCAAGATCAAAGAGCAGTTCCGGGTCGGCGGCGCAGCGGACATACTTCCAGCGCCCGTCACGCAAGGCCACCAGCGGCGTGATCGAGCCTTCGGCGGCATACTCCATCGGCACTGGCGCGCGCGGGCCACCCGCGGCGACCGACAAAAGGCTTTCACCAGCGGTCCAAGGCGCGACTTCTTCCATGGACAGGCCAGCGAGTGCGGCGAGCGTGGGGGTGACATCGAGGGTTGAAACCGGCGTTTCAATCCGCCCCGCTGCCACGCCGGGGGCGGCAATCATCAGGGGCACGCGGGCCGATCCCTCGAAGAAGTTCATCTTGAACCACAGCCCGCGGTCGCCCAGCATGTCGCCATGGTCCGAGGTAAAGAGGATCACCGCCTCTTGTCGGGTCGCTTCCAACACGGCAAGAATCGCGCCGATCTTGTCGTCGATATAGCTGATGTTGGCGAAATAGCCGCGGCGGGCGCGTTCTGCGTGGGCATTGGTTATCGCCATTCCGCGCCAGTCGCAGGCGTCCATCAGGCGTTGGGAATGGGGATCCATGTCGTCGTAGGCGATGGAATCAGGGGGGGCCAACTGCGGGCAGCCTTCGTAAAGATCCCAGTATTTGCGCCGGGCCACGTAGGGGTCGTGCGGGTGGGTGAAGCTGACAGTCAGGCACCAGGGGCGCGGGTCATTCCCGCGCGACAGATCATAGAGCTTCTGTTCAGCCTGATGGGCGACATCATCGTCATATTCATACTGATTGGTGATTTCGGCCACCCCCGCCCCGGTGACAGAGCCGAGGTTGTGATACCACCAGTCGATCCGCTCGCCGGGTTTGCGGTAATCCGGGGTCCAGCCAAAATCGGCGGGATAGATGTCGGTGGTCAGCCGTTCCTCGAACCCGTGAAGCTGGTCGGGACCAACGAAATGCATCTTGCCGGAAAGGGCAGTCTGATAGCCCGCGCGGCGCAGATGGTGGGCGTAGGTGGGAATGTCCGAGGCGAATTCGGCGGCATTGTCATAAACGCGGGTCTTGGATGGTAACTGGCCAGACATGAACGAGGCCCGCCCGGGTGCGCAAAGCGGTGACGCAGTATAGGCGTTGGCAAAACGCGCCGAGCGCGCAGCAAGCCGCTTGAGATTCGGGGCATGTAGCCAGTCGGCCGGCCCGTCGGGGAACAGGGTTCCGTTCAGCTGATCAACCATCAGGATCAGGATGTTTGGTCGCGTCATGGGCTTTCTCCGGCTGGTGGCGACAGAAGATACGCACTTCGGTTTCCGGACTAGTCCGCTAGCGACGCTTCAGTGGCGCGAACAGCATTGCAGGGCCGGGCGGGTATGGGCCACAAGCCGCGAAGGGAGAGACAAAGATGCGCGTCATAACCGAGTTTCCGCACAAGGTCAGCGACCATGCCGATTGGGGGGTGGTGCTTTCCGACGGCACGCGCCTTTCAGCGCGGGTATGGATGCCGGAAGGTGACGGCCCGTTCCCGGCAGTGCTGGAATTTCTGCCCTACCGCAAGCGTGACGGGACGGTGGTGCGCGATGCGCTGACGCACCCTTACATTGCTGGCCACGGCTACGCCTGTTTTCGGATCGACATGCGTGGCAATGGCGACAGCGAAGGGCTGATGGATGACGAATATTCGGCGCAAGAACTGGCGGACGCCTGCGAAGTGATTTCCTGGATTGCGGCGCAGCCCTGGTCGAACGGGCGCGTGGGGATGATGGGAATCAGCTGGGGCGGGTTTAATTCGCTTCAGGTGGCGGCCCTTCAGCCAGAGGCGTTGAAGGCGATCATCACGCTTTGTTCGACGGTCGACCGTTTTGCCGATGACATCCATTACAAGGGCGGCTGCCTTCTGAATGAGAACCTCGGTTGGGGGGCGACGATGTGGGCCTATTCATCGCGCGCACCGGACCCGGCGCTGCGTCAGGGCTGGCATCCGATGTGGAAGGAACGGCTGGCTGCGGAACCCTTCCTTCCGGCCGTTTGGCTGCGCCATCAGCGGCGGGATGAATACTGGAAGCATGGCTCGGTTTGCGAAGATTTCTCAGCGATCAAGGCGGCTGTGCTGTCGGTTGGTGGCTGGGGCGACAGCTACAAGAATGCCGTGCCGCAGTTGGTGGAAAACATCGAAGCCCCGGTGAAGGGTATCGTCGGGCCATGGGTCCACAAATACCCGCATTTTGCCGTACCGCACCCACGTATCGGTTTCCTGCAGGAGGCGTTACGCTGGTGGGATCGCTGGCTGAAGGATGCGGCGACAGGGGTTGAGAAAGACCCGGCCTACCGGGTCTATCTGATGGACGGGGTGCGGCCCGCCAGCTGGTATGAAAACCGGCCGGGCCGCTGGATTGCCGAACCTTCTTGGCCTTCGCCCAATGTCGCCGTGCGGACCATGGCCTTGGGTGAAGGCGTGCTTGGGCAGGGTGGGGCGTTCAGCGAAACGCTTGCCAGCCCGCAGGATTGCGGCATGGATGGCGGCGAATTCTGTGCGATCTGGCTGGGCCCGGAAATGCCGGGCGACCAACGACGCGACGATGCCCTGTCGGCCTGTTTCGACAGTGCAGAGTTGGAAGAGACGGATATCGTCGGGGCGCCGGTCCTGACCTTGCGCCTGTCGTCCGACAAGCCGATGGCGCAAGTTGCGGTGCGGCTGAATCACATTCACCCGGATGGTGCGGCGACGCGCATCACCTGGGGCGTTCTGAATCTAACGCACCGCGCCAGCCATGCCGCGCCCGAACCTCTGGTGCCCGGTCAGGTCTATGAAGTGCGCATCGCACTGGACCATATCGCCTATCGCCTGCCCGCTGGGCACCGCCTGCGGATAGCGGTTTCGTCGAATTATTGGCCGATGTTGTGGCCAATGCCCGATCAGGCGACATTGACCCTGACCGGTGGCCAACTTGATCTGCCGGTCCGCACCAAGCGCGCCGACGGCGACGAGGTGACATTTGAGCCCGCCGAAGCGGCCAAACCGCTTGGCTTGCGCGAAATCCGCCCCGAGGCACACGTCCGTCGCACCGAGGTGGACCAGCGCACCGGCATTGTCAGCCTGATCATCGAAGATGATTTTGGCGAATATGAGAATCAAGATCATGGGGGCATCGCCGGATCGGTCGCACGGGAACGCTGGGATATTCATCCCGACGCCCCGCTTTCGGCGCGCGGATCGGCACACTGGACCGAGGTCACGCAGCGCGGTGATGTGCGCCTGCGAACCGAGGCGTTTTGCGAAATGTGGTCGGATTCCGATGCCTTCCACCTGAAAGCGCGGATTGAGGCCTACGAGGGGGAGGCCTGCGTCTATTCGCGTGATGTTGTGGATCAGGTCCCACGTGACCATCACTGATCATGGAATGCGATGTTGCGATGTGGGGGAGCACGGTTTTGCAAGCCAGTGGCTGATGTGAATCGGGTAGAGGTGCGCCTGCCGGGATGCGGTAAAGGGGCACACTGACAACAATAAAACAGAATTTTGCGGATGCCTTTCGCTACCGGAAACTGGATTGCGCCGCTGAGCGAGCGTGCCATGCTGGGGAAACGCCGGGTGGTTTCGCGCGCTGGAATTTTGATAGGATCAGCAAGGAAAGCATGATCTTAGAAAGAGCTGAGGCTGCGTAAATTTTGGTTGTAAAGAATGAGTAAGCTGTCAGAGTTACTTGCGCAGTTGAAAATGACTGAGTCTCGGGGAGATGATATGAACGACGAACTTGCAAAACTGATCGGCTTTATCGACGCTGGCGGACTTAGCCGCCGCGGGTTTCTGACCCGCACTGCTGCATTCGGGGCGACGGCGGTTATTGCCAGCTCTGTGATGGCCGGCAAAGCCATCGCGCAGGAGCCCAAGAAGGGCGGCATCCTGATGATGGGCCTTGGCGGCGGTGAAACGACCGACTCGCTTGACCCCGGCCTTTCTGACAGCCCGGTTCCGTTCTCGGTCAACCGCCAGTGGGGCGATGCGATTGTCAACGTGACGGCCGATGGCCAGCTGGAGCCGCGTCTGGCCGAAAGCTTCAGTTCGAACGCCGATGGCACCGAGTGGACCTTCACCATCCGTCAGGGCGTGAAATTCCATGACGGCAGCGACATGACGGCCGACGACGTCGTCGCAACCTACAAGCGCCATTCCGACGAAAATTCGAAGTCGGGCGCGCTGGGCATTATGCAGGGCATTTCCGAAATCAGTGCAGACGGTCAGAATGTGGTGATGAAGCTTGCCACCGGCAACGCCGACCTTCCCTATCTTCTGTCGGACTATCACCTGATGATCCAGCCCAAGGGCGGCGTCGACAATCCGGCAGCTGGTATCGGTACCGGTGCTTACAAGCTGGTTTCGGCTGAACCGGGTGTTCGCTTCGTGTTCGAGAAGAACAAGGAAGACTGGGATACCACGCGCGGCCACTATGACGGCGTAGAGATTACGGTCATCAACGATTCGACGGCACGCAACTCTGCGCTGCAGGCGGGTCAGGTTCACATGATCAACCGCGTTGATCCGAAGGTCGCCAAGCTGATGGGGCAGGCGCCGGGCGTGAATGTCATGAACGTATCGGGCCGCGGCCACTACGTCTTCATCATGCACTGCGACAAGGCACCCTTCGACAACAAGGACCTGCGGTTGGCGCTGAAGTATTCGATCAACCGCCAGGAAATGGTCGACAAGATCCTCGACGGGTTCGGCGGCATCGGCAACGATATCCCGATCAACGCGGCCTATCCGCTTTACGACGAAACGCTGGAGCAGCGGCCTTTCGATCTGGCCAAGGCAGCCGAGCATTACAAGGCCTCAGGTCATGACGGCAGCCCGATCGAATTGCTTGTGGCTGACACGGCCTTCCCGGGTGCTGTCGACGCGGCGACGCTTTGGCAGGCTTCGGCCAACGAGGCAGGTATCCCGCTGACGATCAAGAAGGTGCCAGACGATGGGTACTGGTCGGACGTCTGGAACGTGCAACCCTTCTGCGCAAGCTACTGGGGTGGACGTCCGGTGCAGGACCAGATGTATTCGACGGCCTACCTCTCGACCGCCGACTGGAACGACACCAAGTTCAAGAATGCCGACTTCGACGCGCTTGTTCTGCAGGCACGTGGCGAAACCGACGCGGCGAAGCGTAAGGAACTTTACGGCCAGATTGCCCGCATCCTGCAGGAAGAAGGCGGCGTGATCGTACCGATGTTCAACGACTTCATCGATGCGCATTCGGACGCTGTCGCAGGTTGGGTCAACGATCCGAACTACGAAATGATGGGCGGCTGGGCTTCGCAGCGGACTTGGCTGGCCTGACGCTTGCGTCACATTGCACATCTTCCCGGCGGCAGCGCCGCCGGGAAGTTTTTACTGCTGGGGACAATTGGCAATGCGCGCTTTCTGCAGCGTGCTCTATGCCTTGATTTTCTCTTCATTTCCGGTAGGGCCGGGATCGAACAACAAAATTGCCTGATGTGGGCAAGGTCGGCTTGATTGGGACGCATCCTTTGGTGGGGACCCGGATTCAAGCGGCCATGGCACCAACAGGTATCCGCGCCAGCGGGACAAGAAAAAAAAGACGGCCATGCTGCGGCGACCTTTTGTCGGGCATCGGAATGCTTGGGGGAAAGATGCATCCAATTGTAAAACTGGTAGGCCAACGGCTTGGGTTGGGGCTGCTGCTGCTTTTGGCAGTTTCCGCCCTGATCTTCATTGGTGTCGAACTTTTGCCCGGTGACGTGGCGCAAGCCATTCTGGGACAGTCGGCAACCGAGACCTCGTTGCGCAACCTGCGCGAGGAGATGGGACTCGATCAGCCGGCACTGACACGTTATTTCAGCTGGCTTTGGGGGATCGTACATGGCGACCTGGGGGTCGCGCTGTCGAACAAGCAGGATATCGCCGCGGATATTGGCGAGCGGCTGGGCAACACGTTGTTTCTGGCCTTCTGGGCTGCGGTCGTCGCGGTTCCCTTGGCTATCTCTCTTGGTCTGCTTGCCGTGCGCTATCGCAACCGCTGGCCCGACCGCCTGATTTCGGGTGTGACGCTGGCGACGATCTCGTTGCCGGAATTCGTCGTGGGCTACATCCTGATGTATCTTCTGACCGTCAAGTTCCGGGTCTTTTCGCCAATCTCGACGATTTATGACGGCATGAGCCTTGGCGAGAGGCTTTATGCCATCGCTCTGCCGGTCATGGTCCTTGTGCTGGTCGTCCTCGCGCACATGATGCGGATGACGCGTGCGGCGATCCTGAACGTGATGCAGTCGGCCTACATCGAAACCGCCGAACTCAAGGGCCTGCGCCCCCTGACCATCATTGCACGCCATGCTTTCCCGAACGCGCTTGCGCCGGTGGTGAACGTCGTGATGCTGAATCTGGCCTATCTTGTTGTTGGCGTCGTCGTGGTTGAGGTGGTTTTCGTCTATCCAGGCATGGGCCAGTATCTGGTCGACCATGTGGCCAAACGTGACATTCCGGTGGTGCAGGCCTGCGGGCTGATCTTCGCCGCCGTCTATATCGGGCTGAATATCTTCGCCGATGTCATCTCGATCCTGACCAACCCGCGCTTGAGGCACCCGAAATGAGCCGTATTCCGCTTTCCGCCCTGATCGGGCTGGTGATGACCTCCGCCTTCTTTCTGGCGGCGCTATTTGCACCCTTGATTGCCCCCTACGGCATGGCCGAAATATCCGGTGATGTCTGGGAAGGGTCGTCTTCGAAATATTGGTTGGGAACAGATTCGCTTGGGCGCGACCTGCTGACCCGTATGATCTATGGCGGGCAAACGACGATCTTCGTCGCCACGATGGCCACCATGGTCAGTTTTGTGACCGGCTCGGTTCTGGGTTTCACAGCCGCGGTGATCGGCGGATGGATTGATCAGGTCATGTCGCGAATGGTTGACCTGTTCATGTCGATCCCGTCCCTCATCCTCGCACTCGTCATCCTGTCAGTGATGCCGACCACGCTGACCGTTCTGATCGTCGTGATGGGTCTTCTCGACTCTACCCGCGTCTATCGTCTGGCACGCGCCGTGGCTGTCGACATCACGGTGATGGACTATGTGGAGGCCGCACGCCTGCGGGGGGAAGGCACCCGCTGGATCATCTTCCGCGAAATTCTGCCAAATGCACTGTCGCCTCTTGTCGCTGAACTGGGGCTGCGCTTCATTTTTGCAGTGCTCTTCATCTCCACGCTCTCCTTCCTCGGCCTTGGCGTTCAGCCTCCGCTTGCTGACTGGGGCGGCATCGTGAAGGAAAACAAGGAGGGTTTGGTTTATGGGGTTGCCGCAGCCCTGGTGCCAGCCGTTGCCATCGCCGTCCTTTCCATCTCGGTCAACCTGGTCGCCGACTGGGTGCTGAACCGTACGACTTCATTGAAAGGGGGCCGCGGTGCTTGATCAGACCCAACAGCCGCTACTCGACATCCGCAACCTGAAGATCGAGGCGACCGTCTATCCACCGGGTGAAAAACCGAAGGAAATAACGCTGGTCCATGGCGTTTCCCTGACCCTGCAAAAGGGCAAGGTTCTGGGTTTGATCGGGGAATCCGGGGCGGGCAAATCGACGATCGGCCTGTCGTCAATGGCCTATGGCCGTGGCGGTGTGCGTATCACCGGGGGCGAAGTTTTCGTAAACGGTCGCGATATACTGAAAGGCGGGGTCGGCGGCCTTCGCGCCTTGCGCGGACGTGAAGTGACTTATGTCTCGCAGTCGGCGGCGGCTTCTTTCAACCCCGCAAAGCGCTTGATGGAACAGGTGATCGAGGCAACGCTGATCCACGGGCTGATGCCCAGGGCGGAAGCAGAGGCCAGGGCGATTGAACTGTTCCGCAAGCTGGGGCTGCCCAGCCCGGAAACTTTCGGTCAACGCTACCCCCATCAGGTATCTGGCGGGCAGTTGCAGCGGGCAATGACCGCGATGGCGCTTTGCCCAAAGCCCGATCTGGTGGTTTTTGACGAGCCGACGACCGCTCTTGATGTCACGACGCAGATCGACGTTCTTGCGGCAATCAAGGAAGCGATCCGCGACACCGGGGTTGGCGCCCTCTACATTACCCATGACCTTGCAGTTGTGGCGCAGGTCAGTGATGAAATCATGGTTCTTCGCCATGGGCGCACCGTGGAATGGGGCGATACAGGGCAGATCATCAATGCCCCGCGCGAAGACTATACGCGCGCCTTGGTTTCGGTGCGTTCGAAGGACCATCCCGGAAAGCCTGCGGGTGCAGAACCTGTCTTGCGTGTCGAAAACGTTACCGCACGGTATAAGTCGGTCCCGATCGACGTGTTGAAGAACATTTCCGTTTCAATTGATCCGGGGCATACGCTTGCGGTTGTCGGCGAGAGTGGTTCGGGCAAATCGACGCTGGCGAGGGCGATTACCGGCCTGTTGCCGCCGTCGAAGGGCAGGATGATCTTCAACGGGCGCACATTGTCGAATGACCTGGCCGGCCGCAGCAAGGAAGATCTGCGCGAAATGCAGATGATCTATCAGATGGCCGACGTTGCGATGAATCCCCGTCAGACAGTGGCGACCATCATTGGCCGACCGTTGGAATTTTATTTTGGTCTGCGCGGTGCCGAACGTGACAAACGT
>CANJQT010000106.1 GCA_947476475.1 Paracoccaceae bacterium | reverse complement strand
TCTGGGCGGGGGCCTGGGCATTCCTTATGAACGGTCGAATTCCGCGCCGCCGCTTCCCATCGAGTATGGCGACCTGATCAAGCGGACGGTCGGCCATCTGGGCTGCGAGGTCGAGATCGAGCCGGGCCGGCTGATTTCTGGCAATGCCGGGCTGCTGGTCGCGTCGGTCATTTACCTGAAGGAAGGCGAGGGGCGGGATTTCCTGATCCTTGATGCCGCGATGAACGATCTGGTGCGCCCGTCGATGTATGGGGCGCATCACGACATCATTCCGGTCATTGAACCTGAGCCGGGGAACGCACCGCGTCCCTTCGACGTGGTTGGCCCGGTCTGCGAAACCGGCGATACCTTCGCCAAGGCGCGGCCATTGCCCGCGATTGCGGCGGGCGATCTGCTGGCTTTCCGTTCGGCCGGGGCATATGGGGCGGCGATGGCGTCGGAATATAACGCGCGCCCGCTGATCCCGGAAGTTCTGGTGCATGGGCAACAATTCGCCGTTATCCGGGCGCGCCCGACCTATGACGAGATGATAAACCGCGATAAGATTCCTGAATGGCTTTAGGGTACAAGGCCCGACGCCACTGGAACCGGGCATGGACGCGCAAAAAGACAGGCCTGAACTGATCCGTCATCGGCTGCGCTGGCCCCTGAAGCTGACGCGCGCCGGGATGGTGGCCGAACGCATCACCCGCGCTTTCTGGCCGGTCTGGACGCTGGCCTCCCTGTTTATCGCGGCGGTTGCGCTGGGCTTTCAGGACTGGGCGCCGCTTGAACTGTTCTGGCTGACCTGTCTGGCGTTGCCGGTGGCAATGATCCGGGCGCTTTGGCGCGGGGCGCGGGCGTTTCGCTGGCCGACGCCGTCCGAGGTCGAGGCGCGGCTGGATGCGACCATGCCGGGCCGGCCGATTGCCAGCCTGACCGACCAGCAGGCGATCGGAGCGGGCGATGCGGCATCGGAAGCCGTCTGGCGGACGCACAGGGCGCGGTTGGCAGCGCGGGCGGCGCAGGCGAGACCGCCGCGCCCCGATCTGCGGCTGGCCAGCCGCGACCCTTTTGCCATTCGCTATGTCGCGGCCACGTTCTTGCTGGTGGCACTGGTTTTTGGTTCGGTTTGGCGTCTGGTCGACCTTGGGCGGATGCCTGCGGATCAGAACGCGCCGCCGGTGGCCGAAAGCGCCATGTGGGAGGGCTGGGCAGAGGCACCGGCCTATACCGGCAAGCCGCAGCTCTATCTGACAAAGCTGCCCGCAGGCCCCCTTGATCTGCCCAAGGGCACCAAGATCATCTTGCGGCTATACGGTGCGCCAGATGAGGTTGATCTGCGCCAGACCCTGACGCTGAAGCCTTTGCCCGAGGGGCCGGCGGCGGTGGGGCCGCGCGCCATTGAATTCATCGCCGAACAGTCGGGGCAGCTTGAATTGACCGGTGCCGGGGGGCGGCTTTGGACGGTCAGAATTCTGCCCGATGCGCCGCCAAGCCTTAGCCTGACCGCGCCGATGGACCGCAAGGCCGATGGCACAATGCGGCAGGCCTTTGCCGCGCGGGACGATTTCGGGATAGTGGCGGGCGAGGTGCGCTTCGAGCTGGACATGGCGGCGATAGACCGGCGCTATGGGCTGTCGGCCGACCCTGATCCGCAGCTGCCGCTGATCTTCGATCTGCCGCGTGCGGGCCGGGCAAGCCGCACCGACATGAAGGCGGTTCTGGCCGAGGACGCATCTGAGCACCCTTGGGCCAATCTGCCGGTGGTGATGGTGATGAGCGTCACCGACGGGTTGGGGCAGACCACCAGCACGCCGGCAGAGCATCTGATCCTGCCGGGGCGACGGTTCTTTGACCCGCTGGCGGGGGCGATTGCGGAAATGCGCCGCGATCTGCTCTGGTCGCGCGCCAATGGCCCCCGCAGCGCGCAGATCCTACGGGCGGTCAGCCACCGGCCCGAGGGGTTCATTCGCAACGAAAAGGCGTATCTTCTGTTGCGGGTTGCGATCCGGCGGCTGGAGGCGGGGCAAGCGCAGGGTCCGTTGAGTGCCGCGATCCGCGACGAGGTGGCGGGGGCCCTGTGGCAGGTTGCGGTGCTTTTGGAGGATGGCGGCCTGTCGGATGCGCTGGAACGGATGCGTCAGGCGGAAGAACGGCTGTCGCAGGCGATCCGCAATGGCGCGAGCAAAGACGAGATCCAGAAGCTAATGGATGATCTGCGCGACGCGACCGACAAATATCTGACCATGCTGGCCGAAAAGGGTGAACAGGCCGATCCCGCCGACAAGTTCGCCCGCAACAAGCCGCAGGCCAAGACCATCACCGGCGACCAGATTCAGCAGATGATGGACGAGATCCAGAAGCTGATGGAACAGGGGCGCATGGCTGAAGCCCAGCAGTTGCTGGATCAGCTGAGCCAGATGATGGAGAACCTGAAGGTGACCCAGCAGCCGGGCGGCGAAGGGCAGGAGGGTCAGGGCGGCAAGACGATGAAGGATCTGCGCCAGACCCTGCGCGATCAGCAGAACCTGTCGGACGAGGCGTTCCGCCAGCAGCAGGGCGGAGCCGGAAAGCAGGGCCAGCCACAGGGAGGCGCAACCGACGCGCCGGGAAACGGGGCGGACGGGCAGGCGGACGGGCAGCAGGCCAGCCCGGAGACCAGCCAAAGCCTTGCAGACCGGCAGGAGGCATTGCGCAGCGGTCTTGACCGGCAACGCGGGTCATTGCCCGATGCGCAGGGGCAGGATGCCGACCGGGCGCGCAAGTCGCTTAATGATGCCGCCCGCGCGATGGACGAGGCCGAACAGGCGCTGCGTGACGGGGAATTGCCAAAGGCGATCGACCGGCAGGCCGAAGCCATCGGCAAGCTGCGCGACGGCATGCGCAGCCTGAGCGAGGCGCTGGCACAGGATGCCAACCGCCTGCCGGGTGCCGACGGTCAGGCGTCAGCCGACGCGACGGGCCGCGAGGTTCCGCGTGACCCATTGGGGCGCACCGAGGGGGTCGAGGGGCAGGTCGGGTCGGGCGAAAACCTGCTTCAGGGCGAAGATGTGTACCGCCACGCCCGCGATCTGCTGGACGAAATCCGGCGGCGGTCGGCCGATCAGGCGCGCCCGGAGATGGAACGCGATTATCTGCGCAGGCTTTTGGACCGGTTCTGACCGCGCGGACTTTCGACCGCGCGAACGAACCGCGCAAAGCCGGATCACGAGTCGCCAGCCGCGCCTTCGCCGCGCACGGCATCGGTTGTCGAAATCATCTGACGGTTAAGCCAGTCGCGCAGGGCGTCGATCTTCGTGGCATATTCTGCCAGCGCCGGCGCCAGGGCCGGAATCCGGGCCGATATCTGCGGCAACAGAAGGTAGGGCAGCAGCAGCAGCGTTATCACCGCCATCGAAGACAGAAATCCTTTGCGAAAGCCCGAGCGGCGTTGGCGCAGGGTTTCGGGCGCATCCATTGCCGCGGCATCGCCGCCGCGTTCGGATGTAGCGCGCAGGGTGGAATTGATCGCCTCGATATCGGGCAGAAGTTCACGCCGCGCCTGCCGCGAGATCAGTGCCGCGTCGGCGTGTTCCTGGGTTCGGGCGGTGTCTGTCTGCCCAGCCGGGGGGCTGGCGGCGGGCGGCGGCGGTGCGGCCGATCGGCCTTCGGGCAGGCCCAGATCACCCTGGGTTTCGATCAGGCTGCCTTCCGCCTGGCGGGCGGCAGTTTCACGCGCCGCCTCTTCGCGCAACACGGTAGCCACCGCATCGCCAAGCGTGCGGCGCCGCATCGCGGCCGAAGCGCTGGCAATCGCGGACATTTCCGGCGTTGAAGGTTCGGGTTCCAGATCATCGTAGGCGTCGGGCGCCTCATCGACCAGCAGGTCGTCCTCTGGGCTGGTGTCGGGCGCCGGGCTTGACGCTTCGGGCATCTGAAACCAGGTGATTCCGCACGATGAGCATTGCACATCGCGACCGTCATCGGGAATGACGGTGGCCTCCACCTCGTATTGCGCCTTGCAGTTCGGGCATGTCAGCCGCATGTCGTTCAACCTGCTTTCATTTCCGACAAATCTGGAAACAGCCATTCTGGCATTTGCCTCTGGGCTGTTGTAGCAAGCCCAAGACAAGCGTCCAATGGTATGTGGCGGTAATTTGTCGGAAAGCACGAGAAGTGAGGCTTGCGGCGCACATCTCGAAGGGGCTCGGGCGTGATCGAATTTCAGGGTGTGACACTTGGCTATGCCGGCAGAGAGCTTCTGTCAGACGTGACCATGAAGCTACCAGCGGGGTCTTTCCACTTTTTGACCGGGCCTTCGGGGTCTGGAAAAACCTCTTTGATCAAGCTGTGTTACGGCGAAATGACCCCCGGTGCCGGCCGGGTCGAGGTATTCGGTCAGGATCTGGGTCAGCTTGGCCGCAACGCGACTGCGCAGATGCGGCGGCGGATCGGGATCGTTCATCAGGACTGCCAGTTTCTGGACCATTTGCCGCTGGCCGAAAATGTCGCTCTGCCGCTGCATGTGGCAGGCCACGAGGCGGACGACACTTCGCTTGAGGAGTTGTTGGCCTGGGTCGGACTGTCGGGGCAAGCCGGGGCGTTGCCGCCGGCACTGTCGGGTGGCGAACGTCAGCGGGCGGCGCTGGCGCGGGCGGTCATCACGTCGCCCGATCTTATTCTGGCCGATGAACCCACCGGCAACGTCGATTGGGAGATGTCTTTGAAGCTGCTGCGCCTGCTGACCGAACTGAACCGCATGGGCAAGACCGTGCTGGTTGCCACCCACGACATGAACCTGATCCGCGCGGCCAAGCCGCAGGTGCAGGCGCGGGTGCTGCGCATCCAGGGACAGAAACTGCAATTGGCGGGGGCCGACCTGTGAAACATCGCCTTGCCCGACTTAGGCTGCGGATCAACCATGGCCTGGCGCTGCTGACCGGCAATCCGCGGGCTGACCGGGTGGTGCCGCCCTCGGGGCACACGGCGATGCTGACCAGCCTTACGGCAGGGGCGATGGCCTTTCTTGCCGTCTTCGCGCTGGCCCTGTCGCTGGCCACCGGGCGACTGGCCGAACGCTGGTCGGGGGCGCTGGCGAAATCCGCGACAGTGCGGATATCGGCGCCGGCCGAACAGATCGACCGGCAGACATCGAAAGTGCTGGAGGTGCTGGAAACCACGCCCGGCATCGAATTCGCCCGCGCCCTGACCGAAGACGAGATACGCGCGCTGCTGGAGCCCTGGCTTGGCCCGGATCTGCCGGTGGACAGCCTGCCCCTGCCACAATTGGTCGAGATTACCGAGGCTGATCAGGGCTTTGATGCCGATGGCCTGCGGCTTCGGCTTCAGGCGGAAGCGCCGGGCGCGGTGCTGGATGACCATGTCCGCTGGCGCATGCCGCTGATCAGTTCGGCCAATCGCATCCGCAGCCTGGGCCTTTTTTCGCTGATCCTGATTGGGGGTGCTACGGCGGCGATGATCACGCTGGCCACACAGGCGGCGCTGGCGGCCAACGGGCAGGTGATCCGCACCCTGCGGTTGGTGGGCGCTGAAGATAGCTATATCGCCCGTGCGTTCGTGCGACGTTTCACCCTGCGCGCCCTGATCGGGGCGCTGGTGGGGGCAGCCTTTGGCACGCTTGCGGTGGCGCTGATGCCGGCCGCGGCCGAAGAGGGGGCGTTCCTGACCGGGCTTGGATTTTCCGGCAGCCAGTGGGCGTGGCCTCTTGCGATTCCGGTCATGGCTGCCATTGTCGCCTTTGTCGCCACCCGCATGGCGGCCTTCCGCACGCTCAGGACCGTTCGATGAGAAATGCGCTGCAATATATCCTGTCGCTGATCTTCATCGGCCAGATGTATCTGGCGATGCTGGCCTTCGCGCTGTGGTGGACGCCTTTCGTGCTTTTGCGCCGCGATGCCGCCTTCGACGCGGTTCACGCCTATTGCCGTTGGGTGCGGTGGACGGCGGCCATTCTGGTAGGGCTGAAGTCCGAGATTCGTGGCGAGGTCCCGCAAGACGAGGTGATCATCGCCGCCAAGCACCAAAGCTTCTTTGACATCATCATGATCGTGTCGGTGGTACCGCGCCCGAAGTTCATCATGAAAAAGCAGTTGATGTGGGCGCCGATCCTTGGCTGGTATGCCAAGCGCATCGGTTGCGTCGCGGTTGATCGCGGCAGGCGCAGTATCGCGATGGCCAAGATGGTGGCCGATGTGAAGGCCGGGGCCGAGCAGGCCGGCCAGCTGATCATCTATCCGCAGGGCACCCGTGTCGCCGCAGGGGCGGTGAAATCCTACAAGGTGGGGGTGGGTGTCCTTTACAGCGAGCTTGGTCAGGATTGCGTCCCCGCGGCCACCAACGTAGGCGTCTTCTGGCCGCGCCACGGGCTTTTGCGCAAGCCGGGTCTGGCGGTGGTGGAATTCCTGCCGCGCATTCCGGCAGGTGAAACCGTCGGCAATTTCATGGCGCGGATCGAACCTTTGGTCGAGCGCGCCTCGAACCGGCTTATGGCCGAGGCGGGCTTTCCCCTGCCGCCCGGCGCGCAGGTCTGAAAAGGCCCCGATGCCCACCGATGCCGCCTTCGTCGATCACGTCCTTGACCAGATCCACGGGGCGGGCGTGGTGGCGGTGCGCAAGATGTTTGGCGCATACGGGGTGTACTGCGACGGCAAGGTGGTAGGGCTGATCTGCCACAACCAGTTTTTCCTGAAACCCCTGCCAGAAGCACTGGCGCTGATGGGTGCGCCCGTTTACGCGCCGCCCTATCCGGGGGCCAGGCCGCATCTGCTGCTGGCCGAAGAACTGGACGCCCCCGATCGCGTGGCCCGTTTTCTTCGCGCCTTTGCCGAGGCCTTGCCCGCCCCGAAACCGAAGAAGCCCAAAGCAGCGAAGAAGGTCTGATAATGGAATTCATCGGTAGTCTCGCGGCTCTGGAGCAGCACTACGCCACCCCGCCGTCCGAGGCGGCGATGGTCAAGGTTGCCCGCCGCCTGACCCCCGCCTATCGCCGCTGGATTGAACAAAGCCGCTTTTGCGTCTTGTCGACCATTGGCCCCGAAGGCACCGACGCCAGCCCGCGTGGCGATGACGGACCGGTGGTGCGCGTGCTTGACCCCGGTACATTGGCGCTGCCCGACTGGCGCGGCAACAACCGCATCGACAGCCTGCGCAACATCGTCCGCGACGGGCGTGTGAGCCTGATGTTCATCGTGGCCGGGTCACATGAGGTGATCCGCGTGAACGGCACCGCCCGCCTGACGGCCGACCTGAGCCTGTGCGAAAGTTTCGCCCGCGCCGGCAAACTGCCCCGCACTGTCGCCATCGTCAGCATTCAGGAAGTCTATGCCCAATGCGCCCGCGCCCTATTGCGCGCCCGACTCTGGACCGATGGCGATCTGTCGCTGGGCCTGCCCACCCTTGGTGACATGCTGGCCGAACTAAGCCGAGGCGGCATCGACGGTGCGGCCTATGATCGCGCATGGCCAGCCCGCGCGAGCGCGTCCTTGTGGTAAAGGTCGCCTTCCCATCCCGCTTTCGTTGTGGGCCAAATATCCTGGGGGGATCCCCGCCATCAGGCGGGGAGGGGGGGAAAGCCACCGAAGGGTGGCTCAGGCCGCAAGCCCCTTGCTGCCCATGTCGAGGAACTTCTCGCGCCGTTCGCGGATGATGTCGGCGGGCTTCATGCGGCTGAATTCCTTGAGCGTCGCCTCGATCGCCTTGCCAACGGCGCTGATCGCCTCTTGCCGGCCGCGCTGCGCGCCGCCCAGCGGTTCCTTGATGATCTCGTCGATCACGCCCAGCTTCAGCAGATCCTGCGCGGTAAGTCGCAGTGCCGTCGCCGCTTCGCGCATCTTTTCGGCATCCTTCCACAGGATCGAAGCGCAGCCTTCCGGGCTGATCACTGAATAGATCGAATGTTCCAGCATCAGGATGCGGTTCGCCGTGGCAAAGGCCACCGCGCCCCCCGATCCGCCCTCGCCGATCACCACCGACACCAGTGGCACGCCGATTTCAAGGCACTTTTGCGTCGAACGGGCAATCGCCTCGGCTTGGCCGCGCTCTTCCGCGCCTTTGCCCGGATAGGCGCCGGGCGTGTCGATCAGCGTCACCACCGGTAGGCCGAAGCGGTCGGCCATCTCCATCAGGCGGATCGCCTTGCGGTAACCTTCCGGGCGGGCCATGCCAAAATTCCGCTCGATCCGGCTTTTGGTG
The DNA here is from genome assembly GCA_947476475.1 of Paracoccaceae bacterium. Taxonomy (GTDB): domain Bacteria; phylum Pseudomonadota; class Alphaproteobacteria; order Rhodobacterales; family Rhodobacteraceae; genus TMP-24. The sequence continues at coordinate 4,028 of CANJQT010000106.1, read as the reverse complement.
TCATTGCCCTTTTCATGCCCGATCACCATCACCGGCTGATCGTTCAGCCGGGCAAGACCGCCCATCACCGCGTGATCGTCGGCAAAGTTCCGGTCGCCGGCCAGCGGCGTATATTCGGTGAAGAGCACATTGATGTAATCAATGCAGTGCGGCCGGTCGGGGTGGCGCGCCACCTGGCATTTCCGCCAGGGGTCGAGGGTCTTGTACAGATCTTTCAGCAGGTCGGCGGCCTTGCGGTCCAGCGCGGCCGCTTCTTTATCGACATTCATCCCTTCGCTTTTGCGCGCCATGGCGCGCAGCTCTTCGGCCTTGCCTTCAATCTCGGCCAAGGGCTTTTCGAACTCGAGGTAATTCATGTCGTTCGCTCCACGTGATCTTGAAGGTTATATGCCCGTGAGGGGGGGATTTTGCAACTCGGCAAGATTTGCCAATCGCCGCCCCGGCGGGCGCGTCGGTGCGCCGATGGTTGCGCCCGGCGAAACCGCCCGCCGCTGATACGTCATGCGGGGCCGGGATTGCGCGCCGCGAACAGGTTCAGTTCCACGGGAAGGCGCAAGCCGTCGGCGCATTCATAGGGGCCGAGTGCAGCGGCAATTTCCGCCGTGACGGCGGCACGGGCTGCAAGGTCGGCGCCCGCCTGCCGCAGGATGAAGGCAGCGGGGCCGATCCAGCCGGACAGTTCGGCGGTAGCGGCAGCCCCGCCGGGGTGATGATAGTCGATCATGCCGGCCTGACCTTGGCAATCGGTGAAGCCCGCTGCCTGCATCAGGCCGCTGACGCGGGCGATGTCGGCAAAGGCCCCTGGTCCCGGTGCGCCGGGTGCCGGTTCGGGGCCAGCGCCGAACCGCTTTGCCGCGATGGCGCGGGGGATGTTGAACCAATTGTTGCGGTCGGCCTGCCCGAAACAGACAAAGGCCAGTCGCCCGCCGGGGCGCAGGCTGCGGCGGATGTTGGCGAAGGCCGCGACCGGGTCGGCAAAGAACATGATCCCGAAATGCGACAGGGCAAGATCGAAGGCGGCTTCGGGCAGGAATGCTGTCTGCGCATCTGCCTGCCGGAAGGTCAGGTTTGTCAGCCCCGCCGCCGCCGCGCGGGCACGCGCGGCCGACAGCATCGGCCCGGCGATGTCCAGCGCCAGAACCGATCCCCCCGGCAAGACCCTGCGCGCCAGTTCCACCGCCAGCCCACCGCCACCGCAGCCGATTTCCAGCACCTGCTGGCCCGGTTGCGGATCAGCCAGTGCCAGAAGGCCGTCGCGGGCGCCGATCGAAATCATGTCAAGTTCGGCTTCGTGGGCCAGCCATTGGCGGCCGACCTCGCCGGTCCAGAATTCTTGCTGATCCTTGTTGGCGTCGTCTGTCATTCTTCCCCCCAGGTCGGGCGCATGCCCGCCTGAGCAGGGTAGGCCAGATGACCGCTTAACCGCCAATCATTTCGGATTGCCGGACGATCACTTCGGCCTGCCGGATCGAGGCGATATCGACCAGACGGCCCTTATAGACCGTGGCACCCTGACCTTCGGCCTTGGCCTTGGCCATAGCGGCAAGGATTTCACGGGCCTCGCGCACCTGTGCTTCGGACGGGGTGAAAACCTCGTTCGACAGGGCGACCTGCTTGGGATGGATCGCCCATTTGCCGACCATGCCCAGGGTGGCCGAACGGCGGGCCTGAGCGCGGAAGCCCTCGTCATCCGAGAAGTCACCATATGGCCCATCGACCGGCAGCACGCCGTGGGTGCGGCAGGCGGCGACGATGGCGGTGGTGGCCCAGTGCCACGGGTCTGACCAGTGGCGAGCGCCGTCCTTCAGCATGTAATAGTTTTCCTGCGTCCCGCCGATGCCGGTGGTCTGCATGCCCATGCTGGCCGCAAAGTCGGCGGCACCAAGGCTCATCGCCTGCAATCGGGGGCTTGAGGCCGCGATTTCTTCGACATGGGCGATGCCGGCGGCGGTTTCGATGATCACCTCCAGGCTGATGCGTTTATGGCGGCCCTTGGCAGATTCGATCGCGGTCACCAAAGCGTCCACCGCGTAAACATCGGCGGCGCAACCGACCTTGGGGATCATGATCTGGTCGATCCGGTCGCCTGCCTGTTCCAGAACCTCGACCACGTCGCGATACCAGAAGGGGGTGTCCAGCCCGTTGATGCGCACTGACAGGTGCTTGGTGCCCCAGTCGATATCGTTGATCGCCTGAATGATGTTCTGGCGTGCCTGCGGCTTGTCGTCGGGGGCGACGGAATCTTCGAGATCAAGGTTGATGACGTCGGCGGCACTGGCGGCCATCTTTTCAAAGAGCGCTGGGCGCGATCCGGGGCCGAACAGTTGGCAGCGGTTCGGGCGGGCGGGGGCGGCGGGTTGCAGGCGGAAGGACATGGGGGCCTCGGCAAGGATGTTTCTGAATTGGTTGGCAAACGGGTAGAATATTGCGCTGAGTCCGGCAAGGATGATTTCGCAAGTGCAGCAATTCCGCCGCATCGCCGCGCGGATTCTGCGCTTTCCGCTGGCGCGGGAATCGGCGAAGAAGCTTGGCGAGGGCTGAGGAGAGTGTAGGGGACCATGATCACCGTTACCGCAGACCAATTCCCCCTGGCGCAGGCTTTCACCATCTCGCGCGGGTCGAAGACCGAGGCGCGGGTGCTGACGGTGCGGGTGGCGCGGGGCGGGATCAGCGGCTGGGGGGAATGTGTGCCCTATGCGCGCTATGGCGAGAGTCTGGAGTCGGTGGCGGCGCAGATCGCGGGCCTGCCGGGCGATGTGGACCGCGCTGCACTGCAAGGGCTGCTGCCCGCCGGGGCGGCGCGCAATGCGGTTGATTGCGCCTTGTGGGATCTTGAGGCGAAGAGGGCAGGGCAGCCGGTCTGGCGGCTGGCGGGTCTTGCCGCCCCGAGGGTGCTGACCACTGCCTATACCCTGTCTTTGGACGCGCCCGAAAACATGCGGATGGCCGCCGCAGCGCAGGCAGGGCGGCCGGTGCTGAAGATCAAGCTGGGCACGCCCGACGACATGCCAAGGCTTGAGGCGGTGCGAGAGGGGGCGCCGCGGGCGAAGATCATCATCGACGCCAATGAGGGCTGGACGGCCGACATCTATGCCGACCTTTGCCCGCATTTGCAAAGGCTTGGCGTCGTGCTGGTGGAACAGCCCCTGCCAGCCGGGCAGGACGCGGCGTTGGCCGGGATTGCCCGCCCGGTGCCGGTGTGCGCGGACGAGTCCTGCCATGACTGGGCGGGGCTGGCCACCTTGAAGGGGCGCTATGACATGGTGAATATCAAGCTGGACAAGACCGGCGGGCTGACCGAGGCGCTGGCGCTGCGCGATGCGGCGCGGGCTGCGGGCTTCGGGGTGATGGTGGGGTGCATGGTCGGCAGTTCGCTGGCCATGGCGCCCGCCCTGCTTGTGGCGCAGGGCGCCGACTGGGTGGACCTTGACGGGCCGCTTCTGCTGGCCCAAGACCGCGACAGGCCCTTGCGTTACGACGGGTCACAGGTTTTTCCGGCCGATGCCGGGCTTTGGGGATAAGGAGACGCAATGCGCACCGTCTATGTGAATGGCCAATGGCTGCCCGAGGATCAGGCGGTGGTTTCGGTCTTTGACCGAGGGTTCCTGATGGCCGACGGGGTCTATGAGGTGACGACCGTGGTTGACGGCAAGCTGATCGACTTTCCCGGCCATGTCGCGCGGCTGGACCGCAGTCTGGCGGAACTGGACATGCCATCACCCGCGACGGCCGACGCGCTGCTGGCGCTGCACCGCGAGATCGTGGCGAAGAACGGGGTGATCGATGGGCGGGTCTATCTGCAGGTGACGCGCGGCAATCCCGGGGATCGGGATTTCCTGTTCCCCGATCCGGCCAAGACACCGCCCACCCTTGTGATGTTCACCCAAGCGACCGGTCGGCCAGAGGACAGCGCCGATGCAAAGCGCGGACTGAAGATACTGTCGATCCCCGACATCCGCTGGCAACGGCGGGACATCAAGACGACACAGCTTCTTTACCCGTCGATGGGCAAGATGATGGCCAAGAAG
>CANJQT010000105.1 GCA_947476475.1 Paracoccaceae bacterium | reverse complement strand
TCACCTCGGCAAACCAGCCCGAGCCAAAGACGACCTCCTCGAAACTGACCGGATCAAACCCGCGATCCGCCGCGATGGAGGACGCCCAGACGTAGGTCTCCTGCGGCAGGTTGCGGTTGAGCACCCCGTCGAAATCCCAGACCACCAGATCAAACGAAAGACTGCTCATCGGGCTGGTTCTTTCTGGGCCAAGGCCGGGGGGCGCTTCCCCCCGCTGTTTTCAGAACTCCACACCCTTCTGGCCTTTGATCCCCGCGCGGAACGGATGCTTGATCAGCGTCATCTCGGTGACCAGATCCGCGATGGCGATCAACTCTTCCTTGGCATTGCGCCCGGTCAGAACGACATGTGTCATCGCAGGCTTTTCAGTGGTCAGAAACTCGACCACCTCGGCCACATCCAGATAGTCATAGCGGAGTGCGATGTTGATCTCGTCCAGCAGCACCATCTGGTTCTTCTCGTCACGGATCAACTCTTTGGCCTTTTCCCAGCCCTTGCGGGCAGCGGCGATATCGCGCTCCTTGTCCTGAGTTTCCCAGGTGAAACCTTCGCCCATCGCGTGGAACTGGCACAGATGAGCGAAGTTTGCCTCGATCAGCGTCCGTTCGCCAGTGGACCATGCCCCCTTGATGAACTGCACCACCGCGCAGGGCATTTCATGCGCGATACAACGCAGGATCATCCCGAAGGCGGACGAGCTTTTGCCCTTGCCCGCGCCGGTATGGATGATGATCAGCCCCTTCTCGCCTTCCTTCGTCGCCATGATCTTGTCGCGGGCGGCTTTCTTTTTGGCCATCTTCACCGCATGTCGGGCGCCGTCATCGGCCGGTTGCGTCATATCCTGGTCGCTCATGTGTCATTCCATCGCTTGACAAGGGGGGTGCGGATGCCTCAGGTGGGGCCGCGCTGGTTCCTGTCTTATAGGCAGGCGAAGAGGGAATGCGACAGGGATAATGCGACCGGAAGGCGCCTGATCCCGAAGCGCAGCCGCCCCCGCGACCGTGAGCAGTGAGGCCCCCCAAGCCACTGGCATTAAGCCGGGAAGGGGGCGGGCCGGGGCCATGAAAGGGCCGCACTGCAAGCCGGGAGACCTGCCCGCGCGGACGAGATTGAAGGGCGGACGGGGTGTTCCGCGACCGGCTCGGGCATTTATTGCCCCCGCAAGGTCATTCCCGCCGCAAGGAAAGGAAGGGCCGCGTGACGGTTACGCTTCATGTCTGTATCACCTGCCGCCGGGGTCTGCCCGACGCGGGCGATGGGCCGCGCGCCGGGGCTGCCCTGCTTGACGCACTTCTGGCCGAAGGTGCGCCCGAAGGCGTGCGGATCCAACCAGTTGAATGTCTTTCGGCCTGTGACAATGGCTGCAACATCGCTTTGTCGGCCCCCGGCCGCTGGTCCTATGTCTATGGTCACATGGACCCTGCAACGCATGTGCCCGACATCCTTGCCGGGGCCGCCGCCTATGCAGCATCCCCCGACGGCATCGTGCCCTGGCGCGAGCGCCCCACCATCTTTCGCAAGCAGTCGCTTGCCCGCATTCCCCCGATGGAGTCCCTTAAATGACTGAACTTGCAAAGATTCCCGTCACCGTGATCACCGGCTTCCTTGGCGCGGGCAAGACCACGCTGATCCGCCATCTGATGGCCAACCCCCAGGGCAAGCGCCTTGCGGTTCTGGTCAATGAATTCGGCACTGTTGGTGTGGATGGCGATATCCTGAAATCCTGCGCTGACGAGAACTGCCCGGTTGAAAATATCGTCGAGCTGGCCAACGGCTGCATTTGCTGCACGGTCGCCGACGATTTCATTCCCACGATCGAGGCGCTGATGGCCTTGCCGAAGCGCCCCGACCATATCCTGATCGAAACCTCTGGCCTTGCCCTGCCGAAGCCGCTGTTGAAGGCGTTCGACTGGCCCGCGATCCGTTCGCGCATCACCGTCGATGGGGTTGTGACGGTTGCTGACGCAGAGGCTGTGGCGGCCGGTCGTTTCGCCCCGGACGAAGATGCCGTGGAAGCGCAACGCGCGGCAGACGAGTCGCTGGATCATGAAACGCCCCTGTCCGAAGTCTTTGAGGATCAGATTTCCTGCGCCGACATCGTGCTTTTGTCGAAGGCCGATCTGGCCGGCGCGGCTGGCCTTGCTGCCGCCCGCGCGGTGATCGAGGCTGAAGCCCCGCGCAAGTTGCCGATTCTGGCGATGGAGGAAGGACGCATAGACCCGCGCCTGATTCTTGGCCTGAATTCGGCGGCCGAAGATGATCTGGCCGCCCGCCCCTCGCATCACGACGGGCATGACGATCACGAACATGATGACTTCGATACGGTGGTGATCGAACTGCCCGAGGTGGACGATCCAGAGCAGCTGATGGCGGCCATCATCCGCCTGTCGCGCGAGCAGAATATCTTGCGGGTGAAGGGCTATGTGGCGGTCAGTGGCAAACCGATGAGGATGCTGGTGCAGGCGGTGGGCGAACGGGTGCGCACGCAGTATGACCGCGCCTGGGGCGATCAGCCGCGCCGTTCGCAGCTGGTGGTGATAGGCGAGCATGACGATGTGAACGTGGACGCAATCCGCCGGGTTCTTTTGGCTCAAAGCGTGGGGGCCTGACGCGCAATGCATGTCGTCTTCCGCGAAAGCCATGGACTGGAGGAGAGCGAGACACCAACCGATCTGGGCCAAAGCCCGGCGGATCTGGTGGTTCTTTCGTTTTCGGACAGCGACCTTGGCGCTTTCGCGGCGGGCTGGCAGCGGGCTGAGGGCGGCTTGCCGACCCTTCGGTTGGCCAATCTGGTGGCCCTGAAGCATCCGCTGTCAGTCGATACGTATGTTGATGCGACGCTTTCCGGTGCCAAGGGCATCCTGATCCGCCTGATCGGTGGAGAAAGCTATTGGCCATATGGTCTGGCGCAGGTGCAGGATCTGGCGCGGCGCAAGGGTATCGCATTGGCCATCCTGCCGGCCGACGGGCGCGAGGATCCGCGGCTCAACCAGCTTTCGACGCTACCTGTCTCGACCCTGCAGCGGTTGCAGCACCTGTGCGATGCTGGTGGCGCGGTGGCTGCGCAGGCGGCGCTGCAGCAATTGGCGCTGGCGGCGGGGCTTTATGCCGGGCCGGTGATGGGCGAAAAGTCGGTGCCCGATTTCGGCTTCTACCTTCCCGGCAAAGGTGCCATCGCGGCGCCTTCGGCAAGCGACCGGCCCATTGCCCTTGTCACCTTTTATCGTTCTTATCTGACGGCTGCCGATACAGGCCCGGTTGACGCGCTGATTTCAGCGCTTGAGGAACGCGGGTTCACGGCATTGGGCATTTTTGCCGCCAGCCTGAAGGATGTCGCCGCTGCGGCATGGCTGCGCGCAGAACTGACACGTTTGAAGCCTGTAGCCATTGTGAATGCTACTGCCTTTTCGGCCAAGGGGCCGGGCGGCGAGTCTTCACCGCTGGATACCACCGGCTGCCCGGTCTTTCAGATCGCGCTGTCAACAGCGCGGCGCAAGGATTGGGCAGAGTCTGATCGCGGTCTGTCGCCCGCCGATCTGGCCATGCATGTGGTTCTGCCCGAAGTTGACGGGCGTATCTTTGCGGGGGTTGCCAGCTTCAAGCAGCCTTCGCGCCGTGATCCGGACCTGCAGTATTCCCGCTTCGCCCACCGCGCCGACCCCGCGCGGGTGGCGGCGGTGGCTGATCGGGTGGCTGGCTGGCACAGGCTGGCCAAGACACCCGCCACTGACCGATCGTTGGCGCTGGTCCTGTCCACTTATCCTGGCAAGGCGCATCAGCTGGCGCATGCCGTGGGGCTGGATGCCTTGGCGTCGGCCGAGGCGATTCTGGCCGATTTGCGCGCTGAAGGTTATGCGGTAGAACCCGGCGCCGATCTTGGTTCGTCACTGATGTTCGAACGGATGGAATGGCCGGTTTCAGCATATATAGACACTGTTTCGGCCCTTCCAGAGACGCTGCGCACCGCGCTTTTGGCTGCGTGGGGCGCACCTGAGGATGACCCATTGGTGCAAGGCGCGGTCTTCCGTTTCGCCGGACTGAAGCGCGGCGAGGCGCTGATTGCGCTGCAACCCGAACGCGGCGAGATCCAGACGCGGGGTGATGACTACCACGATCTGGCGCGCACCCCCCGCCATTCCTACGTTGCCTTTTACCTTTGGCTCCGCGCCCAAGGGATCCATGCACTTGTCCATATCGGCGCGCATGGCACGCTGGAATGGCTGCCCGGCAAATCCGTGGCGCTGTCAGCTGATTGCTGGCCAGAGGCGCTGACCGGGCCTGTTCCTGTTCTTTACCCGTTCATCGTCAATGATCCGGGCGAGGCCGCGCAAGCCAAACGGCGTATCGGTGCCGTGACAATTGGCCACTTGCCGCCGCCCATGCTGGCAAGTGCGGTGCCAGAGGGGCTGAACCGCCTTGAGCGGCTTCTTGATGAATACTCCACCGCCGATGGTCTTGACCCTGCGCGCCGCGACCGCCTTATTCAGGCGGTGCGGGATGAGGCGCAGGCCTCGGGGGTTGAGGAAGATCTGGGCATCCCGGCGAATGCCTCGCCTGCCGAGGCTATCACCCGGATCGACCGGTTCGTCTGTGACGTCAAGGAAAGCCAGTTCGGCGAGGGGCTGCACATCTTCGGGCGCGGCGACTGCGGGCAGCAGGAACGCGAAGGCCTTCTGGCCGGGCTGAACGGCCAGCGCGTGGCTGCGGGGCCAAGCGGTTCGCCCTATCGGGGGCGGTCTGATGTGTTGCCCACCGGTCGTAACCTTTACACGACCGACCCGCGCGCGGTTCCGTCACGCGCCGCCCATGCACAGGGCGTGAAGCTGGCGGAAGAGTTGCTGCGCAAGCACCTTCAGGATCAAGGTGACTGGCCGCGTGCGCTGGTCGTTGATCTTTGGGGATCGGCCACTATGCGCACGGCGGGCGAGGAATTTGCCATGGCGCTGCATCTTGCCGGCCTTGCGCCCAGATGGGACGAAGGATCAGACCGGGTTTCAGGCTTCGAGGTGATCCCGCTTGCCCTTCTGCGCCGCCCGCGCATTGATGTGACCTTGCGCGTTTCCGGCCTGTTCAGAGACGTTTTTCCCGGCCTTGCCCAACTGTTCGAAGCTGCGGCCGCAGCACTCGGCGCCCGCGAAGAGACTGCCGAAGACAATCCATATCTGACCGCAACCCCCCGTGTCTTCGGCCCCAAGCCGGGTCTTTACGGCCTGTCGATGAAGGACGCGATCGAAGATTATTCGCCCGAAGGTCAAGCCCGCGCAGGCGAAGCCTGGCTTCAAGGCTCTGAATGGACCGTGGGCAGTGGTGTCGCGCAACAGAACCGTGCCGCATTGGAGGCGCAGGTCATGGGTGCGGACGGCTTCGTCCATGTACAGGATCTGACGGAATCCGATCTGCTGCTGGCTTCCGACTATGCCGCACACGAAGGCGGATTTGCCGCCGCCGTCGCCCGGCTTGGAGGGGCAGAGAAGGCGCTCTACCATCTGGACGCGACCCAGCCCGACCGGCCCCGCGCCCGCACCCTTCCCGAGGAGGTGGCCCGCGTGGTCCGTGCCCGCGCCGCCAACCCGGCCTGGGCCACCGGGATGATGGCGCATGGCTTCCGGGGAGCGGCGGAAATTGCCGCCACACTTGATCACCTTGCAGCCTTTGCACACCTTGCCCGCGCAGTTCCCGCGCATCTGTTCGACCTTTACCACGAGGCGACATTGGGCCGCGCGGATCTGGTCGCCTTTATGGACCGCGAAAACCCGCAGGCATTGCAGGCCATGCGCGACCGGTTCGAAGCCCTGCGCGATGCGGGCCTTTGGATCACCCGCCGCAACTCGATCGTAGCGGCGCTGGAGGCAAGCAGATGACAAAATCTGTGTCTAATGTGCCAGAAATAAAGGGTTGGTGTCCCGGCGCGCTGCGCCCGATGATGTCCGGCGACGGGCTTGTCGTGCGGGTGCGCCCACGCGGCGGACGGCTGACCAAGGATCAGGCACAGGGCATTGCCGCCCTCTCGCTTCGTTTCGGCAACGGGCTTATCGACCTGTCTGCGCGCGCCAATGTCCAGTTGCGCGGCGTGGCCGAGGCGAACCATGGCACCTTGATCGAGGGCCTGCGCGAACTTGGCCTGATAGACCGGTCGACCGAGGCCGAGGCGCGGCGTAATATCATTGTCAGCCCGCTTTGGGCCGATGACGATGGCACCGCCGACCTGGCCCTTGCCCTGACCGAGGCGCTGGCTGCAGAAGATGCCCCCCAGACGCCCGGCAAATTCGGTTATGCCGTTGATTGCGGGTCGCGTCCGGTCTTGGGCGCCACGTCTGCCGATATCCGCATTGAGCGCGGGGAAACCGGCCTGATCGTTCGCGCCGATGGGTCAGAGTTTGGCGCGATCGTGACGCCCGACACTGCCGCACGCACCGCAATTGCGCTGGCGCGCTGGTTCCTTGACACCGGCGGGGCACCCGACGGGCGGGGTCGGATGGCCGCGCATCTGGCGCACGGAGCGCAGTTACCTCAAGCGTTTACCGAAGGCCGCGCGCAGTCCGCAGCACCCCTGTTCCCAGCGCCCGGGCCGCTTTTGCAGGGCTGTCTGGTTGGCCTGGAATTCGGCCAGATGCGGGCAGAAACACTGTCTGTCCTTGGCCAATCCGGTCCTTTGCGCATCACCCCTTGGCGCATGATCCTGATCGAAGGGGCGCAGTCCGCGCCCGACCTGGCCGGACTTATCACTGGGCCGGACGATCCTTTGCTGAACGTCATTGCCTGCACCGGTGCCCCCGGTTGTCCGCAGGCGCTTGTCGCCACGCGCCCTCTGGCGCGCGCACTTGCTGGTGCGCTTTTGCCGGGCCAGATGCTTCACGTCTCGGGCTGCGCCAAAGGCTGTGCACATCCCGGCGCGGCGCCGCTGACCCTTGTCGGCCGCGCCGGTGGCCGTCTTGACCTGATCCGGGGCGGAACCGCCGCCGACCGACCCGCTCGCACCGGGCTTTCGCCCGACGACCTGACCCAATCCCCCGCCATCCTGACCGAGTAAGCCCCATGCCCCACAGTTATCAGACCGACGGCGCCGCTATTTACCTTGAAAGCTTCGCCACTATCCGCGCCGAGGCGAACCTGTCGCGCTTCACCCCCGAGGAAGAGGTGGTGGTGGTGCGCATGATTCATGCCGCCGGAATGGTCGGGCTTGAGGAGCATGTGCGCTTTTCACCCGGCATGGCGATTGCCGCACGCGCGGCCCTGGAAGCGGGCGCGCCGATCCTTTGCGATGCGCGGATGGTCAGTGAAGGCATCACCCGCACGCGCCTGCCGCACAACAACGAAGTAATTTGTACGCTGCACGACCCGCGTGTGGCCGAAATGGCGCGCGCAATGGGCAATACCCGTTCAGCCGCCGCGCTGGAACTGTGGCGGCCGTACTTGGCGGGATCAGTCGTCGCCATCGGCAATGCGCCTACAGCCCTTTTCCACCTTCTGAACATGCTTGAAGACCCGGCCTGCCCACGCCCTGCCGCGATCATCGGCTGCCCGGTCGGCTTTGTCGGCGCTGCGGAATCAAAAGACGCGCTGATGCAGGATTTGCCCGCGCCTTCGGTCATCGTGAAGGGGCGACTGGGTGGATCGGCCATCACAGTGGCGGCCGTGAATGCGCTGGCAAGCCGGAAGGAATGAGCATGGGCAAGATCATCTGTGCAGGCCTCGGCCCCGGCGACCCCGATCTGATGAGTGTTCGGTCGGACCGGCTGGTGCGGCAGGCGACCCACGTCGCCTATTTCCGCAAGAAGGGTTATGAAGGCCAAGCGCGGCGGATCGTCGAAGGCATGCTTTGTGCCGATGCGGTTGAATATCCGATGGAATATCCGGTCACCACCGAAGTGCATTTTTCCGACCCGGACTATAACGGCCAGCTTGCCCCCTTCTATGACGAGTGGGCGGAAAAGCTGGCTGATCTGGCCGAAACAGAGACTGTTTTGGTTCTGTGCGAGGGTGATCCCTTTTTCTACGGCAGCTTCATGCACCTTTACACGCGGCTGCAAGGCCGCGCACAGGTCGAGGTCATTCCCGGCATCACCGGTATGTCGGGTTGTTGGACAGCGACCGGCCAGCCGATCACCTGGGGCGACGATGTCCTGACCGTTCTGATGGCGACCTTGCCCGAGGACGAGCTGATCACCCGCGCACGCGACACCGACGCACTGATCGTGATGAAGATCGGGCGCAACCTTGACCGGGTGAAACGCGCCCTTACAGCAGCGGGGCGGCTTCAGGACGCCTGGCTGGTGGAACGCGGCACTATGCCGGATCAGCGTGTGCATCGTCTGACAGAGGTACCCGAAAAGGTTCCCTATTTCTCGATCGTAGTTGTGCATGGGCAGGGGCGGCGGCCATGAGCGGCTGGGTAAAGGTAGCGGGTCTTGGACCGGGCGACGAAGCGATGGTGACTGAACAGGTTCGCACGGCCTTGGCCGAGGCAACAGATGTGGTGGGCTATATCCCTTATGTCGCACGCGTGGTGGCCCGGCCCGGCCTGACGCTGCACCCGTCTGACAACAGGGTGGAGCTGGACCGCGCCAATCACGCCCTGGACATGGCGGCGGCGGGCAAGAGAGTTGTCGTGGTTTCTTCGGGCGATCCCGGCGTTTTCGCCATGGCGGCAGCGGTTTTCGAGGCGTTGGAACTGCGGCCCGACCCCAATTCGTTCGACATAGAAATTCTGCCCGGCATTACCGCGATGCTGGCTGCAGCCGCGCGATTGGGCGCGCCTTTGGGTCATGACTTCTGCGCGATAAACCTTTCTGACAACCTCAAACCCTGGGATCTGATCGAAAAGCGCCTCAGGCTGGCGGCGCAGGCTGGCTTTTCGATGGCGTTTTACAACCCCCGCGCTGCCTCGCGCCCCGGTCGCTTCGAACGGGTTCTGGAGATCTTGCGCGCGGAACTGCCGGGACAGGTGCTGATCGCCTTTGCCCGCGCCGTGACGACGGGCGAGGAGCACCTGAACGTGGTAACTCTGGCCGAGGCCGACGCCGGGATGGCCGACATGCGCACCATGGTCATCATCGGCAATGAGGATACCCGGCGGGTGGGGCGGTGGATCTATTCGCCAAGGCGCGTGGGATGATCGGCGGTGTACTGATCCTCGCCAGCAGGATGGGCGATATTGCCCTTCTTGCACAGCCATTCCAGCACATCGGCAACGGTCCCGAATACCGTCCGCGCGGGCAGTTGCGGGCGGTCGATCAGGATCACCGGAATCCCAAGAGTTCGCGCCGCTTTCAGCTTGGCCTCTGCCCCCGCGCCGCCCGCGTTCTTGGCGACGATATGGGTGATGCGGTGGCGCTGCAGCAAGGCCAGATCCCCGGCTTCGGTGAAGGGGCCGCGGGCGATCACGGCCTTGGCATCAGGCAAGGGCAAGGGGCCTTCGGGCGGATCGACAAGACGCAGCAGATAAGAGTGCTGAGGCTTGTGGACGAACTCCGCAATATGCAGCTTGCCGATTGCCAGAAAGACCCGCGCCGGGGCCTCTGGCAGGGCATCGGCTGCGGCGCTCATATCGGCAACGGGGTGCCAGACGTCACCCTCGCCCGCGACCCATGGCGGCCGCTCGAAGGCGCAAATGCTGGTGTCTGTCAGAGAGCAGGCCTTGATCGCATTGCGGCTCATCTGGGCGGCAAACGGATGGGTCGCGTCCACCAGATGCGTCACCCCTTCGCCCCGGATGTAAGCGGCCAGCCCTTCGGCCCCGCCAAAGCCGCCGATACGGGTGGGCAAGGGCTGGGCCGTCGGTTGTTCCGTGCGGCCTGCATAGGAAAAGACCGCCTTGATCCCGGCCTCGGCTACGGCGCGGGCCAGAAGCGAGGCTTCGGTGGTGCCACCGAGGATAAGGAGTCGCGTCATGGCTGAACCCTGGCTTACGATCATTGGTCTGGGCGAAGATGGACTGGCAGGGCTGGGGGATGCAAGCCGTGCTGCACTTGCAACTGCGGACGTAATCTTTGGCGGGCCGCGCCATCTGGTACTGGTGATGGCAGGCACACGCGGGCGTGACTGGCCGGTGCCGTTCAGAATAGACCCTGTTCTGGCGGAAAAAGGCCGCAAGGTAGTGGTCGTTGCGTCGGGTGACCCCTTCTGGTTTGGCGCGGGCGGAAGCCTGTCACGTGCCCTGTCGCCCGAGGAATGGGTCTGCCATCCGGCGCCATCTACTTTTTCTCACGCCGCCGCGCGACTTGGCTGGCGGATCGAGGAGACGCTTTGCTTTGGCCTTCATGCCGCTCCTTTTGAGAGGATCTTGCCGGCGCTGACACGCGGCCAGCGGATCCTGTGCCTGATGCGCGATGGAGCGGCAGTGTCGGCAATGGCCGAATGGCTGACCAAGTGCGGCTTCGGCGCGTCTGATCTGACGGTTCTGGAATCGTTGGGGGGTCCGTCTGAACGGATAAGGCCGGCACATGCCGAAAACTACGATTTGCTGGATGTTGGACATCCGGTAGCGATGGCCATTGCAGTTCGGGGGGCAAAAGGTCTGCCACGCACTGCGGGTCTGCCGGACGATCTGTTCGCTTCTGACGGGGTGATGACAAAGCGCCCGATCCGCGCCCTGACGCTGTCTGCCCTTGCCCCCCGCGCAGGCGAGGTTTTGTGGGATCTGGGGGCGGGATCTGGGTCCGTCTCGGTTGAATGGTGCCTTGCCGCCCCGGGCGCCACTGCGCATGCCGTGGAACTACGTGCGGATCGCGCGATGAATGTCCGGGCAAATGCCGACGGCTTTGGCCTGTCCCACCGACTGTCGGTCGTAGAACGGGGATGGGTCGATGCCGTGCCGCACCTGCCCTTGCCGGATGCGGTTTTCATCGGCGGCGGTGCTGATCAGGCTGGATTAGATACTGTTTGGACGGCAATTCCACACAGCACCCGACTGGTTGTGAATGCGGTGACGATTGATTCAGAAGTGCTGCTGGCAGATTGGCATCGGCGACAAGGGGGAGATCTTTTCCGCTATGATGTGGCGCAGGCCCTGCCCTTGGGTCGTATGCTCGGATGGGCGCCCGCGCGGCCCGTGGTGCAATGGAGTGTTGTCAAATGAGGGTTGCAGGACTTGGATTTCGGGGCGCGGCGACCTTTGAATCGCTGAATGACGCGTTGGAACGCGCAGGCGGCAACGTCGAGGCGTTGGCGACCGCAGAGGTGAAGGCAGGTCAGCCCGCGGTGCGCATTCTTGCCAAGGCGCTGGGCCTGCCGCTTTTGTCAATTTCCCGTGCACGAATGGGGGTTGAGGATACGCTGACCCACTCACAGCGGGTTGAAGAGAAATTCGGGACCGGATCCGTGGCAGAGGCGGCAGCCTTGGCTGCATGCGGACCAGGGGCGCGGCTGGTCGGGCCGCGGGTTGTGTCGGGCGATGGCCTCGCGACTGCGGCAATTGCGGAAAGGGATGACGAATGACGGTGCATTTCATTGGTGCGGGGCCAGGCGCCCCGGATCTTCTGACCCTGCGCGGGCGCGATCTGATCGCCGCCTGCCCGGTCTGTCTTTATGCCGGATCGCTGGTGCCAGAGGCGATTCTGTCACACTGCCCGCCGGGTGCGAAGATCGTCAACACCGCCCCGCTGTCGCTGGACGAGATCATGGCGGAAATCGCCGCCGCCCATTCCGAAGGCAAGGATGTGGCCCGGCTGCATTCGGGGGATCTTTCCATATGGTCGGCAATGGGTGAGCAACTGCGGCGGTTGCGCGAAATGGGGATACCCTATGACGTAACGCCCGGCGTGCCGTCCTTTGCGGCCGCAGCAGCGGCGCTGGGGGCCGAGCTGACCCTGCCCGGCGTGGCGCAGTCTGTGGTGCTGACCCGCACTTCGGGGCGCGCAACGACAATGCCCCCGGGGGAAACACTGGAGAATTTCGCGCGGACCGGCGCTGTTCTGGCCATCCATCTTTCGATCCATGTGCTGGATCAGGTGGTAACTGATCTGACCCCCCATTATGGTGCGGACTGCCCGGTGGCAGTGATCTGGCGGGCCAGTTGGCCAGATCAGCGGGTCGTTCGGGCAACGCTTGCCACACTGGACCAAGCCATCGCCGGAGAGATGGAGCGCACGGCGCTGATCTTCGTGGGTGCTTCGATCGGGGCGGAGAAGTTCGAGGAAAGCAGGCTTTATGCCGGGGATTATGACCGGCGATACCGACCGGTAGGGACCCATCCGCGCTTTCCGGAGGAAGCGTGAACAGCAGGCCATTTTCGTCCCGGCGACGCCCGGCCGACCCGGGGGGGGGGGGGGGGGGGGGGGGGGGGGGGGGGGGGGGGGGGGGGGG
>CANJQT010000104.1 GCA_947476475.1 Paracoccaceae bacterium | reverse complement strand
GGCCAGAATGCTGCGGGTTCGAGGCTTGATCCACCCGACTTCGGCCGTTTGCGCGACGACAGACACCGCTCGGGGCGAAAAACGCTTGCCCAGCGAGCAAAATCAGGCGATCTTGAAGTCAAGCGGCAGGCCACTTGGGGAATGTCGGCACATATGCGCCAATCATCATCAGTTCGCCGTGCGCCATATTTATTACGCCCATCATGCCGAAGATGATCGACAGGCCTATGGCTGAAAGGATGAGAAAAGCGATACTATCAACATATTGAAAGGCGAATCCGAAAATCTGCGTCGCTAGTTCCATCTTTTATTTTTCCGTGGACAAAATTTTCGTTTCTAGCCTACGCAACCCCGCTCGGAAACCATCAGTTCTGAGCGGGGTTGTAGTGATCCTGGCCTTATTTAAAGAACTCAGACCAATTGGAGTTATCTACGGGGAGATAGGAGTGACCGTCTCCTCCTTTCAGATTGCGCACATCCACACCGATTTCCTTGAGAAAACTCGGCGTAGTCACGCCAAGATCCTCGATTAAGCTCAGCGAATGGTCGTCGTTCACTTTGAAGAGATAGGTCGGCATTGCCGCATGGTGTTGTGAGCCGTCCAGTTTCCACGAACCGCCTGGCGCTTCGGCGACGGAAATGTCGTCGGATTCAAGCGCTTTGATCACGGCTTCGGTTTCCGTGGTTCCCGCCTTTGCCCATGCCTCGGCCATAGCCTTGACTGCGACATAGCCGAAGGCTGCATGTTCGTTGACATAGACAGCATCGGGATGACGTTCACGAATCTTAGCTGTAAAGGCCGTGCTGTTCTCGCCTGGCACGTCCTCGATAAAACCCGGCGGTACATACATATTCGACAATTGCGGAGCCGGGAAAATCTTGTGCTCATAGCCATCCGAGATGGTCACATTTGACAGTACCGGGGTTTTCAGACCAGCGGCCTCTGCCTGCGGGTAGAATTGTACTTGGTCGCCCCCCACCAGGCAATGAACTTGGAAATCCGGGCTGATGGCCTGAATGTCGCTGATAGTCTTCTGCCACTGGTTCACCTCGAAAGGGAAATACTCCTCCATCACAAGATCGCCGCCATAGAGGCCCGCTGCAGTCCGAGTCCAAGCGCCGATAGCACGGCAAAAGTTGTAATCGGCGCCGATGAATGTCATCTTCGGCCCCATTTTCTCGATCATCCACTTAAGTGATGGCAGGATCTGCTGCTCTGGCGTCGGCCCCGAGAAGAAGGAATAGTGGTCGGCAATCCCGCCCTCCCCCTGATTGTTGTGCCAGAATATCTTCTCGTTACGAACCGCTTCGGAGCGAGCGGCCTCTCGCTCGGCGCCGGTATAGCCGGCCATAATCACGTCGGCCTCGTCCTCGAAGATGCATTGCTGGGTCAACTGGCTGTAACGTCCAACGTCGGACTGACCGTCATACTGTACATGCTTGATAGTTTTCTTCTTGCCATCGACCATGATCCCGCCCGCCGCATTGATCTCTTCGATGGCCAAGTCATAGCCCCAAGTTTTCGGCGTCGCCATCGTCGCAAAAGGGCCCGATGTGTCGTCGATCGTACAGAGCACAATCTCGCCGTCCGTGGCCGCTCTTGCGGTCGTGGCGGCAAACCCACCTGCGACTGACGCGGCCATCGCGATGCCCACCAGCCTGATTGTGTGAATTGAATTAGTCATTTTTGGTCTCCTCCTCTGTTGGGCCGACGCGGCCTTTTTACTGTTTTGTTCTGTCCACATTGGTAGCATGTGAGCGCCTTATGTCGCCCGTTTGTTCGCACTGTTAGCGTCCAGCGCAAGGTATTTGCCTCCACGCCGCTCGCGCGCAAGGCTCCCCCAAGCTTGATCATCAGCGTATTGTTGAACCAATGAAAGTCATTCCCCCGTTTATGCTCCCCCATTTGGGTAGGGTTCTGCGGCGGTCTGATCAGGGCCTTGGGTCCACCAATTACTCCAAATACTTCATACTATACTATTGAAAAATAATGGTAATTTTTACCCCTATTTTGGCTTCACTCCACCTGTCACTAACCTGTCACTAACATGCGCGGGGCAAGGACGCTAATTCGACTAGCAACCACATGAACCGTATCTGACCCCGTGGAGCGCAGAGCGCTGGTGCGGGGGGGCGGGGGGGGCGTGCCTGCGGCCACGTCAGCGTGGGGCACGGTAGCCTCTCTTGGCTTTCAGCAGCCTCGCCCGCCGCCATGTTGGGCAGGATCCACTAGCCGGGGGTTTGTAACGTTTTCAGTTCGTTTCCGCTTTGTCTGGCCTGTTTGTAAAAACCCGGCAAAGTTGAATTTGCAAGTCTGATAAATGACTTAGGTCCGTTTCGCGTTACGGATTGCAAATCCGTGAAGACCGGTTCGATTCCGGTACCCGCCTCCAATACAAATCAATGACTTAGAGAAAATGGAGACAGCACGGGCTGTCTCCGTTTACAGTAGCGTTTACTCTTTTGTTCTGGTTCCAGTCCGTTGGGCCGCAGTTAGCTTGTGCAGAATCGCGTCGGTTTCGTCCTGAGAAACCCGGGCGTACTTCTCGATCATGTTCGCTGCGGTGCGCAGAGACCATCCCATGTGCTGGGCGATTTCCTTCAGGGTCAGGCCGTGGTTCAGCAGGCGTGTCGCAGCTGTCCCACGGGTGTCATAGAGGCGCAGCGAATAGCCAAGCGCTTCCTCGGTCAGACCAGCCTTGTCACGCCACTGACGCAAGCCTTCCGATATGCGGTGCTCGGTCAGAGGCTCACCGGATGCATTGGTCAAGATGAGCATCCGATCCACCGGCGTATCTGCGATGACGGCAGCCATCTCGGGAGTGACGGGGAGAGTAGCCATCTGCTTCCGCTTGTTGGTCCGCAGCTGGATACGCTGTCCCTTCGGTGTGGTCTGAATGTGGTCCCTAGACAGCCGTATAAGATCGCCAGGTCTAAGGCCCGTCTCGCAAGCTGCAACCAAGATACGTCTGACCCAGGCCGGCGCGATCGTACAGACGGCATCCCTGTGTGCCGCTGACCAGACAATGTCCGCTCGGTTCACCTCATAGAGACGCTTGAGCTTGTCGCAATGGTGGACCCGAATTTTGCGTGCATCATCGCGCGCCCAGTTGAGGATTCGGGCGACAACGGTACCAGCGTAGTCATGCTGTTTGGGCGAATGTGCCCAAGGCTTTCGCCAGTCGTCCACCTCCTTGCGTGACTCTGGTTCCTCAAAAAGGGCTGCTGGATCATCCTTGAATGCCTCTGCAAAACGGAGTGCCCAAAGACGGTAATCCTCTTTGGTTCTGGATCCGCGGGGCATATGTACGCTCGAGAGGAAGTCGTCGACCAAGGCCGAAGTCATATAGGTGGAGCGCTTCGGCAGAGCCGTTGCGCGTGCATATTCGGTGTAGAAGGCCGGATCCAACGGAAACGCCTTGTTGTCGACCCAGAACTTCGGCCCTCCACGCCAAGCATAAAAATGGAAGCGTACGCCATTCTTAAGGCGTCGACGAACGCGGTGCACTCGGGGAGGAAGCTTAGGCGTGGCCACGACGCACTCTCCGTTGTTCAGTGAGGCTGATGGGTGCGTTTGTGCCGGCAGCTTCCGGGGTTTGCCTTAACAGCCCCTGCGCTTCATCCAGGCGCCGTCGAACCAGAAGAGGATCGTACCATCCACGGCGACCAGGAACGGGCGTGATCCTCAGGGTAGCAAGCCAATCTCTACATGAAGAATTTGCACCGGAATACCCAAGCTCCTGGGCCAACTGTTCGATCGATATAAGTCGGATATGCATTAGACGACCTCATGGCCTCAGCGCGGCAACCCCGGACGGTGAGGTCAAGAATAGCCCTGCACTGGATCTGGATGATGTGGGCAATGGCACGTACGAGATGCTGGGTACGTGCGCGCCTTTGATCAAAGGCTTTCGCCGCGGCCGAATATGGCCCGCTTTATTAGCAACTATAGTGAACAACAGTCAGCCCGCCAAGCCAAATCCGTGCTCCGAAGGCCAACCCGAAGCCAGAACCGTTAGAAGCCGAACCAGAACACCTGAACGTCTCAAGGTCGTCGAGACACAGCGCTAATATCGTGACGGCACACCTAGGCTCCAGCCTTATTGATCGTCAAAGCCAAAACATGACAGTAGCGGCGAGAGCTTCGCCGATCTCAAGGCCAAACCGCTGGGGGAGTAAGATACCGCCTTTCAGGGCGACGGGTCGGAGTATAAGGTCGAGGCTGCGGAATATCATATGCAGACTTTGAAAGGTTATTGATGGGAGCTGACGAACAAAGAAAACCTGTCTCCTTCGTGGAAATGAATGCAAGCGTTGGCTCAATCCTGTTTTTGTGGTCGTCGGTCGAACGCGAGCTGGCCAAGCAAATTGATGCCTTGGATGACGGATCAAAAAAGAACGGTGCTCATACTATTTCGCAGAAGATCAAACGGTGGGTGGATCTGCAAAGCCCAGCAAGTGGTGAACGCCCTGAGCATGGGGATCTGCTGCGGGAGGTCCGTGAACGGCTGACGCGGGCCCTGGAAATCAGAAACCAAATTTCACACGGTCTGATCGGCATCAGGGCTGATCGTTACGAATACAACGGCGAGGCCTGCCTCACGACTGAGTTCAACGGAGTGAAGCGTACCCATCCCCATGCGGAACTGGAACACTCCATGCGCGTGCTTTCACAATTGGTCTGGGCCATCAGAAGCTTGAGTTACGCCGCAATGCAGAAGGATCCGCGAAAGGCGGAGAGCACGTACGCCGGTATCCGATTGAACCACATGCCCTAGCTGTTCTAGTCCCGGCATCTGGTGGATCGGATCAAGGATGAATCGATCTGGCTCAGAAGTCCAGACTTTGCAGATGTATTCGTAGGGGGTGAGGCCTTTGAGGGTCTTCAATCTGCCGTGACGCCACATTGCGCACTGTCGTTGCATACCATAGACCGCCCCGCGCAGTCTTTATGCCCCGGGTGTTCAACTCATCAGCAATCTGACGAAGAGATGCGCCACGGCCCGCAATCTGACGAATGACCGGTACGACGTTTGAGGCATGCTGATCCGCCTTCCTTGCGTTGCGCTCCGCCCCTTTGCGGGCCGCTTGGCGCTGCTCCCCCACCCTTCCAGGCATAGACCACCCTAAGGCCACACCACGGGCCTTAGCCGCTGCCAGCGCCGCACGGGTGCGATCCGATATGGCTTGCGCCTCATGCTCTGCCACCGCCGCCATGACATGCAACAGAAAGCGGTTTGCTTCTGGCATATCCGCCGCCGCGATCTCGACACCCGCCTCTAGCAGATTGGCGATGAAGGCGACATTGCGGGCTAGTCTGTCGAGCTTTGCAATTATTAGCACCGCGCCAATCCGCTTGGCTTCTAGAAGGGCGCGGGCGAGCTGGGGGCGGTCATTCTTTTTGCCGCTTTCGATCTCGACATATTCCGCCGCGATCTCGCCTTTGCCTGCAACGTGATCCGCCACTGCTTTGCGCTGCGCTTCTAGGCCAAGGCCGCTCTTGCCCTGGCGATCCGTGCTGACGCGAAGGTAGGCGACGTAATGCATAGCTGGCTCTTCCTCACCTAGGGGTAATCTTGGGATGTATAATCACCCTACGTCCGTAGCGTCTTTATACGGTAACGCAATCATTAAGAACTGGCAATGCACGTGGGGCTGGAGGCGATCGTAATTCCCTAAGTGCAGCAACGGTATCCATGATGTATCGGCCGAAAGCTCGCTTGGAGATGATGCTAGTGTTCCCCACCTGACATAGGGTTCCCGATCTACCTATGGTGCGCCCTCGGTTGCTGGGACGAAGCACCGGGGGGTAGCTATGCGAACGAAGCTGCCGAGCAGGCCCCAACACGGCGAAGGAAATCGTGGGGCACCACCGCCCTGATCTTCCCAGTTTGCTGTAGATCAAAGCGCCCTGCGCACCCGAGGCCCATGATGTCTGCGATGAAGAGGGGCGAATGGCATGGCCGTCAATGACCGTCTGATTGAGTTCGTGCGTGAGGCGCTTTCCGTCGGGCAGTCGCGCGAGCACATCCGCGCAGCCCTGACTGAAGCAGGATGGTCAGAACACGAGATTGCCGAGTCGCTGGCCTCGTTTGCGACGACCGATTTCACCCCTCCGGTGCCCTGCCCCCGACCGCACCTGACCGCGCGCGACACGTTCATCTATTTGCTGCTGTTCGCCAGTCTCGGCTTTGTCGCGTCCTATCTGGTCACTTTGGTCCACAGTGCTCTGGACTTAAAACTTCCCAGCTCAACCGACTCTCAATGGCTGAATCTATACGCAACAAGGATGATCCGCTTTTCGATCGCGGTCTTGGTTGTGTCCGCTCCCGTGTTTGTCTGGATGACGGTATACACACGTCGCCAGGTCTCGGAGGACGCGGGACGGCGCCGCTCGCCCGCGCGCAGATGGTTGACATATCTGGCATTGCTGGTCGCGGCTTTGGTATTCTTAGGTGATGCAGTCTACGTGATCTTCAGCTTCTTGAATGGCGAGGCGACGACGCGGTTCCTGTTGAAGGCTTTGACCGTCGCCTGCGTGAGCCTACCGATCTTCGGGTTCTATCTGCACGATATCGAAGAGCATGTCGATGAACGGTAAGCTGTTTCTGGCCTTGGCAATTACAGCGGTCTGCGCGGCTGTGATCGCTGGATTGGTGATCGTCGGCGGACCATCACAAGGCCAACGCGACCAGTTTGACAGTCAACGCTACGAGGAGCTCGAAAAGCTTGCCCGCGCCCTTCTGTGCAAACACGGCCCCCACTTTCCCGGGAACTCGTTGCCCCGGGAGCTTACCATTGAATCCCTTCGCGTGCATTGCAGCAGCGCCGGGATTGATGCCGACGACCTGACCGATGACGAAACCGCCGAGCCCTATTCCTATCAGCGGAGGGACGATCATGACTTCTCGATCTGCGCAAATTTCCATGACACTGAACGGACTCTGCGTCTCAATAATCAAGAATGGTACGAAGGCTCGTTCAACTCCAAAACAGGCTGCGTCTCTGGTTGGTACCGCTAGCACAGACGATTCCGTCGCGGTCCTTACCCCTCGGGACTGAGCGTCTTCTCGCCAACGGTCTGGGCTCGGAAAAATAACGCAAGACACTTCCTTTCAGAGTGTCCGCTTTGGGCTCGAACCGGACATCCGCGACGGACTGTGCAAGCGGCGGCTATTCGGACCTTCCAGACGTTCGCGGCTGGCGTTCAGTGTCCAATCATACTCAAGGCACGACCGACATGGAGGGCGCAAAGCGGGCTGACGCATCTGCATCCACGTCCGCGTTCGATTGAGGAAAAGCCCATGAAAGGCTTCTTCACCGCTCCGGGGGGAACAGCCCCTGCTACGTTCGCAGGGCGCCTACTCAGAAGCCGATCTCTTCGCAAGTGAGCGCAAGATACACGTCAGCCTGGGTGTGGTTGAATCCAACTTCTTGCTCAGAAGAACACCACAGCCACGAAGCTTTCCTGGGTCAGCATCACGGGCGTTGCTTTGATAGAGCTCGCCGCGGATATATTAGTTCTCTCTCCGCAGCTCGCAGATGCCTGAACCAAGGAACCCGACATGAAAGCTTTCGTAATAGGAGCTTAGAACCAGACCTGTTCTTAGGATACACAGGAATCTGGGAATCCAGTGGCAGCTCATTGCAAGAGGTGGAATTTCCTTCGAACCAAGAACTCCCTATCAGTAAGGTTTCTCTACTGAGAGACAATACCTTTCCCGAGTCTCATTCCTTTAGGAAGATACTTTTTTTAAGCTGTTTACAGCTTAACGCCACGGAAATAGCAATGTCAATACTGAATCTTCCGCCCTTGGCAAAAAACAATTCCGTAGGAACACGGGTGAGAAAAAGGGGAGTGCAAAGTGCGTTGAGTGGCCAAAGTACAATCCAGAACTCTATCCGGAAGACACTGCGGTTCTCCTGCCCGCCCCCTGTAACTCGAAAACTGGCTCCTCGTAGTATCGGCAAATGTAATATTCGATGTACATTTCATCATCCTATTTCTGCCTGCCGACCCGATTCAGCCTTTAGTCTGCCTTTAGATAAATTTGCCACGTTCCCGCGCCTTCAGGCTTTAGGAGATGTATAAGCCGTAGTGCGGTCGATGCGGTTAACGACGGGGGCTTGACCCAGCGTTTTTAAGGCTCCCGCTCTCTCGACAGGTGCTACAGATGATCCGGCATTCTGCGGTCAGACTTTAGGTTTCCTTTAGGCCCAAGAACTACGGCAAGGACATCAAGGTCTACCAGTACATCCCGCTGCTTGACGCTCGCAACGTGAGCGACCAAGGCATTGATGCGACTGGTGCCACCATCACCGTCAGCGAATGGTTCGTGTCCTTCCCACGTGCCGTCATGTCGATCGCCAACGCCTCCGCAGCCGGTGCTGTGGTTGCCATCAACGCCAACACTGGTGACACCATTGTCGCTGCTGCAGGCGCCAACGACTCGGCAGGCACTGGCTTCGCCACCATCACTCTGACCGGTGGCACTTCGGCCAAGTTTGCGTCGGCTGGTCTCAAGGACGCCGTTCTGGCACTGAACATCGGTGCCGTGGCTCTACAGGGCCATGGGCAGTCTGCGAGCGGATAGACCCATGCGCCTTCCCACCTGCACGCTTTCGCCGCACAGGAGGCAGCATAGGGGAGAACTGTTCAGGACGATCTCCGCACAACGTCCCAACTAGGTAGTCCAGCGACCACAAACCAATGTCAACGGTCAGACTTCGCGACAGAACCGACCGCGGTTCCTCAGGAAGCCATTCCGATCCTCATCTGTCCAAGCCACGGGCTGTTGCCGCGCCACCTTGATGCCGTTCGCGAAGCCCTTCCAGCTATAGGCGCCTTCCGGTCTGGCTATCGAAAACATGCACCGTGCCTCTGACTGCCAGAGTTATGTGCTCCGTCTGCTTCAGCTCGGCCTCCCGTGGCAGCTTCGCGATGATGTTCACTTTGCCGAGGTCCACAATCGCAAGCGTCGCGTCGCCCACCATCTCAATGGCCGTGATCACCCCCTTCAGTCCTGTCTCGTCCGGCGTAGCGATGGCCAGGTCCTCCGGTCGCACACCCAGAATTCGGCTTGCGCCGTCCGGTGCCGATACCGACAGCGCACCGCCAGGGCCTTGGAAACGCCCGCCTTCCACACGGCCCTCGATCAGGTTCATCGCCGGCGAGCCGACGAACCCTGCCACGAATGTGCTGGCCGGGCGATCATAGATTTCCTTCGGCGTGCCGATCTGCTCGATCTCGCCGCCGTTCATCACAACCACGCGGTCGGCGAGTGTCATCGCTTCGAGCTGGTCGTGGGTCACATAGATCGTCGTCGTCCGCAGCCGTTCGTGCAGCGCCTTGATCTGGGCGCGCATCGTGACGCGCAGCCGGGCATCAAGGTTAGACAGCGGCTCATCCATCAGAAAGACCTGCGGCGAACGGACGATCGCGCGGGCCAGGGCCACGCGCTGGCGCTGCCCCCCCGAGAGCGCCGCGGGCTTGCGGTCAAGATAGTCTTCCAGTTCCACCATCTCGGCGGCCTGTCGCACGCGCGCCGCATGTTCGGCCTTGGGCACGCTGCGGGCGCGCAAAGGGAAACGGATGTTCTCGTAGACCGTCATCTGCGGGTAAAGCCCGTAGCTCTGGAATACCATCGCGACGTCGCGGTCGCCCGGTTCCAGATCGGTCACATCGTTTCCACCAATGCGGATTCGGCCCTGCGATGGCATGTCTAGCCCCGCAACCATCCGCATAGTCGTGGTTTTCCCGCAGCCAGAGGGCCCGAGAAGGACGAGAAACTCGCGGTCCGCGACCGACAGCGACAGATCGGAAAGGGCAGTCGTTTTGCCCCAGCGCTTCGTGACATTGACGATTTCAACTTCGGCCATGTCAGCGCAGCCCCGCCACTATATCCATCAGCCGCGCCACGCGGGCCGGATCGGTGGGCCCCCACATATCACCGCCCGGTTTCAGGCTGACGCCCACGATGGCCCCATCCGCTGCGGTCAGGATGGCCTTCGCATTTTCTGCGGACAGACCGCTGCCGACGATCGTGGGCAGACGACTTCCCTCACGCACCTCGGCAATCTCTTCAAGGCTCGCGGAATGGCCGGTGCGAAGGCCAGTGGCGATGGCCACGTCCGCCTGGAAGAACGCGACGTCGCGGGCCTGTTCGGCGACGGGCCGGTCATCCACGATGGCATGCGAGCCGTGCTTGACATGCACATCGGCCAGCACCGCGATGTCGTCCGCGTCGATCTTTGCGCGGTAGCGCAGCGCATCGGCGGCCGCACCGTTGAGCAATCCCTCGTTCGCCACATAGGCGTTGGCCCACTGGTTCACCCGCACGAAACTCGCCCCGGACGCCTTAGCACAGGCAAGCGAGGCGAGTGCGGCATTGGCCACGATGTTGAATCCGACGGGCAGTCCCGTCTCCCGCACGATCATCCGGCCAAGGACGGAAAGCACCCCAACCGTCTCGTAGCCGATCTGCTCGGGGCGAAGGAAGGGCACGTCGCCGGCGTTCTCGATCAGAATGCCGTCGATGCCGCCCTTCTTGAGGCGAAGCGCCTCTTCAAGGCCGTGATCGTAAATCGCGTTGACGTCACAGGTTCGCGCGCGCGGCGCGCCCGGTGTCGGCATGGCGTGGACCATGCCGATGATCGGCTTTCGCACCGGGAAAAGCCCGGCAAGCTTGTCAGTCATCTCAATTCCCCTGCGTTTTGTCGAAGCCCCAGATCCGGGCGGCGTTCTTCCAGAACACCTTCTCCTGTTCCCCGTCCGATAGTCCGATCACCCTCAGCTTTTCCTGCTCGACGCGCGGGCTGACATAGGGGGCGTCTGACCCGTATGTCAGCCGGTCCGCGCCCACGTTGGCGATGAACGTCTTCATGTCGAATGCCGCAGCCTGCGACATGTCCACGGTGATGTTCGGGTATTCCTGGCAGGCGAGGATTGCCTCCCATAGGAATGAGTGCATGCCGATATGGGCCAGCACGAACTTTACCTTCGGGAACGCCTTCGCCGCCTGCGCCTGCAAATAGGGTAGGTCGCGGGGCGCGTCGCCAGAGTGGAACAGCACGGTCAAACCATGCTCTTCGCACTTTTCCCACATCGGCGCTGTGACGCGCAAATCGTTCGGTCGGTAGAAGTCATACCCGGCTACAAGCTTCAGGCCCCTGCAACCCCATTCCCGGACATATTTGTCGATCAGATTGCGGGTGTGCTCTGCCCCGAAGGTCGGGTTGATCCTTGCCAGCCCGGCAATGCGGTCAGGATGGGCCAGCACCGCCGCGCCAACCTGCATGTTGGCCTTGTCATAGTCGGCATCCCATGGCGGGCTCATCACGCGGTCATGCGGGAACAGGACGCCATGCGATGCCCCCTGCTCGTCAAGAAATTCGACAACGCTGTTGGCCTCTCCCGCGATCAAGTTCGGGCAACAGGTATGGGCCGCGACGTTCCGGTCAGTGCCGTAGTGGATATGGGTATCGATGATCCGCATCAAACGTCCTCCCGCTCGAAAAAGATGCGCCGGCGCTGGTTAATGCGTTCCAACCCGACAAGATTTGTCTGGCAGCCCCATTTCTCAACCACGAAGCTGGCCATCGTGGCGGCATATTGCGCGGCTTCCCGCAGCGGGGCGTCCTTCAGGATCATGGCGATGGCCGCCCCGGCGAACGAATCCCCTGCCCCCGTGCTGTCCTGCACGACAGATGCAGGCACCGCATCGCAGAAGAATTCCTCCTCGGCGGTCAGCCACTGGCTGCCTTCCGGCCCGCGCGTCATGACGATCATTTTCGGGCCGATCACAAGCAGGTCACGCGGGGACGAAAGATCCAGAAGCCGCATCAGTGCTTTGGCCTCGCTCTGGCTGATGAAAAGATAGTCGGCGTTGGCCAGGAACTCGGGCGCCAGTTCGTTTGCCGTGCCGATCATGCCGTTGATCGCGGTGATCTTGCCCAACTGGCGGGCGTGGCGGATCGTGTCCAGCGTATAGCTGCAGAACTTCTCGCTGACGACAACGGCGCGGCTGCGCTCGATCTGGGCCAGGGGTGCGACCCATTCATCCTGGTTCGCTGCGATCCCAAGATGCGAATAGCAGACGCTGCGCCCCTTGGCATCCGACACGTTATAGCTGTAGCCCGAGTCCTCTCCCGCCCGGACATCCAGGCCCGACAGGTCGATGCCCAGTTCCAGCATGTGGGCACGGTATCCGGAAGTGTTGAAGTCGTCACCAACCACCATGCCCAAGCCGACCTTGACGCCAAGCGAAGCGGCAGCGGCAGCAAGGTTGCCCGAACAATCGCCGAAGAACTTCGTGTGGATCAGC
>CANJQT010000103.1 GCA_947476475.1 Paracoccaceae bacterium | reverse complement strand
GCCGCGATCATCAAGGCAGAGCATTTCTTCGATCCGGTTCACCAGCGCATCTATGAAATCGCCGTGGCGCGGATTCAAAAGAATGCTCTGGCATCGCCGGTCACGCTGAAGGGCTATCTTGAAGAAGACGTCGGCCTGAAGGAATTGGGTGGCCCGGCCTATCTGGCGCGGATTGCCGGGGCGGCTATCTCAGCCTTTGCCGCGCGCGATTATGCACAGATGATCTATGACTTGGCAGTCCGGCGTGAACTCATGGGGCTGGGCCGCGACATCACTGCCCGCGCGCAGTCGATCGAGGTCGAGAACGACCCCAAAGATCAGATCATTGCCGCCGAACAGGCACTTTACAAACTGGGCGAACAAGGACACGCGGAAAAAGGCTTCGTCTCTTTCCTAAAGGCAACTACCGAGGCGGTTCAATCCGCACTCGCCGCGTATCAGCGCGACGGTGGGCTTGCCGGCATATCAACCGGGCTCATTGACCTGGACAAGAAACTGGGTGGTTTGCACCCGTCAGACCTTTTGATCCTTGCCGGTCGCCCGTCGATGGGCAAAACTTCATTGGCCACCAACATCGCCTTCAATATTGCCAAGGCATATAAGAAGGGCCGCTTGCCTGACGGGTCGGAAGGGGCTGTAGATGGCGGGGTTGTCGGATTTTTCAGCCTTGAAATGTCATCCGAACAGCTTGCCGCCAGGGTTCTGTCGGAAGCTGCCGAAGTGCCCTCCGAACAGATCCGGCGGGGCGACATGTCGGAGGTCGAGTTCCGCCGGTTTGTCGAAGCTGCGAAGGCGCTAGAAACCTGCCCGCTTTACATCGACGACACACCCGCAATTCCGATCAGCCAGCTTGCTGCCCGCGCGCGGCGACTGAAGCGGACGCATGGTCTGGATGTATTGATGGTAGACTATCTGCAGTTGGTCAAAGGCACCGGCAGGGGCGAGATGAACCGGGTGCAGGAAGTTTCGGAAATCACCCAGGGACTAAAGGCGATCGCAAAGGAACTTAATATTCCGGTAATCGCCTTGTCACAGCTTTCCCGTCAGGTGGAAAACCGCGAGGACAAGCGGCCTCAACTGTCAGACCTGCGCGAGTCAGGCTCGATCGAACAGGATGCCGATGTGGTTATGTTCGTCTACCGCGATGAATATTATAAAGAACGCGAAAAGCCCGGCGACGACAATCTGGAAGCCATGGCCAAATGGCAAGAAACCATGGAGCGTGTCCATGGCAAGGCTGAAGTGGTCATCGGCAAGCAGAGGCACGGGCCAATTGGGACCGTGGAGCTTTCCTTCGAAGGGCGCTTCACGCGTTTTGGCAATCTTGTGCGCCCCTGGCAAGAGGGAGGTCAGCCAGAAGGGTTTTAAACCCTGATGGTTTTAGGCATGGCTTTCACTTCTGCACCGTCATGACTG
This sequence comes from Paracoccaceae bacterium, assembly GCA_947476475.1. Lineage (GTDB taxonomy): Bacteria > Pseudomonadota > Alphaproteobacteria > Rhodobacterales > Rhodobacteraceae > TMP-24. Next base: position 10,951 of record CANJQT010000103.1, on the reverse strand, counting down.
CGGAAACCGGGGCGAGAGTGACATGCGCGGCACCCGGCCCTGCAGCCCAGGCCATCAAGCTGGTGATCGCTTCGGGCGTCGAGGGAAGGGCAATGACGTAGGCGCCTTTCTGGGCAGCGGTGAAGGCGGCGCGGTCCAGATCACGCATCAGCGATCCGTTGTCGGTGCTTTCCCCATCAAATAGCCGGTCCACCGATGCCACGGCAACGCCCGCCTTTTCTGCCGCCCGACGCCCAGGATTAAGCCCCTGTAGGAACGTGACAAGCCCACGCCCATCCGCCGACAAAAGAGCCGCGACATGCTGTGCCGCAAGGCTGGATTTTTGAAAGTCCGCATCTGGCATGCCCATCAGTGCCACGGTTTCGGGCAGCAGACTGACGTAGCTTTGATAGGCGACCTCAAAATCGGACTCCGTTGCCCCTTCGGGCAGCACGCCGGCCAAAATAGCCACTTCCTTGCCGGCTGCGCGGTGGGCTGCAGCGATTGCCGCCGCGTCTTCACGTTCCGGATCAAGGGCAATAGTTGCCGGGAATGGCAGAAAGTCCAGCGAACCAGAGTCCAATCCGCCCGAAGCCAGACCACGGTCAAGGATCACGATCGCCAAAACCGGTTTATTATCCGGGTTCGACCACTGCGCGGCATAGGCCACGCGAGGCGGTGGCAGGGCATCGACCTGCGCGCCAACCTCTGGCGTGGTCGACGCATCCGGTAATGTTTGAGGCAGCCGGTTGATTTTGACCCCGGGAACCGACTGCGCGAGTGGCGCCGGCTTGGTACCCGGCACAGCCGCATCGGGAATCGCTGCCCCGGGAGCAGGCTGTGGTTTGGGGTTCAGTGTGATAACGCGCGGTTTGGTCTGTTCCGCCGCGCCTTCGTCTGCTGCAGGTGCGGTTGCGGCCTCAGCGGCCGGGGGTTTGGACTGGGTAGTGCTGTACGGTTCGGTCGGGCCGTCTGATCCCGTCGCAGGAACCGCGTCGATTGCAGGGCTGCCTGCTTTCGGCTCGACGCTTTCGCGCGCGCCCCCCTCCTGGCTTGCTCCCGATACATGCGCGGGAACTTTGCCCGCACTATCTGCAGGTTCGGCCACAGGAAGGTCTGTTGGTTGAGGAATAACCGGGGCGGGGCTTTCGGCATCCGGCGCAACGGGCTGCGGCTCGGCCGTCGTCAAGACTTCGGGTGAAATTGTTTTATCACTGGGCGCAAGGCTTGAGCTGTCGGGCGCAGTCGCAGCCGCGGTTTCTGCCAAAGCCGGGGGCTGTTCAACCGCAGGCAGCGGGTTTTCACTTTGCGCGCCGCTATCGGGGGCCTGGTCAACCTCTGGCAAGACGGTTTCGGTAGGGGATGTCGGTTTGGCAAACTCTGACCCAGCGGGAATATCGATGATCAGCGATTCGACTTGATCTGTCCCTTCGGACACTTGCGCTTCAGTCGCACTTGAAGCCACGGTCATCTCGGCCTGCTGACCGCTGGCCGACTGGGTTTCCAGCGCTGATTCGGGAACTGCCGCAACAACCGGCTGACTGGACTGCCGGACAGGAGAAGTCATCAACGATACCGATGCCAGCCCTACCAAAGACAGGACCGTTCCCGCCACACTTCCCGTGATGAAACTCTTGCTCACACTCGCCTCCGGCGCCATTCCGTCTTGTTATGACCGCCTGGCCCTTGACCCGGCATGACGGCTTCGCCCATGTATAGCCCGACACGCAGCCGGCTTCATCCAGAATGTGAAGGAACGGGACCGGCGATCGGGGAAACGACAATGCTTTTGCTCATAGATAACTACGACAGCTTCACCTATAATCTGGTTCACTATTTCGGTGAACTCGGGGCTGATGTTGTGGTGCGCCGCAATGACGCGCTGAACGTTCAGGAAGCGATGGCGCTGAACCCTGCCGCCATAGTCCTTTCACCTGGGCCCTGCGACCCGGACCAGGCCGGAATTTGTCTGGCGCTGACGGCTGCCGCCGCAGAAACGCGAACACCGTTGCTGGGTGTTTGCCTTGGGCATCAGACCATCGGTCAGGCCTTTGGCGGCAAGGTTGTGCGGTGTCACGACATTGTGCACGGCAAGATGGGCATGATGCATCATCAGGGCGGCGGCCTTTTCCGTGGCCTGCCATCGCCCTTTCAGGCCACGCGCTATCATTCGTTGATCGTCGAGCGGGCCAGTCTGCCAGACTGCCTTGAAGTGACTGCCTGGCTTGAAGATGGCACAATCATGGGACTGAAGCACCGCGACTTGCCGATTGAGGGTGTACAATTTCACCCCGAATCCATCGCGTCCGAGCATGGCCACCAGATGCTGCGCAATTTCCTTGAGTCCGCCCATGTTCCCTTGGGAGCGGCGGCATGAGCGATGACCTGCGCCCGCTGATCGGACTCGCCGCCGACCGCCCGTTGTCCCGCGCAGAGGCCGAATTAGCCTTTGAGGCCTTGTTCAACGGGGCTGCGACGCCCAGCCAGATTGGCGGATTGTTGATGGCGCTGCGCACGCGCGGTGAAACCGTCGAGGAAATCGCCGCCGCCGCGCGGGTGATGCGCGCTAAATGCCACGCGGTACAGGCCCCCGAAGGGGCTATGGACATCGTTGGGACCGGTGGCGATGGCAAGGGCACGTTGAACATCTCAACAGCGACGGCCTTTGTAACTGCAGGAGCGGGCGTAGTGGTTGCCAAGCATGGCAACCGAAATCTTTCGTCCAAGTCCGGGGCCGCAGATGCATTGACGCAGCTTGGCATCAACGTGATGGTCGGCCCAGAGATTGTTGAAAAAGCTTTGAATTCTGTCGGAATTGCTTTCATGATGGCACCCATGCACCATCCGGCGATCCGGCACGTTATGCCCACGCGGGCAGAACTTGGCACCCGCACGGTCTTTAACCTTCTGGGTCCCCTGACCAATCCGGCAGGGGTAAAACGCCAGTTGACCGGGGCCTTTGCCCGGCGCTGGATCCGGCCCATGGCCGAAACGCTTTTGTCGCTCGGATCTGAACGCGCCTGGTTGGTGCATGGATCGGATGGAACCGACGAAATCTCGATCGCTGGCATTACCTGGGTTGCAGCACTCGAAGATGGTGCAGTGCGGGAGTTCGAGTTGCACCCGGAGGAGGCAGGTTTACCCGTTCATCCGTTCGAGGCAATCATGGGCGGCGCGCCAGAGGAGAATGCCGTTGCCTTCCGGGCGCTGCTTGCCGGAGAGAAGGGCGCTTACCGGGACGCGGTTTTGTTGAACAGCGCTGCCGCACTGATGGTTGCCGGCCGGGCAGCCGATTTGAAAGAAGGTGCCGAAATGGGGGCCGAGGCGATTGATTCAGGTCGTGCGGCCGAAAAGGTAGCCGCCCTTGCGCGTGTCACCACGGAGGGCTGATGACCGATCAGCCACCGGAAGCGTGGGCACATCTTCCCTTCTTCAGCCAGGACTGGCCTGAGCTTTCCAAGCTGATAGGAAAAGACAGCCGGCGGATCCTGCCGCCCGAAGGGCAAAGGTTCACTGCCCTTTCGCTGACCCCACCCGATAGCGTGCGTGTGGTGATCCTTGGTCAAGATCCCTATCCAACCCCGGGCCATGCGCACGGGTTGGCCTTTTCCGTTGAGCCAGACGTGCGCCCCCTGCCCCGGTCATTATCTAATATATTCAAAGAGCTGTTTGCTGATCTTGGGTCTTTCCCTGCCTCTGGTGATTTGCGATCCTGGTCGCGGCAGGGTGTCTTGTTGCTGAATGCATCCCTCACTGTGCCCGAGGGCTGTGCCGGCGGCCACGCGCAAATTGGTTGGCAACGCCTGTCCGAACAGGTTCTGGCGGCGGTGTCCACGCGGCCCACCGCTTTCATCCTTTGGGGCGCGCATGCCCAAAGCCAGCGGCGCGCGATCCGGCCCGGGGATCACCTGTTGATCGAAACCGCGCATCCTTCGCCCTTGTCCGCTCGGCGCGGTTTCTTCGGCTCGCGCCCCTTCAGTCGGGTGAATGGTTGGCTTGAAGAGCGTGGCAAACCCGCAATTCACTGGGCCGGGGTGTGACGCACTGCCCCTTTCCTTGCCGCCCCACGGCGATTATGAGGGGGTTATGGATATTCTCGACAAGATCAAAAGCTACAAGCTTGAGGAAATCGCAGCCGCCAAGGCTGAGCGCCCGCTAAGCACGGTCGAAGCCGCAGCGCGCGCGGCCGGCCCCGTGCGCGGCTTTTATCGTGCACTTCAGCTGGCCGAATCCCAAGGATATGGACTTATCGCAGAGATCAAGAAAGCCTCTCCCTCAAAAGGGTTGATCCGTCCGGACTTCGACCCGCCTGCACTGGCGCGCGCCTATCAGGCCGGTGGAGCCACATGCCTTTCGGTCCTGACCGACGGCCCTTCCTTTCAGGGCGCGCCGGACTATCTGACCACGGCACGCGCGGCAGTTTCCCTGCCTGCACTTCGCAAGGATTTTCTTTATGACACGTATCAGGTCGCCGAAGCCCGCGCCTGGGGCGCGGATTGCATCCTGATCATTATGGCCTCGGTTTCAGACGGGCTGGCAACCGAGCTGGAGGATGCCGCACGCCATTGGGGAATGGACGCGCTGATCGAAGTGCATGACCAGGAGGAAATGGAACGCGCGTTACGTCTTTCATCCCCGATGATCGGGGTAAACAACCGTAATCTCAAGACTTTTGACGTTACTCTTGATACGACACGGCGACTGGCGCCGATGTTGCCTGCGGGCAGGATGCTGGTCTGCGAAAGCGGGCTTTTTACGCCCGCCGACTTGGCAGATATGGCAGCATGCGGGGCAAGGTCGTTCCTGATCGGTGAAAGCTTGATGCGGCAGGCGGATGTAGCGGCGGCAACCCGCGCTCTGTTGGCCAATCCGGTGGAGGCCTGAGATGGTGCTGACGCATTTTGACGCGCAGGGCCACGCCCATATGGTTGATGTGTCGGACAAAGACAGGACCGACCGGATCGCTGTGGCCGTCGCGCAGGTGCGAATGCGCCCCGAAACCCTGGCACTGGTCACCGAAGGCCGCGCCAAAAAGGGCGATGTTCTTTCCGTGGCCCGGCTGGCCGGGATCATGGCGGCCAAGCGCACTGCGGACCTGATCCCGCTATGCCATCCTTTGCCGATCACCAAGGTGGCCCTGGATCTTAGCGCCGACCCGTCGCTGCCCGGTGTGCAAATCCGTGCTACTGTCAAGACCACCGGCCAGACTGGCGTCGAGATGGAGGCGCTGACTGCCGCGTCGGTTGCGGCGCTGACAGTCTATGACATGCTGAAGGCTGTTGAAAAAAGCATGGTGATCGAAGGGATTTGCGTTGTTTTAAAAGATGGCGGAAAATCAGGGCGTTACGAGGCGAAGCTGTGATATCCGTCGAAGAAGCGCTGGCGCGTATTCTTGCAATGGTCTCTCGGCTTGATGCTGAAACCGTTACGCTTCGTCAGGCCGCCAACCGCGTATTGGCCGCCGACGCTGTGGCACGTCTGAACCAACCGCCATTTGCAGCCTCGGCCATGGACGGTTATGCGATCCACAATGACGACCACCATCCCGGTCGAAAACTGCGGGTGATTGGCGAGGCAGGCGCGGGTCATGCCTTTTCGGGGCGGATCGGCACCGGAGAAGCCGCACGCATCTTCACCGGCGCCCCGATTCCCGAAGGGGCAAATCGCGTGGTTCTGCAAGAGGATGTCAACCGTGACGCCGACTGCATCATCCTTGGGCAACGGCTGGAAAAATCAGATCATATCAGGCCCTTGGGCCAAGACTTTAAACTTGGAGACCGCCTGCGCGCGCCGCAGAGGTTGAGACCGGCCGACCTTTCCCTTCTAGCGTCCATGAACTTGCCAGAGGTAGAAGTTGCGTGTCGTCCGCAGGTGGCAATCCTTTCTACCGGCGATGAACTGGTGATGCCCGGCGAGGCGCCGCGCGCCGATCAGATCATCGCGTCGAACGCATTCGCGCTTGCAGCTATGGCCGAGGAGGCTGGAGCGGAAGTGCGTCTTTTGCCCCTTGCGCGCGACAACGAAGACAGCCTGCGGTTTGCCTTTTCGCTGGCTGCGGGCGCGGATGTGATTGTCACCAGTGGCGGCGCGTCGGTAGGGGACCATGATTTGGTAGGCAAGGTTGCGCGCGATCTGGGGTTGGAGCAGAACTTCTGGAAGGTCGCGATGCGCCCCGGCAAACCGTTGATGGCTGGGCGATTGGGATCATCGGTGATGCTGGGCCTGCCGGGCAACCCCGTTTCGGCCATCGTCTGTGGGCATCTGTTCATGCTGCCGCTATTAGCGCATTTGCAGGGCCTTCAAGGCCGACACGCCCCGCGAAAGGCCCGCCTAGCTGCCGCGGTCGAGGGGAACGGGCCACGCACGCACTATATGCGCGCCGAACTTGCAGAAGGCGAATACGGGCCGATCATAACCCCGATGGGCAGACAGGATTCAGCGCTGTTGTCGATTCTTACCAAGGCAAACGCATTGTTGATCCGACCAATTTCTGACGGGCCACGCGCAGCAGGAGAGATGGCAGAGTATTTGCCGATCTAAATACCATCCTTGCGGCAATGATTGACACAAATAGGGAACAGGCGTAGAACAGCCCAGGAACAGTGTGACATCAGGCTGAAGGATACAGGCAGAATGCTGACCCGCAAGCAATTGGAACTTCTGGATTTCATTCAAAAACGCACAGGGCGTGACGGTGTCCCCCCCTCGTTCGACGAAATGAAGGAAGCGCTGGATCTGCGCTCGAAATCCGGCATTCACCGCCTCATTACTGCGCTGGAGGAACGCGGCTTCATTCGCCGGTTGGCGCATCGCGCCCGCGCCATTGAAATTGTAAAGCTGCCTGAGGCCATGGAAAGGCCCGGCTTTTCGCCGAAGGTCATCAAGGGTGATCGGCTGGATGCGCCAAGTGGTGCCATGCCAGTTTCGAACATCCACGCCCTGGAACTCCCAGTTATGGGCCGGATTGCTGCCGGCGTGCCCATCGAGGCGATTTCGGAAGTATCGCATCACATCGCCGTGCCTGGTTCGATGCTGTCGGGCAAGGGCCAGCACTATGCGCTTGAGGTCAAGGGTGACTCGATGATCGAAGCTGGGATTAACGACGGCGACATCGTGGTGATCCGCGAACAGTCAACCGCCGACAACGGCGATATCGTGGTGGCGCTGGTGGACGACCACGAGGCCACGCTGAAGCGTTTTCGCCGCCGTGGCGGCATGATTGCGCTTGAAGCCGCCAACCCTGCTTATGAAACACGGGTGCTGCCCGAAGACCATGTGAAGGTTCAAGGTCGTCTTGTTGGACTGATCCGCAGTTATTAGGCTGGCGGGGCATGATCCAGTCAGTTGACGTTCATCCGGCATATGCCTAGCATGAAAATGAACGTTCATTCTGACGCAGGCTATTCATGCAACTCGCGCCCCTGGCCATCGACGATCGAACCACAGCCCTGCTTGAGTCGGTGAGGCTTGCCTTTGCCGAAAAGGGATTTGACGGCGCATCCATGCAGGACCTGGCAAGGGCCGCAGGCATGAGTGCCGGGAATTTCTACCGCTACTTCCCTTCCAAGAATGCAATCGTAGCTGCCATGGTTGAAAAAGACTTGGCCACAGTAAGGAAAGACTTCGAAGAGGTCTTGGTCTCCTCGGATCCAGTCGAAGCCCTGATAGGCGCCTTTGAACGGCGGATTGACGCAATGAACAGTTGCGACGGGCCGCTTTGGGCCGAAATTGATGCTGCGGCGTCACGAAAACCTGAAATCGCTGCAGCCGTCTCGGCAATGGAATCGGCAGTCACCGGGTTGCTTGGGATTGTCTTTGCGCGTATCAGCGGTTGCCCACCAGAACAGCCTCGGAAAGATTATGCTGCCGAATGTTGCTTTCTGATGATGCTTTACAAAGGCGCTGCGCTTTGGGTTGTATCAAAAGGATATGGAACATCCCAGGATACGCGTTACGCCCTTCGCGGACTAATTCTGCAAACCATACGCCAAACCATTTCCGACATTGCAGCGCCAAAGCTGCAGCAGATGAGTTGAAAAGATGACTTCGAACAGGAAAACCATTTTGCTGGCAGGCGTTGCTTTGCTTGCTCTCATCGTTGTTTGGTCTCTGGCAGGTGGTGGGCCTGATGCTCCGCCGTCGGAAGTTGGTGATCCGGCAGCAGTGACCGGACAAGAGTCTGGCGCATTGCCCCAATCCGCATCACGCCCCGCAATTTCAGTAGTGCCTGTCACGCTGGCGGTCTTGCATGATCGCGTACGGGCCTCGGGGTTGGTGGTGGCGGTTGAACGGGTACTGGTACAGCCGCAGATAGAGGGGCAGCCCATTGACCACATCCTTGCGGAAGTCGGCGATCATGTCGCCGCCGGGGCGGTTCTGGCCCAACTTTCGGACACGTCGCTGAAGCTGCAAAAAAGCCAGCTTGTGGCATCGCGTGCGGCCGCAGTCGCACTGATTGCGCAAGCAGAAGCGCAACTGGTCGAGGCCCAAAGCGCTGCAGATGAAGCAAACCGCGCTCGCAATCGGGCTGATCAGTTGCGCAAGCAAGGCAACCTGTCTCAAGCAGCCCTGGATCAGGCCAACAGCGCGGCCACGTCCGCTTCGGCGCGCGTGACGGTTGCGACGCAGGGGGCATTGGCGGCAAAGGCGCAGCTCGAACTTGCCGATGCGCAATTGGAAAACGTCGAACTGCAACTGAACCGCACCCAGGTCAAGGCACCCTTTGCTGGTGAAATCGTTGAAAAGAACGTGGTGGCCGGAGGGATTGCCAGCGCCGCTGGATCGCCGATGTTTGTCTTGGTTCGCGACGGGTTGCTTGAATTGAATGCCGATGTGGCCGAACAGGACTTGGCCCGTGTGTCGCCGGGCCTGCCCGTTATCATGCGGACCGCCGGCACCGCGGTGGAGTTGACAGGCAAGGTACGTTTGCTCGAACCCTCAATTGACACGGTGACGCGCCTTGGACGCGCGCGGATTACCATTGATCAGGCAGACCGCGTAAGATCCGGCATGTTTCTTGACGCCAGTATTGCAATATCGGAACGCGAAGTTCTGGCCGTACCCATCACGGCGATCGGAACAGACGAACAGGGCGGTTTTGTCATGTCTGTTGATGAAAAAGGTCAGGTTCACCGGCTAGGCGTCGGGACTGGGGTACGCGACGGCGACCTTGTCGAGATCGTTTACGGGGTGACGAAGGATATGAATGTTGTGGCCAAGGCCGCGTCATTCGTGCGGGATGGCGACATGGTCAACCCGGTGCCGGTCGAAACCGCGCCTGCGACCAACTAGGGGGCGACGATGAACTTTTCCGCTTGGGCCATCAAGAATCCGATAGCTCCGATTCTCGGTTTCTTTATGCTCATGTTTCTGGGATGGCAGTCATTCAACAGACTGCCAATCACCCGCTTCCCCAATATCGACGTGCCGCTGATCGCCGTATCAGTGTCGCAGCCTGGAGCCGCACCAGCCGAGCTGGAGACTCAGGTCACCCGCAAGATCGAGGACGCCCTGTCAGGTATCGTAGGGGTCAAAAACGTGACCTCGTCTGTCAATGATGGGTTATCAACGACCGTGGCAGAATTCCGGCTGGATGTGCCAACACAAATCGCCCTCAACGATACCAAGGATGCTGTTGACCGGGTGCGAGGAAATTTGCCGTCGACGGTCGATACCCCCATCGTTTCCAAGATCGATGTCGAGGGGCAGGCAATCCTGAACTACGCCGTTTCTTCGCCTGGCATGACCATCGAAGAGTTGTCATGGTATGTCGATGACACAGTGATGCGTGCCTTGCGCGTCAAGCCAGGGATTGGGCGAATTGATCGGTATGGCGGGGCCGACCGCGAGATCAGGGTCACATTGGACCAGCTGAAGCTGGACAGCTTCGGCATTACCGCATCAGAAGTGAATGCCCAGCTGCGTCTGACCAATGCCGATGTCGGCTCTGGCCGGTCCAAACTGGGCAGTGGTGAACAGGCGATCAGAACCTTGGGGGATGCAGCCTCTGCAAGCCAATTGGCAGAGACGACCATCGCCCTGCGGTCTGGCCGCTTCGTGCGCTTGGGTGATCTTGGCGAAATCACGGACACTTATGAAGAACTCAGGTCCTACTCGCGCTTCAATGGCGAACCGGTTGTGACTTTTGGGATCTTTCGGTCGAAGGGCGCAAGCGAAGTGACCGTGGCTGAGACGGTTGAACAGACATTGGCACAATTGTCCAAGGACCATCCAGAGGTGCAGATCCTAAAGGTTGATGACTCGGTCCAGTACACCTACGGCAACTATGAAGCGGCGCTGCACACCCTGTTGGAGGGCGCACTTCTGGCGGTCATTGTGGTTTTCTTGTTTCTCAAGAATTGGCGCGCCACCCTGATATCGGCAGTGGCGCTGCCGCTGTCGGCTATCCCTACCTTCTGGATCATGGATCTGCTTGGCTTCTCTCTGAACTTGGTCAGCTTCCTTGCGCTGACGCTCGCAACCGGCATTTTGGTCGATGACGCGATTGTTGAAATCGAAAATATCGCCCGCCACATCCGCATGGGGAAAACCCCGTATAGGGCGGCGATCGAGGCGGCAGATGAAATCGGCCTTGCGGTGATTGCGACAACGATGACCATTGTGGCGGTCTTTGTGCCGGTATCCTTCATGCCGGGCATACCGGGGCAGTATTTCCGACAATTCGGCCTGACAGTCGCGATTTCCGTTCTGTTCTCACTCTTGGTTGCGCGATTGATCACGCCTCTGATGGCCGCCTACTTCATGCGATCATCCGATGCCAACCTTGAGCATGGGGGCAAGGATGGCCCGGTGATGACCGGTTATTTGTGGCTCATCCGCCATACGCTTGGAACATCACACGTCGGCCCAAGTCTGGGGGGCACCAGTGGGCGCACGCTATCGATCGGCCCCTTCACCTTCAAAAAGGGTTTTCCAATCGGCCATTACTATCTGACCCTTTCCGCGGCCATTG
>CANJQT010000102.1 GCA_947476475.1 Paracoccaceae bacterium | reverse complement strand
GCCGAAGTGATAGACTATCTTTTGTCCAAGGGTATTGTCGGCTGGGGCAGCCAGTGCATCGGCACCGATGCGGGTCAGGCGGGCGGCATGACCCCGCCGTTCCCAGCACATAATCTCTTGCACAAGAACAACTGCTACGGACTGGCCAGCCTTGCAAATCTGGACAAGTTGCCCGCGAAAGGGGCGATCCTCATAGCGGCGCCCCTCAAGATCAAGAACGGCACTGGCAGCCCGATCCGCGCGTTGGCGCTCGTGCCGCGTGCGTAAGAATGGAATCGCTGGATCAGGATATTCATGGGTGCCGCGCGTGAGCATGAATTTCCGCACCCGCGCCTCTGCTAATGCCGACCCTGGAATTTCGCACTGGTCTGGTTTTTGCGATGCAAAAAGGCAGGGTGCATGAGCGAGGAGTTGCCAACGATTTTGCCCAGACTGGGCGAAGTTGGTCTGACCAACTTCGTGCCGTATCTCATGAACCGTATCATTGGCCGCTACAATGCCGACCTGCGTGACGAGATGGCTGAACTCGGCTTGACCACGCCCAAGGCGCGGGCCCTGTCAGTACTAAGCGTGATCGAAGGCCCGCTGATACGCGAATTGGCGGTTTTGACTGTGACTGAGCAATCCACCCTCTCGCGTGCTTTGGATCAATTGGATACCGAAGGTCTTGTGCGCCGTGAAACTGATCCGGGCGACAGCCGAGCGACGCGTGTCTTCGTCACTGATCCGGGGCGCGCCGCGTTTGAAGCCCTGTGGCCGCACATGGCTACAGCCAATGAGCGGATGTTCCGCGGCATCTCTGATCATGAACGCGCGGATTTTGTCGGGACCCTTCAAAAGATGTTGGCGAACATCAGAAAACACGAGATCTGACATGGCAGAACGGTCCTTCAAAGCCGAGATTGAGCATCTGCGACTGGGAGAAGGGGAGACTTTCACTGGCGAAGGGATCTTGGCCATCACCAAGGCCCTTCTGGAGTCCGGGGTAGGCTATGTGGGCGGCTATCAGGGGGCGCCAATCAGCCATCTCATGGATGTTCTGGCCGATGCGCAGGACCTTCTGGGGGAACTTGGCATCCGTTTCGAAGCCAATGCCAATGAAGCGGCGGCCGCAGCGATGTTGGCGGCCAGCGTTCACTATCCCATTCGTGGCGCTGTAACCTTCAAGGGCCCTGTCGGGGTGAATGTCGCCTCGGATGCTCTGGCAAATCTGTCATCATCGGGCGTAACCGGAGGGGCCCTGGTCATCGTGGGCGAGGATTACGGCGAGGGCAGTTCCATCATGCAGGAACGCACCCATGCCTTTGCGATGAAGTCGCAGTTCTGGCTTCTGGACCCGCGCCCGAACCTGACTTCGATCGTCAAATCCGTCTCAGATGGATTTGAGTTGTCCGAGGCGTCAAACACGCCGGTCATGCTGATGGTTCGCATCCGGTCTTGCCATCTGACAGGCACATTTCTGTGCCGTGACAACCAAAAACCCAAGCTGAACGTGCGCGATGCGCTGTCCAGCCCGCGGTCAGATTTTGCCCGCGTGGTCCTGCCGCCGATGTCTTATCTGCATGAACAGGACAAGATCAAAAACCGCTGGCCCGCAGCGGAAAAATACATTCGCGACAACCAGTTGAACGAGGTTTTTGGTTCAAAGGATCGGGATTTCGGCATCGTTGTGCAGGGCGGTATGTATAACGGTCTAATAAGAGCTTTGCAGCGTTTGGGTCTGGCCGACATCTTTGGCAGGACCGAGGTGCCGATCTATGTGCTTAACGTGACCTACCCCCTCATCAGCGACGAGTTTCTGGCCTTTGCCGCTGGCAAGTCGCATCTTCTGGTGGTCGAAGAAGGGCAACCTGAATTCATCGAGACCCAGCTTGGAAGCTTCCTTTATCGGGCGGAATCGCAGACCAAGCTGCATGGCAAGGGCATGTTCCCGATGGCCGGGGAATATACTGGCGCGGTAATGCTTGAGGCGGTCACGTCATTCATCAAGACAGCAGCCCCTGCGATGCTGGCGGCAATAGTGCGCGCACCCAATGTGGACCACCCTGCTATCCCCGACCTAAGCAGGACCGTGCCGATCCGCCCACCCGGCTTTTGCACTGGCTGCCCGGAACGGCCAATTTTCGCTGCAATGAAGATGGTGGAAAAAGAACTCGGCAAGCATCAGATTGCCGCAGACATTGGTTGTCACCTTTTCGGAGCCTTGCCGCCCTTTGAAATTGGCGGCGCGACGATGGGCTTTGGTCTGGGCCCAGCAGGCAACGGCGCTTTTGACGGAGGGGGTGAACGCCGACCTGTCGCGATCATCGGCGACGGTGGATTTTGGCATAACGGGTTGAGCTCGTCTTTTACCAACATGGCGTTCAATAAGTCCGATGGCGTGGCGATTGTGGTCGATAATTTCTACTCGGCGGCAACGGGTGGGCAGGATGTCATGTCCTCACGCGCCGACAATGCCACCAAAGCGACCAAGAACCCGATCGCCAAGGCATTGAACGGCATCGGCATCACGTGGGTTCGCCAGATCGACCGGACCTATGATGTGGCAAAAATGCGCGACACGATCCGCGAGGCGCTGACGACCTCCGAACCGGGGCCAAAGGTGATCGTCGCCTCATCTGAATGCATGCTGAACAAACAGCGTCGCGAAAAGCCCTTGGCGCAAATGGCAATCAAAGATGGTCGTCGGGTTGCGACCCCGCGCTTTGGCATTGACGAGGCGGTCTGCACCGGAGATCACGCCTGCATCCGCTTATCAGGCTGCCCATCGCTGTCAGTCAAACAGTTGGACGACCCCTTGCGCGATGATCCGGTGGCCACGATTGACCAGTCCTGCGTCGGCTGTGGGAACTGCGGTGAAGTTTCCGATGCCGCCATACTTTGCCCCAGCTTCTACCGCGCTGACGTGGTGCATAATCCGGGGACCTGGGAGCGGCGGGTAGCGGGGCTGCGAGGTGCAGCTATCGGCTGGTTGCAGCGCCGCCGCGACGCTCGACAGTTGACTTTCGAAAGGGGCGCAAATTGAACGTCTTGCCGTCCATGCCGCCTGCCCCGCCCGATCCGATTATTGGCGGCGTAATCAAGTTGGCGCTTTTGGCGGTTGGCGGTCAGGGCGGCGGCGTTCTGACTGGCTGGATCGAGGATCTGGCCCGAGCCAACGGCTATGTGGCGCAAGCCACCTCGGTTGCCGGTGTGGCCCAGCGGACTGGGGCCACGGTCTACTATGTAGAGATGGCGCCAGAAGGCCCCATTACGCCCGTCTTTTCGCTGATGCCGACAGCGGGCGATGTGGATGTGATGATCACCGCAGAAATGATGGAGGCGGGCCGTTCGATCATGCGCGGTTTTGTGACGCCGGACCGCACAGTCCTTATCACCTCGACACACCGTGCGCTGGCGGTTTCGGAAAAGGTGGCACCAGGCAACGGGATTGCTGATAGCGCCGAAGTGATGGCAGCAGCCGAAATTGCCGCCCGCCGCCTTATCGCGGCCGATTTTGATGCACTTGCGGTCCAGGCGGGGTCGGTTATCTCGGCCAGTCTGTTTGGCGCTTTGGCCGCTTCAGGGGTCTTGCCGTTTCCGCGCAAGGCATTCGAGGCCGCGATCCAGGCCTCTGGCAAGGGAGTTGAGGGTAGCCTGCGCGCGTTTTCGGCAGGTTTTGACGCCACTCAATCGCAGCACGAGGCCCCCCATCTGGCCAAGACCACTATCTCGGCAATGCCCCCCAAAGGGCCCGAGAAACTGCGTGCAGCTTGGGCTACGCTCGGCGCCCGAGTCATGGACATGCCGGCGCCAGTGGCAGAATTGGCTGCATTGGGCTTGAGGAAAGTCGTAGAATTTCAAGATATTGACTATGGTGCAGTTTATCTTGATCGGCTGGATCGCATCCTGGCCCAAGACAACGCGCCATTTACTCTGTCGCTGGCTGCGGCCAAGTACGTTGCCAATGCAATGGTATATGACGACATAATCCGAGTCGCCGATTTGAAAACGCGCACCGGCCGGATGACCCGCATCGCCCGCGAGATGGGTGCTAAGGAAAGGAACCTGATCCACCTGACAGAATTTCTTCATCCTCGTGCGGAAGAGATCGTCTCGCTCTTGCCCGCCAGAATGGGTGCGCGGTGGCAAGCCAATAAGCGCCGGATGAAGTTGATCAACCATCTGTTCAATCGGGGCCACCGGATGCGAACCGATACAATGGGCGCATTTCTGACCTTGTATCTGCTTGGCGGCCTAAAAGGCTGGCGGCTCCGTACGTGGCGCCACTCGCAGGAGGTGGAGCATCTGGAGGGATGGATCAACACAGCCTTGGGATATCTGCCCCAATACGATCTGGCGGTTGAAGTGATCCGTTGCCGCCGCTTGATCAAAGGTTATTCAGATACCCATGCCCGAGGTATGTCAAAGTTCGACAGGGTCCTGGAGGGGATCGCAATTGTCGCTGGGCGCGAAGACGCCGCACTTTGGGCAGCGCGCCTACGAGAGGCGGCGCTTTTGGACGAAGAAGGAAAGGCGCTGGATGGCGCGTTGGCGACGATCCGCAGCTTCATCTGACCGAAGTTGGCCAGTTCTACCCTGATGGATCAACGGTCAATAAAACAGACCTTGCACTGTTCAATATCAATCCAACCGACGTCACCCCTGATAGACCAACGACTCTTCTGCTCTCAATTCTGACGACAGCCATTGAAGTTGATCAGAAAGTCACTGCTTGTGGATATTGCTCTGGCGCGGCGCGTCCAAATTTTTCATCGGCATACACGCAATTATCAACATGGGGATTTTTCGGATCAGTTGGTCGCCCTCGCCGCAGCCGTTAACGCGAAACCAGATGAAAAACCATTGATGGCCATGATATGAGTGTTCAAGTGAGTGATGCCGGAAATGTCCAGCCAGCATATGGATCCGCTAGGCCTATCTGGCTGCAATTCTCACGGCCTGAATAGTCGGCCGCCAATCACACCTTAGCAGTGTGCACTTCCGTACCATTCACCCATTAGGGGGCTTAGCCCGCTGCATGTGCGAAGCGAGAATACTGATCACCTCTGCATCTTCGACTTGGGGAAAGTCGCGATAATGCGCTCCTACAGCGTAGAACATTGGCGGGGCTTCGAGGCAGACTATTTCATCCGCAAAGGACCGCAGTGCCGTGATCGCTTCAGTCGAGGCCACGGGAACGGCAAGCACGATCCGCTTCGGCCCGGCCTGGCGGATCGCCAGTAGCGCGGCTTTTGCCGTGGCGCCTGTCGCAATCCCGTCATCCACAAGGATCACCGTCCTATCGGCCAATGCCACAGGCTCGCGGCCTTTCAGATACAGACCTTGGCGGCGGCGAAGTTCCACCCGCTCCGGTTCGGCCAATTTCTCAATATCTTCCTTGTCCAACCCCTCCATTGCCGCCACATCGCGGTTTATCACGATTTGACTGCCATCAGGCCCGGCGATAGCGCCGACGGCCAGTTCGCGGTGTTCAGGCACCCCGATCTTACGAACCAGCATCAAGTCAAGAGGAGCATTCAATGCCTCTGCTACCCGTGCGGCGACCGGCAGACCACCACGAGGCAAGGCCAAGACCACAGGCGCTTCAACCTGCATCGGAAGCAATCGCTGACCCAGTTTGCGCCCTGCCTCGTCTCGACTGGAAAACATGACGCCTCCTTTCCTCCCCGCGCCATAGTCGGACATTTGCATCATCCGCCCAAAACGCATTGACCTTCGTCACTGCACCCAAAGATTGACCTGTCGCACTTCGGTGCCGCTCGTTTGACTGTATTGTGCAGAAAAATGGATAAACTATGTGAACAAGCAGGACCTTCCTGCCGGAGATAGGAACAATTGACCGAAAACAGGCGGGAAGCCTTGCAGGACTGGCTCCCTACAACCGAGAATCCGGCACATGGAAAGGACGAGCTGTCATCGGTGGCGGACGCAAAACCCTACGCGATGCACTCTACATGCCGGCCTTGGCCGCCATGCGGTTCAACCCAGATCTCAAGGCAAAATATACCCACCTTCGCGCCGCCGGAAAACCCCCAAAGGTCGCCATCGTCGCCATCATGCGAAAGCTCCTTGAAACCGCAAACGCCCTGGTCAAGGCTAACCGAATGTGGACCCCAAAAAGCCCTTGCGCATGACGGATACTCGGGGGACGTCTTGAAGTACCGAAAAGGGGAGCGTTGGGTCATAACCCGATGCTAGGTGACCACTCTGCCCGTCTCAAGCCGACCTTATCTGACACTGCCCTCTCCCTTCTCAGCAGCCGACAAGAGGACTGGTTTGCCATGCGGCGTGTTATTATAGGCCGCTTCCCAGTCTATTTTTCTTTGGTGCAGCGATTGCCGGGAAATCCCCACGTCGCTTGCGGACAGACGCTCCAGTGCTCCAAGGACTGCGTGATAGTAGCTGTCATCGGTGTCGGGCATACCTTTGGCCTCGGCCTCTCTCAGCTCGAAACCCAGCGCCTCACCCCATTTTGAGGGTGTGAGCCTTCCCGCCTGGATCATCGCATATGCTAACGCCAAACTTTGGGCGTGCCATGCTTCGGCAAAGATCGCTTGCCGAGGCGCAAGAGGATCCTCAGGCCCGAACAAGATAGCTTTCCCAAGCATCAATGTTGATGAAATCATTCTGCGCAGCGTCCGGCCCCCACAATTCTTGCGCGGCAAACCGGATCGTATAGAGGTGTTGAGGCGCTTCGACATTGTTGACATTTGTGTCAGGCAGAACGTGGGAACCGTGATATGCGATCACGTCGCCTTGGCGGTTACGCGCATAAGCAGGCAAGCGCGTATGCCCCGAAATCCCGTACTTCTGTGTCCGGACGATTTGGCCGACAGAGTAGATTGGTGCGTCGTCAATTTCGCGTTTGGCACTACGGGAGTATCCACGCACTGTTTCAAGGACCCCCGCAAGCGATAGGCTGGCTGGCGGCGGCGCGGAAACGGACGCGCGGCCTGACTTCAGCTCTTCATCACTGAAGATACCGGACTCAACCATGTCGGTCACGATCGAGAAATACCATTTGTCGAAATAATTGTGGGTCAGGTAATCAACTGGGTCGAGAAGCTCGATCAGGTGCCGGAAACGGTCAGTCGTCAAATCCGGAGAGCCCACGAAAAAAGAAAGTGCCCACATCCGGGCTTCCCAAGAGGTTTCAAACGCGATGAAATCGCGCTGCTGTTTGACAGTGCCAAATCCCTGCTTGCCGCCGAGGTCATGGATGCCGTCCATCAGACTTCGCCCGCTCTCAGATCGCGATCAGTGCCAATCATCGAATTACGGGTTACCAGTTTGCTAAGCATTTCTTCGGAAAACCCGTCCGTACCTTTCGGCCGCTGGGGAACCACCAAGTAGCGCAGTTCAGCTGTCGAATCCCAGACTCGGACTTCGACGTCATCCGCAATGTTGACCCCGAATTCCAGCAAGACGGCCCGCGGTTCGCGTACGGCACGTGCGCGATACGCGGCGGACCGGTACCACGGCGGTGAAATCCCAAGGATACCGAATGGGTAGCAAGAACAAAGCGTGCAAACCACAAGGTTATGGACTTTGTCGGTGTTTTCCACTGCCTTCAAATCGCCGGTCGCCTGCCCTTCATGGCCCAGTTCCTTGATCGCTTCAGCAGCGTTTTCCATCAATCGCGCATGAAAATCTTGATCCGCCCAAGCTTTGCCAATCACCTCTGCGCCACGCCGTGGTCCGATATGTTCTCGATAGGCTTCGACCCAATTGTCCAAGGTTTCAGTTGTGACAATCCCTCGCTCGATGGCCAAGCTTTCGAGAGCCTTGACCCGCAACGCAGGATCTGATGGCAAATGGCTATGCAAGTGAAGGTGAGTTTCCGCAGCGCTCTTGCTGTCGTGGATCGGCATGTCTTTGATCCCCCTCGTTGGATATAGCCTGCCACACTTCGTTCTATTTTGGCAACTGGGCGATCAAGTGTCTGGTTCATCCGCACAGGGGACCTCGGCGCTCGGCGCACCAAACGTCCGCTTTCCGCCCAACGCGACCAAGATGCCCACCCGACGGGTTGAGGCTGCTCAATTGCCACTACATGGAAACTGACTGTTGGTCATGCCGCACTTGCATCCGTCCGCTTCCCCCCTCAGTGCTATCCGGATCGTCTCCAAAAACCATCACCGAAGGTTGGACCCGGGTCGCATCTTGACCCAAACGCCGCCCCGGTCAAAAAGCAAGCGAACACTCCTAAAATTAATTATAATATAATAGGTTAATACATGAACACCAAAACGGCGCAGGCAACAGGCCAGGAGAATATCGGCCACGAGAGAACACTTTCGGGCCTTTATGGACCGATGCCAGTGAGCAGCTCATCCCACATAACCCCTGAAAAAACTGAAAAATCCGGCCGGAGCCGGATCGGGAGATTGCTGTCGCGAGCGCGAGTGGCGGAGGGGAATAGACTGAAATCGAACCTTCTCTGCCTAAGTCATTGAAATACAAAAGCTGCATAGTGGAATGTTAAGTGCGAATGGGGCGAAGCCACATCACTTTGCCGACTTCTCGTCTAAATGCCGCCGCCAACAGGCTTGCCCGACGGCGCCGACGCGACCTGACCTCGGGGGTCAGGTCAGTTTGCGCCCGCCTGCGTCCAGGAACCAGTCGTCGGGATAGGGGTACCACCAGCCCTGGATCACCGGCTTGTGGTCGATGATCACCATCTTCGACCGCCGGAACGCATCAAGCCCTTGCCGCCCCAGTTCCCGCCCGAGGCCCGAGGCCTTCCAGCCCCCGAAAGGCAACGCGTCATTGTCGATCAAGGGGTTGTTGACCCAGACCATCCCTGCTTCCAGCCGATCCGCCGCCTCCATCGCCTCATCCAGCCGCGTGGTGAAGACCGAGGCGCCAAGGCCAAAGGGCGAGGCGTTGGCCAGTGCAATCGCCTCGTCAAAGCCCTTCACCTTGGTCACTGCCGCGACCGGGCCAAAGCATTCCTCGGTCAGGATCGCCATGTCGGGATGGCAGCCAGTCAAGATCGTCGGCTCATAGAACCAGCCCTTCGGCTGATCAGCCGGCACGCGCCCGCCAGTCACAACGACCGCCCCCTTGGCGCGCGCATCCTCGACCAGCCGCATCACCTTGGCCCGGGCGGCCTCGCTGACCAGGGGACCGATCTCGCTGCGGGCAAGGCCGTTGCCGATCCGCAAGGCCCGCGTCCTGCGCGCGAATTCCTCGACAAAGGCGTCATGGACCGCCTCATGCACATAGAACCTTTCGGCCGAGGTGCAGACCTGCCCCGTAAGGTGAAACGCCGCCGTCACCGCCCCCGCCGCCGCCACGTTCAATGGAGCGCTGTCGCAGATGATCATCGGGTCCGATCCGCCCGCTTCGATCACCGCCGGTTTCATCGCCTGCGCAGCTGCCGCCCCCACCGCCCGCCCCGCCGCGACCGATCCGGTAAAGGCCACCGCATGGGTCAGGGGCGAGGCGATCAGCGCCTCAGCCAGCGCCGCCCCACCGGGCAGGCAGGACACCAGACCTTCCGGCAGTCCAATGAAATGCTTCATAAATTCCAGCGTCGACAGCGTTGTCGCGGGTGCTGGCTTGATCACGCAGGCATTCCCCGCCGCCAGCGACGCCGCCACTGTCCAGCACATCAGCAGCACCGGAAAGTTGAACGGCATGATATGCACCGAAACCCCATAGGGTTCATACCGCGCATACTGGAACGACCCGGCCTGAGTGGTCCCCGCGACCTTCCCCGCCTCGTCCCGCGCCATTTCGGCATAATAGCGGAAGATCGGCGCGACATTGGCGATCTCGCCAATTGCCTCTGGGTAGGGCTTGCCCATCTCGCGGCTCATCAGCACGGCAGCAGGCCGGTGATCTGCCGCCTCGATCCGGCTGGCCAGTTCATGCAGCGCCTTGGCCCGGCTCTTGGCATCCAGTCGCTTCCACAGAGCTTGCGCCCGGTTCGCGGAGGCAAGAACCCCCGCCATCTCCTCCGGCCCGGCCTCGGCGATCTGGCCCACGACCGCCAGCGTCGCGGGGTCGATCACCGGCCGGCATGCGGCCGAAAGCGGCCGGTACTCCGGGCACAGAAACAGGGCGGGCTGATAGGGGGAAAAGCGCATAGGCCCGGTCATCGGATCATGTAAACCTTCTTGATCGTCTCATGCACGGTGCAGACGCCCTTCCAGTTCTGCGGAAAGAAAGCGGCGGTATCCGGCGTGATTTCAATCACTTCACCGCTTTCATGGACATAGGTGCAGCGCCCCTCCAGGAAATGGCAGAACTCGTCCCGGGTCACATGGCAAAACCATTTCCCCGGCGTGCAGACCCAAAGCCCGCTTTCGCTCTCGCCATTCGGCCCCTTGTGGATCACCAGGCCCGAGGTGCGGCTTTCGCCCTCGATCATCGTCGGGATCACGCCCCAGTCGACCAGATCGGTAGCTTCCAGAGGTTTGTGCATGCGGGGGGTGGCAGTCATGTTCAAGATCCTTTCAGGCGCGTCTTCGGCCAACATATAGGTATTGCGCACGGTCTCATGGACCGTGCAAGTGCCCGCCCAACCGGCCGGAAACATCACAAGCGTGCCCGGGCCGACCCCGACCTGCTCGCCCGTATCTCGGGTGTAACTCGCCCGCCCCGCCACGAAATGACACAGCTCGTCGCGCGGAATGGCCAGCCGCCATTCGCCAGGGCTACAGACCCAGATGCCAATCTCCGGCCGGTTTCCCGGCCCCTTGTGCACGAGTCGCCCCGTGGAATGCGATGCCCCGGAAATCGCTTCCGGCTGCGCACCCCAGTCGACCAGATCAAACCGGGTCGAGGCGTCATGCAGATGCGGGGCAGAACTCACAGCAAAGCCTCCAGAAGCTTCGCCGCCTTGGCCGGGCCGTTCTGGCTTTGCATGTGCTTGGACGTCGCCTTGAGCTTCGCCGCCATCGCCTTGTCGCTGATGCAGGTTTCCAGCTTCGCGATCAGCTCGTCGTCGCTCCAATCATAGCGGTGCATCTTGAAGCCATGGCCGGTTTCCTGCACCCGCATCGCATTGTCATGCCCGTCCCAGACATAGGGCATGATGATCGCGGGCTTGGCGAAATAGAGGCATTCGGTGAAGGAATTGTTCCCCCCGTGATGGATCACCGCATCGACCTGGGGAATGACCGAGGGCTGCGGGAACCAGTTCGAGAGATGAACATTGCCTGGCAGATCGCTGTATTCACTGGCATAATCCCCGATATTCACCAGCGCCCGGAACCGCGACTTTGCCACAGCGCCAATGATCCGCTTCAACAGATCGGTATCCCCCGCGCCCAACGACCCGAAGGACACGTAAAGCAGCGGCCCATCGTTGTTCTTCGTGAGCTGCGGCACCTCATAGGGCACCTCTTTCCGCACGCAACCCTCCAGATACTGAAACTGCTTGGGGTCCAGCGGATGCTTGCGGTTGAACTTCACCGGCTCGGGGTAGAGGAGGAGATTGAGGTAAGGCGAGGCCTCGAAGAACTGGCCGATCGGATAAGCCGCCTCGCCATTCGCCACGAGGAATGCGTTGAAATCATCGTGGATCGGCTTGATCACCGCGTTGAAGTGGTCGCGATAGGCTTGGTGGCACGCGAAATCCTTTTCGGCGCAGCCCGAAAGATGCGGCGGGATCTCCTCATCCTCGATCTCGTTTTCGGAACACGAAATGACGCGCACCCAAGGCACGCCATATTGTTTGATCGCCGGGAAGAGGATCACGTTGTCCACTGCAATCACATCGGGCTTCACCCGCGCCAGCACGCCGGGCAGGTCCTTCTGCGCCCATTTCGCGCTGTCCACGATCGCGGTCCAGCAGTCCTTCACATAGTTGTCGATCTGTTCATACGGCGACTTGCGAAAGTTCGGGATATGGCCGTTGATGAAATCTTCCCAGAATTTCGCCATCTGCTCGGGCGGCATGGGTTCGGACAGGGCGACGGGATGCGCCTCGAACCCGTAACCCTCATAGACCGGCACGAATCCTGGGTCGGACAGGAACACCGCCCGGTGGCCCAGCGCCTCAACCGCTTGGGCGATCCCGACCGAGTTCAGCGCCGGGCCAAAGGCCGCTTCGGGGAAAAAGGCAAAGGTCTTCTGGGCCATCGGGTCCTCCTGATCAATCCGTGAAGTGTCTGGTATCGGCTGCGTTCCAGCCAAGCGCGACAGTCGCCCCCTCGGCCAGCGCATGGCGGTCAGCCGCATCGGCGGTGACGCGCACAGTCAGCGGGCGGGGGGAAAGCGGTGTTGCGACATGCAGCATCAGGTCCAGCCCGTGATAGGCCCGGGCGGTGACGCGGCCTTCGGTCCGGGTCTCCGCCCCCTTGGGGAAAAGCCGGATCCGTTCGGGCCGGATTGCCTGAACTCCGCCCGCGACCTCGATGAAGTTCATCAGCCCGATGAAATCGGCGGCATAGCGGCTGGCGGGGGACTCATAAACCTCATGGGGCGTGCCGACTTGCACCAGCCGCCCGTCCTTCAGGATCGCGATCCGGTCGGCCATGACCAGCGCCTCCTCCTGATCATGGGTCACCATGATGAAGGTGATCCCCACCTCATGCTGCAGCCGCTTCAACTCCAGCTGCATCGCCGCCCGCAGTTTCTTGTCCAGCGCGCCCAAGGGTTCATCCAGCAACAGCAGCCGGGGCCGCTTGACCAGCGCACGGGCCAGAGCCACCCTTTGCTTCTGCCCCCCGGAAAGCTGGTCGGGCTTGCGCTTGGCAAAGGGCGAAAGCTCGGTCTTCGCCATGATCTCACCCACCCGGGCGGCG